>CAUULS010000005.1:0-106574 GCA_963546055.1 uncultured Streptococcus sp.
TCAGGTTCAGCTGGTTTCTCAGGCTCAGCTGGTTTCTCAGGCTCAGCTGGTTTCTCCGGTTCAGCCGGTTTTTCAGGTTCAGCTGGTTTCTCAGGCTCAGCTGGTTTCTCCGGCTTAGCTGCTTCAAGCTTGCTAATTTGTTCAAGAGCGGATTCTAGCGCTTTATTAACTTCTTCTTGAGTCTTGGCCTCTTGAATAGCAGCGATTGCTTGATTTGCTAGTTCAATTAATTTCTTCTTAGCGTCATTGTTAGAACCAAGCTCACCGACTTTTTTCTCGATGGCTTCTGTCAAGCTAGCCATGGCTTTATTGTATTCGATTTCCGGCTGTTTCGGTTCAGCAGGCTGTTCTGGACTAGGTTCTTCGCCAGGTTTTTGGTAGTTTTCGTCCTTGCTTAGGATATCTTGCAAAGTACTTACTGTCAACATAACATCCTGAGCATCTACAGTTTCAGCGCTGAGTTGGTTTTTCAATTTGTCTAGATTTGCTTGGAAAGCTTGGCGTGCAGTAGGGGTATTTTTCAATCCTGTTGGGTCAAAGTTAGCCAAATCGTCCTTCCATTTAGTGATGGATTGGAGAAGCTCTTCTTTGCTATAGAGTCCGCTTCCTTCACCACGAGTGATGAATTGATCCACCTGGATACCGATATTTCGAGACAAATCGTTTCGATCAGGATCTAGTTGAAGGGTGACTACGTGCAAGTTTTCATCAAGACCTTTTAGGCTAACCAGAGTTTGATTGCCTTGGCGTTGGGTAGCGTGACCGCTAAAGTATTTCTTGCCATCAATAGTCGAAGAATTTCCCATGCCATCTTGGTAAGGAACTTCTTTACCATCTAAGAAGACCTTGTAGATACCGTGACCTGGATCTACAAATCCCTTGATATCAAGTCCAGTACCGTAGAAGTAGGCTGTGACAGTTGTCTTTTTCTTTTGCTCATCAGTTAAGCGACCAAAGGAAGCCCAAGACTCCGTCTTTTGGTATTTATCTGCAGAATTGGTTTCATGGTGCCAGCCAGGACTGTAATCCAACTGACTAGCTTGGTCATCATAGCTTGTTTGGTCCTTGATCAGCAACTCAGCCTTCATCACTTGGATGGTTGCATCGGTAGCAAAACCGAGCAAGGCACCATCAGTGACAGAAGTGAGCTTGGCTTTGAAGTCAAAGACAGAGTCAGCTTGTTCTGTAAAGTCAATCGTTGGGATGGTAACAGTCTTTTCTGTTTCTCCATCTTCAAAAGTCACATCTTGAGTTGTATCTTGGTAAACTTTACCGTGAACTCCAGTTCCAGGTTCCGTGATGAAGCGAACAGTAGCAGCTCCCTTGCTTCCACCAACACGTTTAATCTTAACAGTGACTGGTTTTCCTTTTTCGACTTCGTAGTTAGTAGACTCGAGTTCAAACATTCCCTTGCTATCATTGTTTAGGGTGTAGATCCCTTCTGTAGCAATTGGTTCACCTGTTTTATTTACAAGAGTAATAGTGTGTTGGCCTGGTGCTAAATCACCTGTCTCAAAGACTTTTTGGCTGCGTTTACGGCTTGCGTTCTTAGTTTGCACATCCGCAACTTTTTGACCATCAACGTAGACGGACATTTCTCCATGACCTGGGTCGACTGTAGAGACGACATAGGCCTTGGTTCCTGTGAAGGTATAGCTTACTTTGGCATCTTTTTGATTGGTCCACATAGAAGTGCCACGAACACCTTCAGATTCATGGTACCAAGTTGTACCGCCTGTATCCGCTGTTGTATTTGAGTGGTATTCAAGTCCAAGAGGATAGCCGTCTGTTTTTTCAATACTACTTGGCGTTTTGTAGACAGAGAAGTTGTTCAAGATTGGTGTAGCTTGTGCTCCTGTGATGGTCACACGAATTTTTTGTGCCTCTACAGGCTTACCTTGAATCAAGCGACGGTAACCAACAGTTGAACCTTCTCCGTAAGTCACCCAGCGTCCGTTGATTTCAACTTCAATCTTGAAACCAGAGATACGTTGACCTTTGGCGATGTCTTCTTTGAGTTCAACAACATCAAAACGTCTCTTTTGCCCTAAATCGACTGTGAAACTACCAGTTGTGGCATCATTTGAGAGCGCCCAGCTCGTATCATCTTTACCGTCAGTCAGGTGACTTTCTTTGTAGAGGTGGTTCTGACGAGTAGAACTTGCTGTTACAGTGGCACCTTTGGCAAAGTCAGTCGCATACATTTGGTCTAGGGTTGCCTTGAATTCCTTCAAGCGAGCCACATCCGCATCTGCAAATTTTCCTTCTTTATTTGGTGGAATATTGAGAAGGAGTGGGGTTCCACGACCAACAGACTTGAAGTAGATGTCCATCAACTCTTTGAGTGATTTCGGCTGTTGATTGTCATGGTAGAACCAACCAGAACGGATCGAAACGTCAGCTTCCCCTACAGAGTACATATCACCATCTGGGTCACCGTGGTTGAGGTATTCGTTTTTCACATCGTCTGTGATGTTGGCGCGTTTGACTTTATGCCAGACAGGGTCACCTGCGATACCACGTTCATTTCCGATCCAGCGAACGCTTGTCGGTTGAGCAGAGAAGATGGCGATATCTCCTTCAGCTTCTTTGATGTATTTGAACCACTCATCAAAAGTATAGGTTACTTTTTGGGCACCGCTACCACGCGCACCGTCCATCCAAACTTCGATGAATTTGCCTTTATTTCCGTATTTCGGATTTCCAAGGATTTCTTTCAGTTGGTTGAGATAGTATTGGTTGTATTCTTTTTCGGTTGCAACATGGTATTTTGGATGGTTGGCATCCCATGGTGACAAGTATACACCCATATTCATGTCATACTTGCTAGCAGACTTGGAAACTTCTTCGAGAAGGTCACCCTTTCCATCTTTCCATGGGCTAGCAGCTACGGTATGGTTGGTATACTTAGATGGATAAGCAACGAAACCGTCGTGGTGTTTAACCACCATAATGGTTCGTTTGAAGCCAGTTTCCTTCAGAGTACGGATCCACTGATCTGTATCCAAGTTGGTTGGATTGAAGTATCGAGGGTCTTCTTTTCCATTTCCCCACTCGGAATTAGTATAAGTGTTCATTCCGTAGTGAATGAAGGCTGCCAATTCTTCCTTGTGGTAATCGAGTTGGACCTTGCTTGGAAGAGGTCCATGATTGCCAATCTCAGTTTCTTTATCTTCTGGATGAGCGACTGGAGGAGTCGGAGTCGTTGGATTGGATGTATCAGCGATTGGTTCGTATTCAAAGACGACTTCATTCACACCTTTATGCTGGATGGTTGCTTCCAAACTAGCCTTGACTGGACGGTAGCCAGCAATGTCTTTTGCATGGAAGGTGTTGACAAAGGAAACATCATACTCTTGGCCTTCATTGTTATCAATTGTTGCCTCAGCTAGTTCAGTACTTGTTCCTTTTTGACGGTAGTAAACTTTGAAGGAACCTTTATTGACTTTATAGACTACCTTGATGACACGGGTTCCAGGAGCTGTCTTGCTAACGACATTGTGGCTCCACTCGTCTTTTAGTTGCTTCTGAATCTCAACCCCATCAATGGAAACAATCTGGTATTTTTCTAGATTTTGCTTGTAGAATTCGGTTGGAGTGATTGCTTTCTTGAAATCATAGTCAAAGCCAGTTCCCACTTCTGTTTTATCTAAGAAAGTATCGTTTTCTTTGACTGTATTGCCTGCCTCGTCCACGTGTTGGACAACGACACGTCCGTAATCAATTCCCTTGACTAGAGTAGCGACACCGCTCTCATCAAAGGAGTACTGATTTTCTCCGATGACAGCTGTCTTATTTCTAAGCATTTCACCTTCGGGTGTAAAGTAATAACGTTTACCATTATCACCTTGATACCAGCCCTTGACACCATATTTGTCAATGAGTTCTTTAACCCATTTGAGTTGTTCAGGAGAGAGGACAAGTCCACCACCAAAGCGATCCTTCTCAGGAATATTCGCATTATCAACTGTTCCGCGCTGGTGGACACCGATGACTTTTCCATCACCATTGATAATTCCACCACCAGACAAACCAGATACAGAAGTTGTTTGGTAAGTGATGCTAGTAGCTCCCTTGTCATCATAAGGTTCAACAGATTTTACCTTGCCGTCAGCTTTATAGAGTTGACCAGCTACGATAGGCTGCTTGAGTTCTTTCGAACTAGAGTCTGTTGGATAGCCAATCGTGCTGACAGGATCCCCTGCTTTGTAAGTCTTATGCTCAGCGAGTGGTACAAAAGTTGCTGCTTTATTTGGGCTTGCAATTTGTACAGGGACAGGCGCTACAACTGCTGCCAAGTCATTCTGATATCCCTTGCTAAACTCTTCTTTGTTCCAGAAGTGGATATCTTTTTCTTGGAAAAGGGTTGTATTTCCTGAATTTGGCTGAGAATTTTTAACAGGGGCGTTGGATCCTAGATTGTAATAGAAGCGTGCGGAGTCTCCACCGCGAACATGGCCTTCTTTGTCTAAAAAGTTATGGGCAACTGTCAAGAAGACGTTAGGAGCTACGAAAATACCAGAACCAGAAACGATGTATCGTTGAGCTCCACCATTATAAATGCTGTAGACCATAGTGGCAGCAGTTGCGGGTTGTCCCTCATATTGAATATGCTTGAGATCCAAACCGCCGTTAATAATAGCACGATTATCTTTTTGAGCGTTCTCTTCTTCCTTTGATTTCAAAATACTTTTTGATTCAACTTGAGGACTTTCAGCCTTTTCTACGGTAGCTGAAGTTTTGAGAGGTTTGACGTCGGTGTCAGGATATGCTTGATCGTGAATTTCTTCAGGGAGCAGATCAGCCTTACTTGTATCAGCAGGAGCTTCTTCTTTTTCTAATTGCTGTGCTGCTGGCTGGTTGAGGTTTTCTTTCTTTTCGGGTTCGACTTTGTTTTCTTCTAGATTGGAAACCTGCTCAATTTTACTCTCAAGGTTTGATTTTCCATCGGGAAGATTTTCATCAGCTAGAGCAGTTCCTGAAGCAAAAAATGCTAGTCCGACCATGACCGAGGCCACACCTACAGTCAACTTCCGAATGCTAAAAGTTTGCCCTTTTTCAAAGAGGTATCGATTCATAATATACTCCTAGTTTTTATCAAGGCAGTCAGCTACTGCCAAAGCCCAAGTTGAACTTGGTAACAATCTACTTCTGCTCTCAAACGAGAGACAAATAATCTCAGTTTTTTTATTTACTGTATCCAACCTCCTGCGCTATAAAGCGCTTTCATTTTAAGATAAAAAATTTAAAAAGCCATTTTCTCCCTTAAAACAGCTGAAATGCTTAATATAACAAATATACTAAATTATTTTAAAAAATGCAAGAGTAAAAACTAAAAAAATAAACAGAAATTAAAGAAAATAGTTTACTTTTTAAAGAAAAATCCGACCTTTCATTTAGTTTTAGAAATGAAGGGTCGGAGTGAAAAGAGGTTAGAGCAGATTTTCAATAGACTCTTGGAGAGTTTTGGGGTCTGTTTTGGATGAGAAGCGCTCAAGGACTTGCCCGTCTCGACCAATGAGAAACTTAGCGAAATTCCATTCAATTCGTTTTCCTAGAGGGCCAGATTTCTGGTCTTTTAACCAAATGTAGAGAGGATTTGCTTCCTTTCCGTTGACCTTGACCTTGGCAAAACGAGGAAAAGTAGTTTGATAATGTAGACTACAGAAGGCGTTGATTTCCTCTGCGCTACCGGGTGCTTGTCCCATAAACTGATTGCAAGGGAAATCCAAGATTTCAAAGCCCTGATCGTGATAGCGATCATAGAGTTCTTGGAGTCCTCGGTACTGGGGCGTTAAACCACATCCAGTAGCAGTGTTGACGATTAAGAGAACCTTGCCACGATAATGATCTAGTGGGATTGGTTGCTTGTCTTGGTTCAAAACGGAAAAATCATATATGCTTGTCATTTTTCTATATTTTCCTTATACGTTACTGATTCAGAGTGTTTCACCCCGTGTTCCGATAAAAAGGCGTAGGTCATGGTTCCAAAGATTGCTCCAGTCCCAACGCTACATACTAGCAAAGGTAGCAATCTTTCAGTTTGGGAGAGATTTTCCCAAAAGGTATCGAGGGGAAGACGTTGAACAAAGAGTTTATGAAAGATTAGTAAGAGGAAGAGACCAAGCTGAATGATGAGGAATACACCCCAACTACGAACTTGGATTTGACTTTTGCTGTAGCTTTTGTGATGAATCTCGGACTGGTCGTCCTTATCCAAATGTAAGTCTCGAACTGCTATTCTCGCCCTGAACGAGAGGATGAAGATAAGACCAAAATAGAGGTAGGGCATAGCATCTCGAACCAATTCTATGAAGCGTCCAAATAGAAGATAAAACAAGAAGAGTAGGAGGGAAGAGTAAACGATTTGAATCAAGGCTCGAGCACAAGCTCTGTAGATTATCTCTTGGCGGCATTCATCAAGGGGGTCTTGTATGTGAAAGAATAGTTTGAGTAAACGAGTGGTGAAATCTTCTTTTTTCATGGGGGTGATCTCTTAAAACATTATTTTGTATTGGCTTCTCTAAAGAGTTGATAGAGAGTATAGCAGTAGATTAGACTAAAAATGATGCAAATGGTTAGAAATACGAGATATCTCCAATCCATAGAATTCGTTAAGAGTTGTGGTAAGCATACGAGAATAAAGCAGAGAGATGCGTTTAGAAGGCGTATTTTTTTGGATTTGATTTTCTGAAATCTCTGTCCCTTGTTCAAGACAGGAAGAGCTAACAGGAAGACCATCAGAAATGGACGTGTAATATGGCCATGAACTAAGAAAAAGGTTATAAAGATGCCGACTAAAATATGAGTTAGCAGTAAATTTTGTAATGATTTCATGAGGCACCTCCTATTCGTCTTCTTGGTCTTTCTTGGCTTTTCGAATACGACGGGAGATGAGGAACTGTATGCTCGCTCCGAAGAAGATAGAACCGAGAATACTTGTTAAAGCATTTCTTATAGTGAGAAGAGAATGAAAATAGTCTTGACCTTCACCCATGAGTATATGGAGAAGAGGAGTTATAAAAAACATCCATAGGCCAAAGAACAAACCCGCTTTAAGACCTGGGTAGTGTAGTTGCTTACTTTCTTTCTCGCTCAACATATCTGGTTCAATGGTTGTAATCCCTGTTTTTTGCATTTGGTAGGTGACATATCCAGCAGAGATGAGAGCAATCACTAAAATCAGAGGAGGATAGACTAAAGCTACTAGTTGAGGAAATTTATAGGCAAGAACGAGCGGAATAATATTGCCGAAAATCATCAGATAAAAGAGTATGATAAAGACTTGGTTGCCGATACGATCGGCTTCGCGCCGTTTGTATTCGTCAAGAGGATCAGAAATGCCGTATGTGCGTTTGATAAGTTTTTCAGTAAAGGTTTCTTTTTTCATGAGTTTGCTCCTTTTTTAAAAATTATCCTCCCAAAAGAGACTGTTGAGGTCAGTTTGGAGGCTGCGGGCGAGATTGAGACAGAGTTCCAGAGTTGGATTGTACTTGTCATTTTCAATCATGTTGATGGTTTGTCTCGAGACACCGATATCCTTGGCGAGCTCGAGCTGGGAAATGCCCAGTTCCTTGCGGAATTCTTTGACACGGTTCATATGGTCTCCTTTCTGGTATGTCGCATATATTTGACTATATTATATTCTTTCGAGAGGGATATGTTAAGTATATGTGACATTTTTTTGAGAATTTTTTTCGAAGGTCTCTAGCTTTGCCTGACAAGTGCAAGCTGGTCAGATTTGTGGTAAAATAGATGGGATATGACAAAAGAATTTCATCATGTAACGGTCTTGCTTCATGAAACGATTGATATGCTTGACGTAAAACCTGACGGTATCTACGTTGATGCGACCTTGGGCGGAGCAGGCCATAGCGAGTATTTATTAAGTAAATTGAGCGAAAAAGGACATCTCTATGCCTTTGACCAGGACCAGAATGCTATTGACAATGCGCAAAAACGTTTGGCCCCCTATATCGAAAAAGGGATGGTAACCTTTATCAAGGATAACTTCCGTCATTTGCAGGCACGTTTGCGCGAAGCTGGTGTCCGGGAAATTGATGGAATTTGTTATGACTTGGGAGTGTCTAGTCCTCAGCTAGATCAGCGTGAGCGTGGTTTTTCTTATAAAAAAGATGCACCACTGGATATGCGCATGAATCAGGAAGCTAGTCTGACGGCCTATGAGGTGGTCAATCATTATGACTATCATGACTTGGTTCGGATCTTTTTCAAGTATGGTGAGGATAAATTCTCTAAACAGATTGCCCGCAAGATTGAGCAAGCGCGTGAGGTGAAACCAATCGAGACGACGACTGAGTTGGCAGAAATTATCAAGTCTGCCAAACCTGCTAAGGAACTCAAGAAAAAGGGGCACCCTGCCAAGCAGATTTTTCAGGCTATCCGAATCGAAGTCAATGATGAGCTGGGAGCAGCTGATGAATCCATCCAGCAGGCCATGGATATGCTGGCTCTGGATGGTAGAATCTCAGTCATTACCTTCCATTCGCTGGAAGACCGCTTGACTAAACAACTGTTCAAGGAAGCTTCAACAGTCGAGGTTCCGAAAGGCTTGCCCTTCATTCCAGACGATCTTAAGCCTAAGATGGAATTGGTATCCCGTAAGCCAATCTTGCCAAGTGCAGAAGAGCTAGAAGCCAACAATCGTTCGCATTCAGCCAAGTTGCGCGTGGCTAGAAAAATTCACAAGTAAGAGGAAAAACATGGCAGAAAGAATCGAAAAAACAAGCCAGTTATTGCAAACGAAGTTTAAAGGTTTTTCACGTGTGGAAAAGGCCTTCTATGTTTCGATTGCTGCAACAATGATTATCCTGGCAGTTAGCGTTGTGTTTATGCAGACCAAGCTATTACAAGTTCAGAATGAATTGACCAAGGTCAATGCTCAAATCGAAGAAAAGAAAACAGAGCTCGACGATGCCAAGCAAGAGGTCAATGAATTGATTCGTTCAGAACGTTTGAAAGAAATTGCAAACTCTAAGGATTTGCAGCTGAATAACGAAAATATCCGAGCAACGGAGTAAGATATGAAACAGTGGAAAGAAAAAATCATCCGTTATGCCGTTCGTAATCGCAAATCTCCAGAAGAAAACCGCCGAAGAGTAGGAAAAAGCCTGAGTTTATTGGCTGTCATACTCTTCGCTGTCTTTTTGGTGAACTTTGCGGTCATTATCGGAACGGGTAGTAAATTTGGTAAGGATTTGGTTCAAGAGGCCAAAAAGGTTCACCAAACAACCAAGACCATCCCAGCCAAACGGGGAACCATTTATGATCGAAATGGAACGCCTATTGCTGAGGATGCTACTTCGTATAATATCTATGCCGTTATTGACAAGACCTACAAGTCAGCAACAGGCAAAGTTCTCTATGTAGAGGATTCTCAATTTAATAAGGTAGCTGAAATTTTCCATAAGTATCTTGATATGGAGGAGTCTTATGTCAAAGAACAGCTTTCTCAACCAGATCTGAAACAGGTGTCTTTTGGTACCAAGGGAAATGGGATCACCTATGCCAATATGATGGCCATTAAAAATGACCTTAAAACAGCTGGCGTTGAGGGGGTTGACTTTACAACTAGCCCTAACCGCAGTTATCCCAATGGACAGTTTGCTTCTTCCTTTATCGGTTTAGCCCAACTCCATGAAAATGAGGATGGGACCAAACGTTTGGTTGGGACATCTGGTTTAGAGAGTTCTTTAAATAGCATTCTGGCGGGTACAGATGGGATTATCACTTATGAGAAGGATCGTCTGGGAAACATTGTTCCGGGTACAGATCAAGCTTCTCAACAAACGGTAGATGGAAAGGATGTGTACACAACCCTTTCTAGTCCCTTACAATCCTTTATGGAAACACAGATGGATGCCTTTCAGGAAAAGGTAAAAGGCAAGTATATGACGGCTACCTTGGTTAGCGCTAAAACAGGGGAAATCCTGGCTACGACCCAACGGCCAACCTTTAACGCAGATACCAAGGATGGCATCACAAAAGACTTTGTCTGGCGTGATATCCTCTATCAAAGTAACTACGAGCCAGGGTCAACCATGAAGGTGATGATGTTGGCTTCGGCTATTGACAACAATACCTTCCCTGGTGGCGAGTACTTTAACAGTAGTGAATTGAAAATAGCAGATGTGACCATTCGAGACTGGGACGTCAATGAAGGATTGACCAGTGGTGGCACCATGACCTTCTCTCAAGGTTTTAACCACTCAAGTAATGTCGGGATGACCTTACTTGAGCAAAAGATGGGAGATGCAACCTGGCTGGACTATCTCAATCGCTTTAAGTTTGGGGTACCGACCCGTTTTGGTCTGACAGATGAGTACACAGGTCAATTACCTGCTGATAATATTGTCAATATCGCCATGAGTGCATTTGGACAAGGGATCTCTGTCACCCAGACCCAGATGCTTCGTGCCTTTACAGCCATTGCCAATGATGGGGTTATGTTGGAGCCGAAATTCATCAGTGCCCTCTATGATCCAAATGACCAGTCTGTCCGTAAGTCTCAAAAGGAAATCGTCGGAAATCCTGTGTCAAAAGCAGCAGCTTCCTCTACTCGGGATCACATGGTCATGGTCGGAACAGATCCTGTCTACGGTACCATGTACAACCACAGTACAGGAAAGCCGAATGTCAATGTTCCAGGTCAGAATGTCGCCCTGAAATCAGGGACTGCTCAGATTGCCGATGAGAAGAATGGAGGTTACCTGACAGGTGAAACCAACCATATCTTCTCTGTTGTGTCGATGCATCCTGCAGAAAATCCTGACTTTATCCTCTATGTGACGGTGCAACAGCCAGAGCATTATTCGGGTGTTCAGCTTGGAGAGTTTGCCAACCCAATCCTTGAGCGAGCTTCTGCCATGAAAGAATCCCTCAATCTTCAGTCAACTGCCAAGAACTTGGATCAGGTCAGCAAGACGACAAGCTATGCCATGCCAGCTACCAAGGACTTTACTCCGGGTGACCTAGCAGAGGAATTGCGTCGTAACCTTGTCCAACCAATCGTTATCGGAACAGGAACCAAGATCAAGGAGCTCTCGGTTTCTGAAGGAGATAATTTGGAAGCCAATCAGCAAATCTTGATCCTGTCAGATAAGGTCGAAGAAATGCCTGATATGTATGGCTGGACAGATGAAAATGTGCAAACATTTGCCAAATGGCTAAATATAGAAGTTGAGTGGGAAGGTAGTGGCAAAACGGTCAAGAAACAAAGTGTCCGTGCCAATACGGCCCTCAAAGACATTAAAAAAATGAAAATAACTTTAGGAGATTAAGATGATTAGTTCCATTAGTGCTGGAGTTCTAGCCTTTCTATTGACCTTGATTGGCATTCCAGCCTTTATCCGATTTTATCGAAAAGCACAGATTACGGGTCAGCAGATGCACGAGGATGTCAAACAACACCAAGCTAAAGCTGGGACTCCAACCATGGGAGGTCTTGTCTTCCTTATCGTTGCAGTAGTTGTGAGCTTTCTTATTGCTCTCTTTACCCAACAATTGACCAACAATGTAGGCATGATTTTGTTTATCTTGGTGTTGTATGGTTTGGTAGGTTTTCTGGATGATTTCCTCAAGGTCTTTCGTAAGATCAACGAAGGCTTGAATCCTAAGCAAAAGCTTGCTCTCCAGCTCCTTGGAGGAGTGATTTTCTACCTCTTTTATGAGCGTGGTGGCGATATGCTTTCAGTTTTTGGCTACCAAGTTCATTTGGGTTTTTTCTATATTTTCTTTGCCCTTTTCTGGCTAGTTGGTTTTTCCAATGCGGTGAATCTGACTGACGGGATTGATGGCTTAGCGAGTATTTCCGTGGTGATTAGCTTATCGGCCTACGGTGTGATTGCTTATATGCAAAATCAATTGGATATTCTTCTTGTGATTCTTGCCATGATTGGTGGTTTGCTAGGTTTCTTCGTCTTTAACCACAAACCTGCCAAGGTCTTCATGGGAGATGTAGGAAGTTTGGCTCTTGGTGGGATGCTAGCAGCAATCTCTATGGCCCTCCACCAAGAATGGACCCTTTTGTTGATTGGGATTATCTATGTCTTTGAGACAAGCTCTGTTATGATGCAGGTTACCTACTTTAAGCTTAGTGGTGGGAAGCGTATTTTCCGTATGACACCTGTCCATCACCATTTTGAGCTTGGAGGATTCTCAGGTAAGGGCAATCCTTGGAGCGAGTGGAAGGTTGACTTCTTCTTTTGGGGAGTTGGGCTTCTAGCAAGTCTTTTGACCCTAGCCTTTTTATACCTACTGTAAAGATAATCTTTGATTACAAAACAAAACAGGATGAAGTTGTTCTTCATCCTGTTTTTCTTATGTTAAAAGTTAGTTGGATTTATCCTTTCTTCCTTTTAACATAAAAGTGGCTGTGAGGGCTAGGCTGAGGCCTGCTAAGAAGAGGAGTGGATTGGACGCTTCTCCTGTTGCTGGAAGTTGTTCTTTAGGAGAATGATTTCCAGCTTTAGCAAGACTCGGACTAGCTGAAAGTTGTTCAGTCTCGTGTGCCAAGGTTTCTGCATCTGAAGAACTTGGTTTTTCATCTGTACTAGGGGTTGTTCCAGCAGCTTGATAGACGACAGCATAGGCACTGAAATGACTAGTGATGAATTCTGCCATTCCTTCTCGAACGGTGAAATCAAGGGCTTGCAACTCCTTGGTCGGAGTAATATAGTAAACCTTTTCTACGCTAGCTGAAATAGGCAACCGAACCAAGACAGAGCCTTTTGGCTGCAAGCTATGATCTGTTGGATTTTTAAGTTGTAGGTCGTAAGCATCATAGGTCTTGCCAAAGAGTTCCTGAGCTAGGATACGTCGACTAGAGATGTGAGAAATTCCTTCTAAGTCACTGACTCCACCAATAATTTCCACTCCAGTTTCCTTGTCTTTTAAGACTCGAACTGGATAGTCAGGAAGGGTAAGGGTTGGAGCGGCCTGATCTCCACTAGTTCCGATAGGGTCAGTGTACTCAGGTTTTTCTACTATTGGAGGTTCCTCTTGCCCTGCGGTTCCGATAGGGTTGGTGTATTCAGGTTTCTCAACAGTAGGAGCTTCCTCTTGGCCCGCCGTTCCGATAGGGTCAGTGTATTCAGGTTTTTCAACAGTAGGCGCTTCCTCTTGCCCTACGGTTCCGATAGGGTCGGTGTATTCAGGTTTCTCAGCAGTAGGGGCTTCCTCTTGCCCTGCGGTTCCGATAGGTTCGGTGTATTCGGGAATTTCTACAGTTGGAGCTTCTTCTTGTCCCGCCGTTCCGATAGTCTCAGTGTATTCAGGTTTTTCAACAGTAGGTGGTTCTTCTTGCCCTGCGGTTCCGATAGGGTCGGTGTATTCAGGTTTTTCAACAATAGGAGCTGGTTCATCTCCCTTACTTGTAGCTGGCTGACTCTCGTCAACTTTCTTCTCATCCTTTTTAGTAAAGACGGCTACGACAGGACTGCTTGTGGTAGTTCCTTGAATAGCATAAGCTGCAATCGCTTTTCCAGTTTGTCGATCAGTAGCGTCAGGGATTGGGATTTGCACCTGATTGTCTTTGATAGCCAATAGGGTTTGCTCTCCACTTGTAACCAGATGTGTTTCATCTTCCTTACGCAATACCAGAGGATCTTTGACACCTGGGAAAGTCACAGCGATGGCTTCCCAGTCTCCAGATGGTAGGGTTAAGGAAATTTCTTTGTCATTTTCCTTAAGAGGAGCGATACTTGGGCTATCTATACCAATAGCAGGAGCTTTGATGATATCAAAGGAGTCTAGAGAGATTTTTTTGCGACCTTCTGGTGAATCTGGATCAACACGTAATGTCAGGGTGTGCGGACCGTCAGCAAGGTTTGTAAATTCGCCAATAAAGGCTCTTTTTTCAGTTGCACCTGAAGTGTAGAAGTCTAGACTTGGCATTTCTTTGCCATCTAGTGTAACACGTGCTCGTCCAAGGGCAAGGCTCTTCAAACCATAGATACGAATACCTGTTCCTGTAAAGGAAATGGTTGCCTGAGCTTCTGAAGCTGCACTAGAGTCGCTATTGTTGATGTCAGCGTATTTTTCCGTACCTCCGTAGAGTTCAGGGTCAGACCAGTCCTTAAATTGAGAACCATACTGGATGCGCGAATCACGATCATCCATTTTTTCAATCGTGTTGCCTGTTCCTGCTAGGATCTTGAAGTAATCTAATGAAATTTTCGAGCGTTCACTTCCACGTCCTTTATGCTCACGTTTAACAGAAAGAGTCAGAGTGTGAGATCCGTCTGACAATCCTGTGAAGCGACCGATGAGACTTCCTTTTTCAGTTGCCCCAGCAGTGTGGAAATCAAGTTCGCCGACCTCTTTGCCATCAATTTTAGCAGTAGCAAGACCTAGTTCGGACGATTTTAGTCCATAGATTTCGATCCCAACACCATTGAAAGGAATGGTTGCAGTGATATCTTCATCTGTGTAGTCACCTTTTGAAAGGTCAGCAAACTTCTCCGTTCCTCCAAATAATTCTGAATCTGCCCAGTTTCCAAAGGCAGCTCCGTACTGGATACGATCGTCCCGATCATCCATCAATTCACTAGGAGTTTCTACAGTGACCTGTTCGGATACCTGTGTGGAAACTTCGCCCAGCATCGCCTTGACGGTATAGGTATAGGCGAGTTGAGGATTTAGTGATCGGTCGATAAAGTTAGTTTGATTGGTTATAAATTCTCTAGTTGCAGAGGTTTGGCCAGATTCATCTTTTACTTGTCTTTGGATGACATAGTGGCTAGCGCCTTCTACCTGGTTGAAGGTGAGTTCAGCAGTGACTCCATTTTGTCGAACTGCTGTCAGACTGGTTATGCGACCAGGGAAGTGTTCAAAGGTAATAACATCCCCCTTTTGTGTTGCCAGTTGGATGCGGCCATCTTTGAGGACAGTTGCCTTGACTGGTTTGCCATTGACCTTGATTTGGCTGGCTTCGATATTTGGATAGTCTACAACTAAGTCTCCACCGACATTTGAAAGGAAGGACAAGCTTTGAAGGTTTTTATCTTTCCACTTCATGCTGACTTCAAAGTTACCACGGGCAATCAAGCCAGAAACTTGACCGTCTTTCCAAGCATCTGGAAGGGCTGGCAATGGTGCAATATAGCCAGTATGAGATTGCAGGAGCATTTCTGCCATCCCACTAGTTGCTCCAAAGTTCCCGTCGATTTGGAATGGTGCGTGGGTATCCCAAAGGTTTTCTAGGGTTGAGTACTTGAGTTGTTCCGCAAGCAAGCGATGGGCACGGTTACCGTCTAAGAGACGAGCCCAGAGGTTGATTTTATTAGCCTTAGACCAACCAGTACCACCATCTCCGCGATGGTTGAGGGTAGCACGCGCAGCCTCTAGGTATTCAGCCTGATCCTTGCTAAAGAGTGTACCTGGGAAGAGCCCAACTAGGTGGGAAACGTGACGGTGGTTATTTTCAATTCCTTCGTTGGTGAATTGTGGGCTGTCTTCTTCGTACCATTCCTTGATACGTCCTTCTTTGTTGATGTGAAGTGGTTTGAGTTTGTCAAATTTAGTCTTGACCTCTGTGACTAAGTCTTGGTCGACATTCAGATGGTTAGCGACTTCCATGTAGTCGTGGAATAGCTGCCAAACTAGCGATTGGTCAAATGTGTTTCCGATGGTGATGGTACCGTGTTCTGGTGAGTAGGATGGAGAAGACACCCAACGGTCACTGGCCTGGTCATAGTGCAAGAAGGAGTTCCAGAACTTGGCAGTTTCCTTGAGCATAGGATAAATCTTTTCTTTGAGATAAGTTTCGTCCTTGGTGAATTTGTAGTAGTCATAGACGTTCTGCATCATCCAGGCATTAGCGGCTGGAGACCAACCCCAGTAGTAATTCCAACCAGGAGTAGTCCAGCCAAATGGTGTTGCTTGAGTGTGTACCAGCCATCCATTTTCCTGTCCGTCTTTGGATTCGATACCAGCGTATTCCTTGGCTGCGATACGACCATAATAACGCATGTCGTCAATATAATTGATCATTGGCTTGGCTGTTTCAGCAAGGTTGCTCATGTAGGCAGGCCAATAGTTCATTTGCAAATTGACATTGAGGTGGTAGTCAGCGTTCCAAGGTGGATTGTCTACAGCATTCCAGACTCCCTGTAGGTTGGCAGGAAGGGCATCTGTCCGATCACGAGACGAACTAATCAGTAGATAACGGCCATATTGGAAGAAGAGTTCTTCTAGTTTTTGCCCTTTGCTAGGGTTATATCCTTGAAGGGCCTCTTTTGTCGTTTGAGCAGTCTTGCTTCCACCTAGGTTTAGTTTAACGCGGTTAAAGAGACTTTGATAATCCTTGATATGGTCCTTTTTAAGTGTCTCGTAGTCTTTGGCCTTAGCGGCTTCTACAATGCCTTTAACCGTTTTTTCGAGGTCAATGTCCTTTCGATAATTGGTTTTTGGATTTTGAGCAAAGTTAGTTTTGGCGCTGAGATAGAGGGTCGCATAGCTTGCACCTGTGACGGTTAGAGTCTCATTCTGAACAGTGACTTTTCCGTCCGTTTTAATTCCTAGATAGGATGCAAATTTGAGGCCGTTATCTTTGACAGTCCCTTTTAGAAGGATTCCATTTTCATCTGTAGTGACATGACCGTTCTTATAGTTGGAATATTCCCAAGAGTAGTTGCCATTAGCAAGTAAGTCCTCTGTCAAGCTATTCCAAAGGGTAAAGTCAAGCGTCTTGTTTCCTTTTTTGGTTAAGTGGGTCACGGTGACATCATCAGGATAGCTGGAGAAGGTTTCGCGTTTGAAGGTCGTCCCATCCTGGGTGTAAGAAGTGGTCGTAGTGGCTTCTGTGATATCCAAACCACGGTGATAATCTGTTACGGTATCCAGCCCTTTCTTCTGGTTATTGAAGACCATGAAGATATCCCCAAAGGCTAGGTAACGTCCATACTGAGCGTTGTTTGGTCCAACTAGATTTTGTTCAGCCAGTTGTTTGGCTTTTTGGCGGTCTCCAGCTTCGAGAGCTTTACGAATCTCTGCCAAGACCTTGTAGCGATCCTTGTAGTTCCCTCCGTTATAATCGGTGCTATCAGGTTGGGGACCTCCTGACCAGAGAGTCTTTTCATTGTACTGGATTCTTTCTTCACCAATCAGACCAAAGACCTTAGCCCCCATCTCTCCATTCCCAACGGGGAGGGCTTGTTTTTCCCATCCATCATAGGAAGGAGCTGTTGGCTGATTGTAGTTGAGTTGATAGTTTTCTTGCTTTGTCACAGGTGGCTCGGTATTTTCATTCTCCTTGTTTTCTTTGGCTTCTACAATGGCTTCTTCACTAGCTTGACTACTTGTAGGCTTAGTCTCCTCGGTTGCCTTGCTTTCGGAAACTGGATTCTTAGTTATAGGTGGCTTTGTAGCCTCAGTAGCTCCAACTATACTGGGTTCACTATCAGGCTTAGTGCTAGTTTCGACTGAGGTCTGTTCAGTTTGTTTGACCTCGATACCATCAGCTGAGACTGTATGACTAGATAGAAAAACAGCTCCCAACAAAACAGAAGCAGTCCCAACTGTCAGTTTGCGGATGCTGTAGCGACAGGATTTCTCCCAAAATCTTTTGTCCATAGAAATCTCCTTTAATTTTTGGAACCGTTTACATTTTGTAAAACAAGTCCGCTTATTTTGTTTCTATTTAAATCCTATTCTACTGATTACCTATTATTATGCCAAGAGATTTTTAGTGGAAAACATATTTGAGAATGCTTTTTCTTAAAATAGTAGAGAAAAGAGAGGAAGGGGGAGAATTATTCGTAATTTCATGGTTCATTCTGAATGTAAGACTAGCTTAGAATTGGCTTAACTCCATCCCTGAAAGCGTAAAACAAACTAGTCAGAAAAGCCACTTTGTGGTATAATATAGAAGACTCAAAAAGAAACAGGAGAAAAAGAATGGATTTACTTTTAGCAATTATCTTGATTGTGCTAGCTTTTCTAGGAGGAGCTCTTGGAGGTATGTATTTGGTTCGTAAGCAAATCGAAAAAGAATTTGCTGACAACCCACGTTTGAATGCAGAGGCAGTTCGTGCTCTCTTGAGCGCAAATGGCCAAAAACCAAGCGAAGCTAAGGTACAACAAGTTTACCACCAAATCATCCGTCAACAAAAAGCAGCCCTTGCTAACAATAAAAAGAAATAAATAGGAAAAGTCTGGGATGAAAGTTCCAGACTTCTCACTATGTTCGATAGTTCTCAAGGATAAGACTTTTTCCTTGCATTCTATTGATATTTGATTATGATTAAGAGAGAGGCAGTTGACATTCTATCAAGCTGTCGGTCAAATCGTTCAGGACAAGAAATCATGATGAACTATCAATCAGAAAAAGAAGACTAGAAAGAAGACTGTATGGATAATCGACCAATTGGTTTTTTGGATTCAGGTGTCGGGGGCTTGACTGTTGTTCGTGAGCTCATGCGCCAGCTTCCCCATGAAGAAATCGTCTATATTGGAGATTCGGCTCGGGCGCCCTATGGTCCCCGTCCTGCTGAGCAAATTCGTGAATATACTTGGCAGTTGGTCAACTTTCTCTTGACCAAGGATGTCAAAATGATTGTCATTGCTTGTAATACTGCGACCGCGGTCGTCTGGGAAGAAATCAAGGCGAAACTAGACATTCCCGTTCTAGGTGTGATATTGCCAGGAGCTTCGGCAGCTATCAAGTCCAGTCAAGGCGGGAAAATCGGAGTGATTGGAACACCCATGACGGTACAATCAGACATCTATCGTCAGAAAATCCATGATTTGGATCCAGATTTGCAGGTGGAGAGTTTGGCCTGTCCCAAATTTGCTCCTCTGGTAGAGTCTGGTGCCTTGTCAACCAGTGTCACCAAGAAAGTAGTCTATGAAACTCTGCGCCCCTTGGTCGGCAAGGTGGATAGCCTGATTTTGGGCTGTACCCATTATCCGCTCCTTCGCCCCATCATCCAGAATGTCATGGGACCAAAGGTTCAGCTGATCGATAGTGGGGCAGAGTGTGTACGGGATATCTCAGTCTTACTCAATTATTTTGAAATCAATCGTGGTCGTGATGCTGGACCACTTGATCACCGTTTTTACACAACAGCTAGTAGCCAAAGTTTTGCCCAAATTGGAGCAGAATGGCTGGAAAAAGAGATTCATGTGGAGCATGTAACATTATGACAAATAAAATTTATGAATACAAGGACGACCAGGACTGGTATGTCGGTGTCTGGGATGTCTATGGAGGCATCTATAGCCTTATCAAAGATCCTCTCGAGCTTGATTTTATGGATCTGGCTCGGATTTTTCGTGACGAAGAAAATGGCTTTCCGATTACGATAACGGTGATGCGCTGGTCTTCTAACTTCCGTCTGCTCTCTTTTATCGTTGAGATTTTAAATGCAGAAGCAGGCCGAAACTTGGAAGTCATCCAACGTCAGGGAGCCCTGCTCTTGGTTGAAAATGGCCAACTCTTGCATGTAGAATTGCCTAAAGAAGGAGTCGATGTGGAAGCCTTTTTTGAAACTAGCAAGGTTAGAGAAACCTTGCTGATTGCGACTCATAATAAAGGTAAGACCAAGGAATTTCGTGCTATCTTTGACAAACTAGGCTATGATGTGGAAGATCTTAATGATTATCCTGACTTGCCCGAAGTAGAAGAAACAGGTATGACCTTTGAAGAAAATGCTCGCCTCAAGGCAGAAACCATTTCCCAATTAACAGGCAAGATGGTGCTAGCAGATGACTCTGGCATCAAAGTCGATGCCCTTGGTGGTTTACCAGGTATCTGGTCAGCCCGTTTTGCAGGGGTGGGAGCGACTGACCGTGAAAATAATGCCAAGCTCTTGCACGAATTGGCCATGGTCTTTGACCTCAAGGACCGTTCGGCTCAATTCCACACAACCCTAGTTGTAGCCAGTCCAGGTAAGGAAAGTTTGGTCGTCGAAGCTGAGTGGGAAGGATACATTAACTTTGAACCCAAGGGCGAAAACGGTTTTGGCTATTCTCCCCTCTTCCTTGTAGGAGAAACTGGGAAAACAGCAGCAGAGCTAACCCTAGAAGAAAAAAATAGCCAATCCCACCGTGCCTTAGCCGTTAAGAAACTTTTGGAGGTATTTCCATCATGGCAAAGCAAACCATCATTGTAATGAGTGATTCCCATGGCGATAGCTTGATTGTGGAAGAAATTCGTGATCGCTATCTGGGGAAAGTCGATGCCATTTTTCACGATGGTGACTCTGAACTTCGTCCAGATTCTCCGCTCTGGGAGGGTATCCATGTCGTCAAAGGCAACATGGACTTTTATGCCGGCTACCCAGAACGTTTGGTGACTCAACTTGGTCCGACCAAGATCATCCAGACGCATGGACACTTGTTTGATATCAATTTCAACTTTCAAAAGTTGGACTACTGGGCTCAGGAAGAAGATGCTGATATCTGTCTCTATGGTCACTTGCATGTGCCAAATGCTTGGATGGAAGGAAAGACGCTCTTTCTCAATCCAGGCTCCATCAGCCAACCACGAGGAACCATCAGAGAATGCCTCTATGCCCGTGTGGAGATTGATGACAGCTATTTCAAAGTAGACTTTTTAACACGTGATCATGAGGTTTATCCGGGCTTGTCCAAGGAGTTTGCCCGATGATTGCCAAGGAATTTGAAGCATTTTTACTAGAGCAGGAAGAGACTTTTCTTACCCCTGCTGAGAATCTAGCAGCTTTGATTGATACCCACAATGCAGGCCATGCGATTTTGGTGTTGAGCCAAATCACCTACACCCGTATTCCTGTTGTGACCTTTGACAAACGCTTTGTCGGAACCATTGGCCTAAGAGATATTTTGGCATATCAAATGGAGCAAGATTTGACAGATGAGCAGATGGCGACGACAGACATCGTCAATATGACCAAGACGGATGTAGCAGTCGTTGCTCCAGACTATAACATCACAGAGGTCCTCCATAAACTGGTAGATGAACCTTTCTTGCCAGTGGTAGATGATGAAGGAATTTTCCAAGGAATTATCACGCGCAAGTCTATCCTCAAGGCTGTCAATGCCCTCTTGCATGACTTTAGTAAGGAATATGAGATTCGATGCAAATGAGAGATAGGATTTCAGACTTTTTAGAGGGAAAGCAGGGTTTGTCTGCCAATTCCAAGCAGTCCTATAAGTATGATCTGGAGCAATTTTTAGATATTGTAGGTGGTCGGATCTCTGAGACTAGTCTCAAAATTTACCAAGGCCAGCTAGCCAATCTAAAAATGAGCGCCCAGAAACGGAAACTTTCGTCCTGTAACCAATTTCTCTACTTTCTCTATCAAACAGGAGAGGTGGACAGTTTTTACCGCTTGGAATTGGCCAAACAAGCTGAAAAGAAGACCGAAAAGCCAGAACTGCTAGACCTAGCCTCTTTTTGGCAAGAAAGTGACTATCCAGAGGGACGCTTGCTAGCGCTCTTAATCCTAGAAATGGGACTCTTGCCAAGCGAGATTTTAGCTCTTAAGGTTGCGGATATCAATCTGGATTTTCAAGTTTTGAGAATCAACAAGGCTTCCCAACAAAGGATTGTCACCATTCCCACGATCTTGATCCCAGAGCTGGAATCCTTGATGGGACAAACCTATCTCTTTGAAAGGGGAGGGAAAGCCTATTCTCGTCAGTGGGCCTTTCGTCAGCTGGAGTCCTTTGTCAAGGAGAAGGGGTTCCCAGCCTTATCAGCCCAAGCCCTGCGGGAACAGTTCATTCTAAGACAAATAGAAAACAAGGTCGATTTGTACGAAATAGCAAAAAAATTAGGATTAAAAACAGTCCTGACCTTAGAAAAATATAGATAATGGATATTAAATTAAAAGATTTTGAAGGGCCACTGGACTTGCTCTTGCACTTGGTTTCCAAGTATCAGATGGATATTTACGATGTGCCTATCACAGAAGTCATCGAACAGTATCTAGCCTATGTCTCAACCCTGCAGGCCATGCGTCTAGAAGTGACGGGCGAGTACATGGTCATGGCCAGTCAGCTGATGCTGATCAAGAGTCGCAAACTCCTTCCAAAGATAGCGGAAGTGACAGATTTGGATGATGATCTGGAGCAGGATCTTCTCTCTCAAATCGAAGAATACCGCAAGTTTAAACTCTTGGGTGAGCACTTGGAGGCTAAGCACCAAGAGCGGGCCCAGTATTATTCCAAAGCGCCGACAGAGTTGATCTACGAAGATGCGGAGCTTGTGCATGATAGGACGACCATTGACCTCTTTTTGGCTTTTTCAAATATCCTAGCCAAGAAAAAAGAGGAGTTCGCTCAGAACCACACGACCATCTTGCGGGATGAGTATAAGATTGAGGACATGATGATCATCGTAAAAGAGTCCTTGGCTGGACGAGATCAGTTGCGCTTGCAGGATTTGTTCAAGGAAGCCCAGAATGTCCAAGAGGTCATTACCCTCTTTTTGGCGACCTTAGAGTTAATCAAAACCCAGGAACTGATCCTCGTACAAGAGGAGAGTTTCGGAGATATCTATCTCATGGAAAAGAAGGAAGAAAGTCAAGAGGCACAAAGCTAGACTTGATAGAGAGGAAAGATGAGTACTTTAGCAGAAATAGAAGCGCTCTTGTTTGTAGCAGGTGAAGATGGGATTCAAGTCCGTCAGTTGGCTGAACTCCTGTCGCTTCCCCCGACAGGCATCCAACAGAGTTTAGAAAAATTAGCCCAAAAGTATGAAAAAGACCAAGAGTCGAGCTTGTCCCTGATTGAGACAGGGGGAGCTTACAGATTGGTGACCAAGCCCCAATTTGCAGCGATTTTAAAGGAATACTCCAAAGCTCCCATCAACCAGAGTCTGTCTCGGGCGGCCCTTGAGACCTTGTCCATCATTGCCTACAAGCAGCCCATTACGCGGATAGAAATTGATGCCATCCGTGGAGTCAACTCGAGTGGGGCCTTGGCAAAGTTGCAGGCTTTTGACTTGATACGAGAAGACGGGAAAAAAGAAGTGTTGGGTCGCCCCAACCTCTATGTGACTACGGATTATTTCCTAGATTACATGGGGATAAACCATTTGGAAGAATTACCAGTGATTGATGAGCTTGAGATTCAAGCCCAAGAAAGCCAATTATTTGGTGAAAGGATAGAAGAAGATGAGAATCAATAAGTATATTGCCCACGCAGGTGTGGCCAGTAGGAGAAAAGCAGAAGAGTTGATCAAGCAAGGCTTGGTGACGGTCAACGGCCAAGTGGTGCGTGAACTAGCAACGACCATCAAGGCTGGTGATAAGGTTGAAGTTGAAGGCCAACCTATCTATAACGAAGAAAAGGTCTACTATCTGCTTAACAAACCACGCGGTGTGATTTCCAGTGTGACAGATGACAAGGGACGCAAGACTGTTGTCGACCTCTTGCCCAATGTCAAAGAGCGCATTTACCCTGTGGGGCGTTTGGACTGGGATACATCAGGTGTCTTGATTTTGACCAATGACGGGGATTTTACAGATGAGATGATTCACCCTCGTAATGAGATTGACAAGGTCTATGTTGCGCGTGTTAAAGGTGTGGCCAACAAAGAAAACCTCCGCCCCTTGACCCGTGGTCTTGAGATTGATGGCAAGAAAACCAAGCCTGCTATCTATGAGATTCTCAAAGTGGATCCAGTCAAAAATCGTTCAGTAGTGCAGTTGACCATCCATGAAGGACGCAACCATCAGGTTAAAAAGATGTTTGAAGCTGTCGGTCTCCAAGTGGACAAGTTGTCTCGGACCCGTTTTGGACACCTAGACTTGACAGGACTCCGTCCGGGAGAATCCCGTCGTCTTAATAAAAAAGAAATCAGCCAACTGCATACCATGGCTGTAACCAAGAAATAATGAAACGAATCTTAATAGCGCCAGTACGCTTTTACCAACGTTTTATCTCGCCAGCCTTTCCACCCTCTTGTCGTTTTGAGCCCACTTGTTCAAACTACATGATCCAGGCTATTGAAAAACATGGCTTCAAGGGTGTCTTGATGGGCTTGGCTCGGATTTTGCGTTGCCATCCCTGGTCGAAAACGGGCAAGGATCCTGTGCCAGACCACTTCTCCCTCAAACGAAATCAAGAAGAAAAATAACCCAACATCAGGCGATGTTGGGTTTTCTTACTTATTTCAAAGCTTTTTGAGCGTCTTCAATCATGAGTTTGGTTGATTCAAGTCCGCCTCCGCTTAGATACCAGAGGTCTGGTGTTAGTTGGATAATCTTGCCATTTTTAGCGGCAGGAGTTTCAGCGATAAGGGCATTTTCTAGGACGCCGTCGTTGCTAGAGTTGTCACCACCGATGGCAAGGGTCCGGTTGATGACAAAGAGGATGTCAGGATTGATTTCTTTGACACTTTCAAAGCTGACTTCTTGTCCGTGGCGAGAGTCTTCAAATTTTGTGTCAGTTGGCTTGAATTTCAAGGTTTGATACAAGAAAGAGAAACGAGATTGGGCACCAAAGGCAGCCATTTTTCCTTCATTGAGGAGGATGGCAAGGGCTTTTTTGTCAGAGCTTTCATTTTTAGTAGCGACTTCTTGGATGCTCTTGTCTAGGTTAGTCAATTCTTCCTTGGCTTTCTGTGTACCAGTTTCACCGAAGGCAGCAGCTAGTGATTGGATGTTGGTTTTAGTTGAAGTCCAGTAGTCTTCTTTTCCTGCTTCAAAGAGCACGGTTGGAGCAATTTCTTTGAACTTGTCTACGAATTTTTGGGTACGCGGTGAAGCAATAATCAAATCCGGTTCAAGGGCTGCAATGGCTTCTAGGTCTGGCTCAACCATAGAACCAACATTTTTAACTTTTTCAGCTAGGTCTTTGAGATAGGTTGGAACAGTTTTTGTAGGCATTCCGACGATATTTTTTTCAAATCCAAGAGCTCGGATAGTATCCGCAGCACCGAGGTCAAAGGTCACAATCTTTTCAGGAACCTTTGAAAGTTTGACCTCGTCTAGTGAACTTTTAATGCTTATCTCTGTTGGAGCAGAGCTACTTGTCTCTGTCTGGCTAGTGCTTGAGTTTGTATTTGTACTACATGCACCAAGTAGGAGCAAGAAGCTGGCCACTAGGGCAGTAAGATAAAGTTTAAGGGATGTTTTCATGATTTCTCCTTTTTAAAATGTGATAACGATCTAGGGAGTCTCTTAGATAGGCTTATTAGCTAAGAGACAGAGAATTCTCTAACATGAGTTTCTGAGTTACTAGCTATAGATACAGATCTTTTTGCCATTGATATCAGCTAGCGTGATAGGAATCTCATAGAGTTGACTGAGCAGGTCAGCCTGCATGATTTGAGCAGTCGTTCCCTTGCAAAAGACTTGGCCGTCTTTAAAGGCAACAATTTCATCTGCATACTGACTGGCCATGTTGATATCGTGGAGGACGATGATAATGGTCTTCCCTAGTTCTTCCACCAGTCGTCGAAGTATCTGCATCATGCTGACGCTTTGTCTAATATCGAGATTGTTGAGCGGTTCGTCCAGCAAGATAAAGTCTGTATCCTGGGCCAGTACCATGGCGATAAAGACCCGCTGGAGCTGTCCTCCGGACAGGCTATCGATGTAGCGGTCTTTTAGGTTTGTCAGTTCCAGATAGTCCAAGGTTTCTCGGATTTTTTCCCAGTCTTCTGCCCTCAGTCGACCTCGACTGTAGGGAAAACGTCCAAAACTGACCAGTTCTTCAACAGTCAATTTGGCCTGGTAATTGATTTTCTGCTTTAGGATTGTCAGTTCTTGGGCCAGTTCTTGCGAATTCCAGCTCTCGATTTCACGCCCCTTGATACTGAGAAGTCCCTGATCTTTCTTGGTCAGTCTGCTCATAATGGAGAGGAGAGTTGACTTTCCAGCTCCATTTGGACCAATAAAGGCAGTCAGTTTTTGAGGACTGACTTCAAGCGAAATACCTTGCAAAATATCCTGTTTTTGAATGGATTTGTCAATGTTTTCTAGTTTCACTGACGCGCCCTCCTGTAGAGTAAGATAAAGAATAAGAAACCACCCACGCTCTCGATAATCATGCTGATACGAATTTCCAGCGCAAAGACTCGTTCAATGAGAGCTTGCCCCAAGGTCAAACTGATAAATCCGACCAGAATGGCCACGATAAAGAGCAACTTGTGCCGATAGTCTTTGACGATCAGGTAGGTGAGGTTGGCTAGCATAAAGCCGAAGAAGGCCATAGGACCTACCAAGGCAGTTGCTGTTGAGGTCAAAAGCACGATGCCCCAGAGGAGTTCTTTCTGTTCTTTTTCGACATCGAGTCCCAAGATCTGAGCTGTTTCTCTTTGTAGGTGCAAGACATCCAGAATGACTGCTTTCCGAAAGAAAAAGATTGTCAAAGCAAGGATAATCAGAGAACCGATGGCTAGGATGGAAGTGTTGAGATGTTGAAAGGAGGCAAAGAGACTGTTTTGCAGTTTATCGTATTCATTTGGATCCATCAGGACCTGGAGGAAGGTACTGATATTTCGAAAAAGACTTCCGAGGGCAAGACAGATCAGCAGGATGAAGACTAAATCTTGCTTCATCAGCGTCTTCAAGTAGCCTTGCAAGGCGAGAAAGAAGAGGGATTGAACAAGAAGTAAGATTAGGAATTCTAAAATAGGAGACTTGCCAAGTTGAAGAAACCTACTTTCAAAAACCAGTAGCAGGGTTTGTAGCAAGACATAAAAGGATTCGATTCCCAAAATACTAGGCGTCAGGAAGCGATTTTCCGTCAGGGTTTGAAAACTAATGGTCGAAATCCCAGTCGCGATGGCTACCAAGAGATAAACGATGATTTTTTGCGAACGCAGTTTCCAGGCAAAGACAGACAGCTGGGTGATAGGCCAAAAGTAGAGGAGACAAGCTCCGATAACTAGAATAAGAAGAATACAAAAGAGTTTCACATGTTTGCTTTTAAGCTGCATCTTTTCGCCCTCCTCTCCAGAGAAGTAGGATAAAGACGAGACTACCAATGATTCCTAGTAGGAGACTGACAGATAGCTCATAGGGCCGAATCAGAACTCGGGATAGGATATCGCAGACCAGAACCAGATTGGCACCGACCAGTGCGACGATCAGTTTGGTTTGACCTAGATTATCTCCATAGCGCTTGCGAACAAGATTGGGAACGATGACCCCGAGAAAAGGCAAGCCACCCACGGTAATCATGGTGACACTTGTCGTTAGCGCCACTAGAAAGAGAGCAAGTTTTTCAAGCAAGGAGTAAGAAATCCCCAAACTCTCACTGGTTTCTTTTCCTAGATTCATGATGGTAAAGGTTTGGGACAATTTCCAGACGGCTATCAGGATGATAAGGCCTAAGAAGAGCCACTCATACTGATGGGTCTGAATCATGGAGAAGGAGCCCTGGGTCCAAGCGGTCATACTCTGAACCAGATTGAAACGATAGGCGATAACTTCTGTGACAGAACCGATAATCCCGCTATAGATGATCCCAATCAGAGGCAACATCCACCTTTCCTTTACAGAAAAAATAGTCATAAAAGCCAGAAAGAAGAGGGTAAATATAATTGATGAGACAAAAGCAAAAAGCATCTTTTGGGTCAGACTCGCCGACGGAAAGACAAAGAGGCTCAGCACCATTCCCAGTTTGGCGGCTTCAGTCGTTCCAACTGTACTCGGAGCAGCAAATTGATTTTGAATGATGGTCTGCATGAGGAGTCCTGCCATGCTCATACTAGAGGCTGTCAGGAGAATGCTGATGGTTCTTGGGAGACGCGACTCTTGAAAAAGGAGCCAGGTCTGCTGGTCGAAAGCAAAAAATTTTTCCCAAGAAAAATCACTGGTTCCAATGCTGATAGAGAGAAAGATCAAGAGTAGAAGTAAGCCAGTTAAATAATGAGAAAGTTTCATGCCCCGTCCTTTCATGTAGATTTGGTATCGAAAGATACCTGCGGATATTACTGTAACACGATTTCTTTAATCTGTCAATAAATTTTCTGACAATTTAATGTAAAAATAAGGGAACTTTCATTTCTGAAAAAAGAAATGAAAACTAAAAATTTTCATAGAAAATATTGACAAAAGCTAACTTTTCTTGTAGAATAATAAAAAATAAAATACCAACACCGAATGAAGTTTAATAGAAGTGGAGAAAAGTTTGTTTTCCATGACTGTAAATGGACGGAACTCTGGAGAGACCGTAAAGGCACCGAAGGGGCAAGGCAGGCAACTGCTCAAACTCTCAGGTAAAAGGACAGAGCTAGGATAGACCGCTTCTTAGCATTTATCTAAGCATTCCAGAGTACATGTATCTTGCATGTGCTCTTTCTTTTGGGGTTGAAAAGATAGGAGAATAGAATGTTAGAATTGCTTAAATCAATTGATGCTTTCGTTTGGGGACCTCCCCTCTTAATCTTATTGGTCGGAACGGGTATTTATCTGACCATCCGACTAGGGCTTTTACAGATAGCTCGTCTCCCTAAGGCCTTTCAGTTGATCTTTACTAAGGACAAGGGGTATGGAGATGTGTCAAGTTTTGCTGCTCTATGTACAGCCCTTGCAGCTACTGTTGGAACGGGAAATATCATCGGAGTTGCGACAGCCATTAAGGTTGGTGGGCCAGGTGCTCTCTTTTGGATGTGGATGGCAGCCTTCTTTGGGATGGCAACCAAGTATGCTGAAGGCTTGCTGGCCATCAAATACCGTAGCAAGGATGCAAATGGAGCTGTAGCTGGAGGACCCATGCACTACATTCTTTTAGGAATGGGAGAAAAGTGGCGTCCCCTTGCAATCTTCTTTGCTCTAGCTGGTGTATTGGTGGCCCTTCTGGGGATTGGTACCTTTACCCAAGTCAATTCAATTACAGAATCTATTCAAAATACAGCTCAAATTGATCCAGCTATCACGGCTCTTATTTTATCCATTTTTGTAGGAATTGCCGTCTTTGGTGGACTCAAATCTATTTCCAAGGTTTCAACAGCAGTCGTTCCTTTTATGGCTATCGTCTATATTCTAGGAACCTTGATTGTGATATTCTTTAATATCGAGAAAATCCCAGCCACACTTGCCCTAATTTTTACCTCTGCTTTCAGCCCTGTAGCTGCGGTAGGTGGTTTTGCAGGTGCCAGCATTCGGATGGCTATCCAAAACGGTGTGGCGCGAGGAGTCTTTTCTAACGAATCTGGCCTAGGATCAGCACCAATTGCAGCAGCTGCGGCTAAGACAAATGAGCCTGTCGAGCAAGGCTTAATTTCCATGACAGGAACCTTTATTGATACGTTGATTATCTGTACTCTGACAGGTCTGACAATCTTGGTGACTGGTGTTTGGAGCGGTGATTTGAATGGTGTTGCTTTGACCCAGTCAGCCTTTTCAACAGTTTTTTCACATTTTGGTCCTGCTCTTTTGACCATATTTTTGGTTCTCTTTGCCTTTACGACAATTCTCGGCTGGAATTACTACGGAGAGCGCTGTTTCGAGTTTCTCTTTGGTGTTCGCTTTATCTGGCTCTATCGAGTGGTCTTTGTACTCATGGTCTTGTTGGGAGGTTTTATCGAGTTGGATATGGTCTGGATTATTGCTGATATCGTCAATGCCTTGATGGCTCTACCAAACTTGATTGCCCTTTTGGTCTTGTCACCAGTCGTTATTGCCGAAACCAAAAAGTATTTTAAGAACTAATCCAATCACACTCTTAGTGTGATTTTTTTCTTTCATAAACATTTCCTATCATGGCAATTGAAAATATATATTATCCAAAGAAGAAATTCTATGATAGACTAAATGACAATAAAATGAAAAGAGGTTTCTTATGACAAGATTTACCATCCATACAGTAGAATCTGCACCAGCAGAAGTAAAAGAAGTTCTTGAAACAGTACAAAAAGATAACAATGGCTATATTCCTAACCTAATCGGTCTTTTGGCCAATGCTCCTACCGCCCTAGAAGCCTATCGAACTATCGGAGCCATCAACCGCCGCAATAGCCTGACCCCAGTTGAGAGGGAAGTGGTGCAAATCACAGCTGCCGTAACCAATGGATGTGCTTTCTGCGTCGCAGGTCACACCGCCTTTTCGATCAAACAAATCCAGATGAATGATGATCTCCTCCAAGCCCTTCGCAATCGCACTCCAATTGAGACAGACCCGAAACTAGATACTTTAGCCAAGTTTACCTTGGCAGTCATCAATACCAAGGGTCGTGTAGGCGATGAAGCGCTTAGTGAATTTTTAGAAGCCGGCTATACGCAGCAAAATGCCTTGGATGTGGTTCTCGGTGTCAGCCTAGCCAGTCTTTGCAACTATGCCAACAACCTAGCCAATACGCCAATTAATCCAGAATTACAACCCTATGCCTAGTTCGAATCATAAAGAAAAAAATGAAGGCTGAATAACTCAGTCTTCATTTTTCTATGCTATTTTAAGGTTTTTTATGCTATACTGATAATAATATGATTAACGGAGGTTGCCATGAAAAAACTCCCCTTGGTATTTTCTGGTTGTTTGTTAGGTTTGGCAGGTGCAGGAAATTTAATTGCAGATACTTGGCCTGTTCTGTCCCATCTGTTGAGTCTGACAGGGTTGATTTTGTGGATTTACTTTCTAATTCTTCATCTGTTTAATTGGAAGGAAACCAAGCAAGAATTGACCAAGCCCCCTCTCTTATCAGGAATGGCGACCTTTCCTATGGCTGGGATGATTTTATCGACGTATGTCTTTCGTTTACTTCCTCATCTTCCTTTGGTAGCGCAAGGACTCTGGTGGTTTTCCTTTTTCTTGGACCTCGCTTTGATCACTACTTTCACCATTAAATTTGCCTGTCCGGGTCGGAGGGTCAATGCGACTCCAAGCTGGACTGTGCTCTATGTGGGGATAGCAGTAGCAGCCTTGACCTATCCTCTGGTAGGTATTATCGAAATTGCCTATGCGACCTTGAGTTTTGGTTTTGTCTTGACCTTCTATCTCTATCCGCTTATTTATAGCGATTTAAAGAAACATCCACTCCCACTAGCCTTGCTTGGACAAGAAGGGATCTACTGTGCTCCTTTTTCTCTACTCTTGGCTTCCCTGGTTCGAGTTGGAGGAGCTAGCTTACCGACTTGGCTCTTAATCGTCATGATTTTGGCTTCTCAATCCTTCTTTTTCTTTGTTTTAACTCGCCTGCCCAATATTTTAAAACAAGGTTTTCAACCAGCCTTCTCAGCTCTCACCTTTCCAACCATTATCACAGCTACCTCGCTCAAGATGGCTCAGAGAATTTTGAAACTCCCTTTCCTAGATTATCTGGTCATTGCTGAAACTGCTATTTGCTTGATTATTTTATTCTTTGTATTGGGCACTTATCTGATTTGGTTACGAAAAAAAGTCTAGCTATTATTTAGCTAGGCCTTATTTTTTATGGTTTGATAACTTCAGCTCCACCCATGTATGGACGAAGTACTTCTGGAATGGTCACAGAACCATCTGCATTTTGGTAATTTTCAAGAATAGCAGCCACTGTACGTCCAACTGCAAGTCCAGAACCGTTCAAGGTGTGAAGGAGTTTCACCTTGCCATCTGCTTCATCACGGTAACGAATTTGGGCACGACGAGCTTGGAAATCTTCTGTATTTGAACAGCTTGAGATTTCACGATAGGTATTTTGGGCTGGGATCCAAACTTCCAAGTCGTAGGTTTTAGCAGCTGAGAAGCCCATATCCCCAGTAGAGAGCGCAACAACGCGGTATGGAAGGTTGAGTTTTTGAAGGATGTTTTCAGCGTTGGCTGTCATTTTTTCCAATTCTTCGTAAGATTCTTCTGGTTTGGCAAATTTGACCATTTCAACCTTGTGGAATTGGTGCAGACGAATCAATCCACGTGTATCACGACCAGCAGAACCCGCTTCGGAACGGAAAGATGGACTCATAGCAGTGAAGTAGATTGGCAGGTCTTTTCCGTCAAGGATTTCATCACGGTAGTAGTTGGTCAGAGGAACTTCAGCGGTCGGAATAAGGACATAGTTGGTGTCACTCAATTCAAAGGTATCTTCCTTGAATTTTGGATATTGACCAGTACCAAACATAGAGTCATGGTTAACCATGTAAGGTGTGATGACTTCCGTATAGCCTTCCTTGCCATGCTCATCCAACATAAAGTTATAGATGGCACGTTCCAAACGAGCGCCAAGACCTTTATAGAAAAGGAAACGAGCACCCGTCACTTTTCCACCACGTTCCCAGTCAAGGATACCGAGGTCTTCACCAAGATCCCAGTGAGCTTTTGGCTCGAAGTCAAACTCGCGCGGAGTTCCCCAACGGCGAACTTCCACATTGTCATCTTCATCAGCTCCAACGGGAACGCTGTCAGCTGGGATGTTTGGAAGAGTAGTGGTAAATTCTGTCAATTTAGCATCGATTTCTGCCAATTCAGCATCGAGAGATTTTACTTCAGCAGAGAGAGCTTGCATAGCAGCAATCTTGTCATCAGCATTTTCCTTATTGCGCTTGGCTTGAGCAATCTCAGCAGAAACAGTGTTACGTTCTGCCTTGAGATTTTCAACCTTGACCAAGATATCACGACGTTTAGCATCGATTTCTTTCATCTCGTTAAGGATAGCAGCATCTACACCACGTGTAGCCAATTTTTCAGCGACAGCATCAAAGTCTGTACGAATACGTTTAATATCTAACATAAGAACTCCTTTATGAAAAAAGCACACCTAACAAAGCGTTGGAGTGGCAGGGCCACGGTTCCATCCAACTTCACAGGTGTGCACTTGATTTTGTATTTAATTGTTGATAACGGTAGAATTTCACTTATCTCCTCTATCTGCTCGCAGCAACCGCAGACTTTCTGAAAGAAGAGGATAACCTACTTATCCGTTGCTATGATTATACTAAAGTTTCTACTTTTTTGCAAATAGATTTTTAAATTTTTGACCAATGGTCTGAATCAGGGTCGGAAGTTTGACGACCTTGTCATTTCCAATTTTTTCCCGAGCGATTTTGAGGATAGCCCCAGAGTCTTTTGAGGCAAAGAGGAATTTACCTTGATCGGTGAAGACTTCAAAGTGACGGCTGATTTTGCGGCCACTTACGTTGGCTCCGATTTGCTGAATGCTCGACCAGGGGATCTGGATATATTGTTCGACATTGACATCAGGATAAAACTCCAAGGCTTGGTCCCCTACTAGAAATTTTCCAACCTTTCCAGAGATAGAGAGGTAAGATGTTCCAGTGGTTTGGAGGTCAATGACTTTATTGAGAGATTGGGCCATGATTAGTCTTCCTTACTTTCATCGAAAAAGGCATGGTAGAGCGCCTTGATAGCCGCTTTTTCTTGGTCTTTATTGACAACAAACATGATGGAAACTTCACTTGACCCTTGGGACATCATCTGGATGTTGATTTTATTCTCAGACAAAGCACGTGTTGCAGTAGCAGTGACCCCAATATGGCTCTTCATCTTTTCTCCTACAATCATAATGATTGAAAGGTCGTGTTCGATTTCAGCATGATCCACTTCGGCTTTTTGAACTAACTGACGCAGAATTTCTTCCTCCTTGATAGGAGTGAGTTCACGAGAACGGAGAATGATCGAAAGATCGTCGATGCCTGTTGGCATATGTTCCCAACCGATGTTAAGGTCTTCAAGGATTTGCAGAACCTTGCGACCAAATCCAACTTCACGGTTCATGAGGTATTTGGACATGTTGATGCTGACAAAGCCAGAATCACCAGCGATTCCAACGACTGGGAATTTATCACTGCTATGTTTTAGAACGATACGAGTGCCCGGATGGTCAGGGTTATTAGTATTTTTGATAACGAGAGGAATTTTCCCACGGTAGGCAGGGAGCAGGGCTTCATCGTGAAGGACTGAAAATCCAGCGTAAGCCAACTCACGCATTTCACGGTAGGTTAATTCAGGAATGGAGTGTGGTTGGTGGATAATACCAGGATGGGCAGCAAAGATACCATCTACGTCTGTAAAGTTTTCATAGAGATCAGCTTTGACACCTGCAGCAATGATAGAACCCGTAATGTCGGATCCTCCTCGTGAGAAGGTACAGATTTGATTTTCCTTAGTGACCCCAAAGAAACCAGGAATAACAAGGACTTGGTTGCTGTCAGCCAAACCTTCAATCTTGTCATAACTAGATGGAATGATGCGGGCATTTCCAGGTTCGCTTGTTACGATAATACCAGCTTCTCTTGGATGAACATAGCGTGCATCGATGCCATTTTGGTTAAAGTAGGCTGCAATAAGTTTGGCGTTGTTGTTTTCTCCAGCTGCTAGGAAGGTGTCATAGAGAAAGTCATTATCTTCAATAGGAAGAGTCGCTAGAGTACGGATACTTTTAGAAATTTTCTCTAAAACAGTTGGTTTTAAGCCTAGTTCGCTCACCATTGCCGCATAGCGGTCGATAATCCAATTTTGGCTAGTGCTGATGTCGTTTCCAGCTACATAGTCACGATAGTATTTGATCAAGGCATCTGTAACCTTGGTATCCTCAGCATTGCGTTTACCCGGTGCAGAAACAACCACAAAACGGCGCTCTTTATCGTTTTTAACGATGTTTAAAACTTTTTCTAACTGACTAGCAGAGGCAAGCGAGCTTCCGCCAAATTTTACAACCTTCATAAGGACTCCTCAAGTAAGTATTTTATACGATTATAGCAGAAAGAGGGCCTTTTTTCAATGAAGAAAATAGTATAGTCTTTAGGATAAAGTGAGCGTTTTGATCAGCCGAGACACTTTCGATTGGTTTTTTCTTGCCTCTTTATCTAAAAAAAGGTATACTTTGACAATAAAATAATTTTATCACCTTACAAAAGGAGAAACTATGAATCATATCCTATATCAGATCGTAGATGATCTTGCTATCATTACTTTGAATCGTCCCGAAGTGGCAAATGGTTTCCATATCCCAATGTGTGAGGAGATTTTAGAAGCTTTAACCTTAGCAGAACAGGATCAAGCTGTTCAGTTTATCTTGATTAACGCTAATGGGAAAGTCTTTTCAGTTGGGGGAGATTTGGTTGAGATGAAGCGTGCAGTGGATGAGGATGACATTCCTTCTTTGAATAAGATTGCAGAATTAGTCAATACAATTTCATATAAAATCAAGCAAATTCCGAAACCTGTTTTGATGGAGGTGGATGGAGCGGTTGCTGGTGCTGCAGCCAATATGGCAGTAGCAGTCGATTTTTGTTTGGCGACTGATAAGGCAAAGTTTATCCAAGCCTTTGTTGGAGTTGGATTGGCGCCAGACGCTGGTGGGATTCATCTCTTGAGTCGTAGTATCGGGGTAACACGAGCAGCACAACTTGCCATGACAGGAGAAGCCTTGACCGCAGAAAAAGCGCTAGAATGGGGCGTGGTATACCGTGTTTGTGAAGCTGATAAATTAGAAAAAACAAGAGAACAAGTTCTAAAAAAACTCAGACGCGGTTCAGCAAACTCATACGCAGCGATTAAAAAGTTGGTTTGGGAAAGTCAATTTAAGGATTGGCAGAATTATGCCGAATTGGAATTGAAACTACAAGAATCTTTATCTTTAACTGAAGATTTTAAAGAAGGAGTTCGAGCTCATTCTGAAAGAAGACGACCAAAATTTTCAGGAAAATAAAAAAATACTTGCACAATTCTTTGAAGTTTGATATACTTTTTGTGTCAAATGTTTTGAATACAAAAGTTTTTTTGAGGAGGAGGGAAAGCTTTGGACTACCAACAAGTGAATGAGTATTTAACATCTATTTTTAATAATGTCCTTGTGATTGAGGAGGTTAGCTTACGAGGTAGTCGTTTCAAAGACATCTCCATCAAAGAAATGCACACGATTGATGTGATCGGCAAGTTCCCAGAGGCGACACCAAGTAAGGTTTCTAAAGAACTGATGGTAACTCTAGGAACTGTTACGACCAGCTTGAATAATCTCGAAAGAAAAGGTTATGTTGAGCGTATTCGTTCTGATCAGGATCGTCGAGTGGTCTACCTGCATTTGACAAAGAAAGGTCGTTTGGTTCACCGCCTTCATAAACGTTTCCACAAGGCTATGGTCGAGAAAATTATCGATGGCATGAGTTCTGAAGAGATAGAAGTGATGGGCAGGGGCTTGACTAACCTTTATCAATTTTTGGAGGATTTGAAATAATGGCTTTTGCAAAAATAAGCCAGGTTGCTCATTATGTTCCAGAGCAAGTGGTCACTAATCAAGACTTGGCCCAAATCATGGATACAAGCGATGAGTGGATTTCAAGCCGTACAGGAATTAAACAGAGACATATTTCAAAAACGGAGTCAACGAGTGATTTGGCGACAGAAGTTGCCAAGAGTTTGCTGGCTAAGGCGAGCATAAAAGCGGATCAGATTGATTTTATCATTGTAGCGACGATTACCCCCGACTCGATGATGCCTTCTACGGCAGCTCGGGTTCAGGCAAATATTGGAGCTCATAGAGCTTTCGCCTTTGATTTGACAGCAGCTTGCAGTGGCTTTGTATTCGCTCTCTCAACTGCTGAAAAGTTTTTAAGCTCTGGACAGTTCAAGAAAGGGATTGTTATCGGAGCTGAGACCTTATCCAAGGCGGTTGACTGGTCAGATCGTTCGACAGCCGTTCTCTTTGGGGATGGTGCTGGTGGAGTTCTCTTAGAAGCGAGTGATACACGTCACTTCCTCGTGGAAAATCTCTATACGGATGGCTCTCGGAGCGAGTGTTTGACCTATGGCCAAACGGCTCTGACTTCGCCCTTCTCAGATCAAGAGGCAGTTCCTACTTTTTTGAAGATGGATGGACGAGCAGTTTTTGATTTTGCAAATCGAGATGTTGCTAGATCGATCAAAGAGACCATTGAAAATGGTCCAATCGCAGCATCGGACTTGGATTATCTCTTGCTTCATCAGGCAAATATCCGCATTTTGGATAAGATGGCTAAGAAGATCGGTGTAGACCGAGACAAGCTTCCTGCCAATATGATGGAGTATGGAAATACCAGTGCAGCAAGTATCCCGATTTTGCTCTCAGAGTGTGTGGAGAATGGCATGATTCGTTTAGATGGTAGCCAGACGATTCTCCTATCAGGCTTCGGTGGAGGTTTGACATGGGGCACACTCATTCTTACAATCTAGGTAATCATGTGGTAAACACATAGTTATAAATTTTTTATATTTTAAAGGAGTCCTATCATGGCAGTATTTGAAAAAGTACAAGAAATTATCGTTGAAGAACTTGGGAAAGACGCATCAGAAGTAACACTTGAATCTACTTTTGATGATTTGGATGCAGATTCATTGGACTTGTTCCAAGTAATCTCTGAAATCGAAGATGCTTTTGATATTCAAATCGAAGCAGAAGATAACTTGAAAACAGTTGGTGACTTGGTTGCCTACGTTGAAGAGCAAACAAAATAATTAACATATTACTAGAAGGAGTAGGGGAAACCCACTCCCTCTTGTTTAGGTAATAGTTTGAAACTCAAATGATAAACTCATCGAACTATTACGTAAGCAAGGATGATGGAGGCATTATGAAAACACGTATTACAGAATTATTGAACATTGATTACCCTATTTTTCAAGGAGGAATGGCCTGGGTTGCTGATGGTGACTTGGCTGGTGCAGTATCCAAAGCTGGTGGTCTAGGGATCATCGGTGGTGGAAATGCACCTAAAGAGGTCGTAAAGGCTAATATCGATAAAATCAAATCACTTACGGATAAACCTTTTGGTGTCAACATCATGCTCTTGTCACCTTTTGTAGAAGACATCGTTGATCTCGTGATTGAAGAAGGGGTTAAGGTGGTTACAACTGGTGCTGGAAACCCAAGTAAATACATGACTCGTTTCCATGATGCAGGAATTACAGTTATTCCTGTTGTTCCAAGTGTTGCTTTGGCAAAACGCATGGAAAAAATTGGTGCAGATGCAGTTATTGCAGAAGGAATGGAAGCTGGTGGGCATATTGGGAAATTAACAACGATGACCTTAGTTCGCCAAGTTGCTGCGGCTGTCTCAATTCCAGTTATCGCAGCTGGAGGAATTGCGGACGGTGAGGGTGTCGCTGCAGGCTTTATGCTTGGTGCTGAGGCTGTTCAAGTCGGTACGCGTTTCGTAGTAGCTAAGGAATCTAACGCCCATCCAAAATATAAAGAAAAAATCTTAAAGGCGCGTGATATCGATACGACTATTTCAGCTCAACACTTTGGTCATGCTGTTCGTGCCATTAAAAACCAGTTGACACGTGACTTTGAGCAGGCTGAAAAAGACGCCTTTAAACAAGAAAACCCAGATTTAGAAATCTTTGAACAAATGGGAGCTGGTGCTCTTGCTAAAGCCGTTGTTCATGGAGATGTAGAAGGCGGTTCTGTCATGGCGGGTCAGATTGCTGGTTTGGTTTCTAAAGAGGAAACTGTCGAAGAAATCCTAAAAGATCTATACTATGGTGCAGCCAAGAAAATTCAGGAAGAAGCCTCTCGTTGGGCAGGAGTTGTAAGAAATGACTAAAACAGCCTTTCTATTTGCGGGTCAAGGTGCTCAGTATCTAGGGATGGGGCGTGATCTCTATGATCGCTATCCTATCGTCAAGGAAACCATTGACCAAGCCAGTCAGGTTTTGGGTTATGACCTTCGTGACTTGATTGATAAGGAAGAAACCAAGTTAAACCAGACTCGCTATACGCAACCAGCAATTTTAGCGACTTCGGTTGCCATCTACCGACTATTGAAAGAAAAGGGCTATCAGCCAGATATGGTAGCAGGATTGTCTCTTGGGGAATATTCTGCTCTTGTAGCAAGTGGTGCCTTGGACTTTGAAGAGGCAGTTGCCTTGGTTGCTAAGCGCGGAGCTTATATGGAAGAGGCTGCGCCAGCTGGTTCTGGTAAAATGGTAGCCGTCCTCAATACTCCAGTAGATGTGATAGAGGAAGCTTGCAAAACAGCATCTGAAATCGGCATAGTGACTCCAGCCAACTACAATACTCCAAGCCAAATCGTTATCGGTGGAGAGGTGGCTGCGGTTGATCGTGCAGTCCAACTCTTGCAGGAAGCAGGAGCCAAACGATTGATCCCCCTAAATGTGTCGGGTCCTTTCCACACAGCCCTTCTAGAGCCAGCTAGTCAGCAACTAGCTGGGGCTCTTGAGGGAATTAGTTTCTCTGATTTTACTTGCCCACTAGTCGGCAATACTGAAGCCGCTATTATGGAAAAAAACCGAATCCAAGAGCTCTTGACGCGTCAGGTCAAAGAACCTGTTCGTTTTTATGAGAGTATCGCTGTCATGCAGAATGCTGGCGTGACCAATTTTATTGAAATTGGTCCTGGGAAAGTCCTATCAGGCTTTGTCAAAAAAATCGATAAAACAGCTAAGCTAGCTAACGTTGAAGACCAAGCAAGTTTGGATGCTTTGCTGGGAAACTAGTAATCCCTTCTCCCACAAATACAACAGGAAACAGGAGAACAGAATGCAACTAAAAAATAAAAATATCTTTGTTACAGGTTCAAGTCGGGGTATCGGGCTTGCCATTGCTCACAAATTTGCTCAACTGGGTGCCAATGTAGTCTTGAATAGTCGCGGAGCAATCTCAGAAGAATTGCTGGCTGAGTTTTCAAACTACGGTGTCAAGGTAGTGCCAATCTCGGGTGATGTTTCAGACTTTGCAGATGCCAAACGTATGGTAGATCAAGCAATCGCAGAACTTGGTTCGGTTGATGTCTTGGTAAATAATGCTGGCATTACCCAGGATACGCTCATGCTTAAGATGACCGAGGAAGACTTTGAAAAGGTGATTAAGATCAACTTGACAGGTGCCTTCAACATGACGCAAGCAGTCTTGAAACAGATGATCAAGGCACGTGAAGGTGCGATTATCAATATGTCCAGTGTGGTTGGTCTGATGGGAAATATCGGACAAGCCAACTATGCGGCTTCCAAGGCTGGTTTGATTGGTTTCACTAAGTCAGTTGCACGTGAAGTAGCCAATCGCAACGTGCGTGTAAATGCTCTTGCGCCAGGAATGATTGAATCAGATATGACTGCCGTTTTGTCTGATAAGGTCAAGGAAGCAACACTTGCGCAAATCCCTATGAAACAGTTTGGCCAGGCGGACCATATTGCGGATGCCACTGTCTTCTTAGCTGGACAAGATTATTTGACTGGACAAGTTCTCGCTGTTGATGGCGGACTTAGCATGTAAAAAAAGAAAGATATAGGTAAGACAGATGAAACTAAATCGAGTTGTAGTAACAGGTTACGGATTGACCTCTCCTATCGGAAATACTCCAGAAGAATTTTGGAACAGTTTGCAAACTGGGAAAATTGGAATTGGAGAAATCACTAAGTTTGACCACAGCGAATTTGCTGTGCACAATGCGGCAGAAGTTCAAGATTTTCCATTTGATAAATACTTTGTCAAAAAAGATACCAACCGTTTTGACAACTATTCTTTGTATGCCTTGTATGCAGCTCAAGAAGCGGTGACAAATGCAAATCTTGATGTAGAAGCAATCAATAAAGATCGCTTTGGTGTCATTGTGGCTTCTGGTATTGGGGGAATTAAAGAAATCGAAGATCAGGTTATCCGTCTTCATGAAAAAGGTCCAAAACGCGTTAAACCAATGACACTTCCAAAAGCCTTGCCAAATATGGCTTCAGGAAATGTTGCCATGCGCTTTGGAGCAAACGGTGTTTGTAAATCCATCAACACTGCCTGCGCTTCATCAAATGACGCGATTGGGGATGCCTTCCGCTCTATCAAGTTTGGTTTCCAAGATGTTATGTTAGTTGGTGGATCAGAATCATCTATCACTCCTTTTGCCATTGCTGGATTCCAAGCTTTGACAGCCCTATCAACTACAGAAGATCCAACTCGTGCTTCTATTCCATTTGACAAAGACCGTAATGGTTTTGTCATGGGAGAAGGTTCTGGAATGTTGGTTCTTGAGAGTCTTGAACATGCTGAAAAACGTGGAGCGACCATCTTGGCTGAAGTAGTTGGTTATGGAAATACCTGTGATGCCTACCATATGACTTCACCTCATCCAGAAGGTCAAGGTGCAATCAAGGCAATTAAATTGGCTTTGGAAGAAGCAGAAATTTCTCCAGAGCAAGTGGCTTATGTCAATGCCCACGGAACTTCAACTCCTGCTAATGAAAAAGGAGAAAGTGGTGCGATCGTAGCTGTTCTTGGTAAAGAAGTACCTGTATCTTCAACCAAGTCCTTTACAGGACACTTGCTTGGAGCGGCAGGAGCGGTAGAAGCAATCGCTACAATCGAAGCCATGCGTCATAACTTTGTACCAATGACAGCTGGAACAAGCGAGTTGTCAGACTATATCGAAGCCAATGTCGTTTATGGACAAGGCTTGGAGCAAGAAATCCCTTATGCTATTTCAAACACTTTTGGTTTTGGTGGACACAATGCGGTTCTTGCTTTCAAACGTTGGGAGAATAAATAATTATGAATTTAAATGAGATCAAGGACTTGATGGCTCAATTTGACCAATCAAGTTTGAGAGAATTTTCTTATAAAAATGGAACGGACGAATTGCAGTTCAGTAAGAATGAAGCTAGAATAGCTTCTGAAGCGCCTGCTCCAGTTTCTCCAGCACCAACTGCAGTAGCTGCAAGTTCAGTAGTTTCTGCCCCTTCAACTCCAGTAGAAAGTGTAGTGGAAGAAGCTCCAGCGCCTGCTGAAACGACGGTTGCTCCAGAGGGTGATGTCGTTGAAAGCCCACTTGTAGGGGTAGCATATTTAGCTGCTGGACCAGACAAACCTGCCTTTGTGACGGTTGGTGACAGTGTCAAAAAAGGTCAGACTTTGGTGATCATCGAAGCCATGAAAGTCATGAATGAAATTCCGGCACCTAAGGATGGTGTGGTAACGGAAATTCTTGTTTCTAACGAAGAAATGGTTGAGTTCGGTAAAGGATTGGTACGCATCAAATGATCGATATTCAAGGAATCAAAGAAGCTCTACCCCATCGCTACCCCATGCTCCTAGTGGATCGTGTCTTGGAAGTGAGCGAAGATACCATTGTTGCCATTAAAAATGTGACCATCAACGAACCTTTCTTCAATGGGCATTTTCCTCAATACCCAGTCATGCCAGGTGTTCTTATCATGGAAGCCTTGGCTCAGACTGCTGGTGTCTTGGAATTGTCCAAGCCTGAAAACAAAGGGAAATTGGTCTTCTACGCTGGCATGGACAAGGTTAAGTTCAAGAAGCAAGTTGTACCAGGTGATCAATTAGTCATGACGGCTACTTTTGTAAAACGTCGTGGTACGATTGCTGTGGTTGAAGCAAAGGCTGAAGTAGATGGTAAGCTTGCAGCGAGTGGTACTCTTACCTTTGCAATTGGAAACTAAGGAGGTTCTCCATGTTTCGTAAAATTTTGATTGCCAACCGTGGTGAGATTGCGGTTCGCATTATTCGAGCTGCGCGTGAATTGGGCATTGCAACCGTAGCAGTTTATTCAACTGCTGATAAGGAAGCTCTTCACACACTCCTAGCGGATGAAGCTATCTGTATCGGACCTGGTAAGGCGACAGAGTCTTATCTCAATATCAATGCTATTTTATCTGCTGCAGTCTTGACAGAAGCAGAAGCCATCCACCCAGGTTTTGGTTTTCTTAGCGAAAATTCCAAATTTGCCACGATGTGTGATGAAGTGGGGATTAAGTTTATCGGTCCTTCTGGGGCTGTAATGGATACCATGGGAGATAAGATCAATGCGCGTGAGCAAATGATCAAGGCTGGGGTTCCAGTTATCCCAGGATCTGATGGTGAAGTTCACACGGCTGAAGAGGCACTTGCAGTTGCAGAAAAAATTGGCTATCCAGTCATGCTTAAGGCATCGGCAGGTGGTGGTGGAAAAGGGATTCGTAAGGTTGAAAAGGCAGAAGACTTGGTCGCAGCCTTTGAGACAGCATCCAGTGAAGCCAAGGCCAACTTTGGAAATGGCGCTATGTATCTTGAGCGTGTGATTTATCCAGCTCGTCATATCGAAGTTCAGATTCTTGCGGACCAAGAGGGTCATGTTGTCCATCTTGGTGAACGGGACTGTTCACTCCAACGGAATAACCAAAAGGTCTTAGAAGAAAGCCCATCCATTGCGATTGGCAAAACCCTTCGTAATGAAATTGGTGCTGCAGCCGTTCGTGCAGCAGAGTCTGTAGGCTATGAAAATGCAGGGACGATTGAATTTCTTCTCGATGAAGTCAGTGGCAATTTCTACTTCATGGAAATGAATACTCGTGTGCAAGTTGAACACCCAGTTACAGAGTTTGTTTCAGGTGTTGATATCGTGAAGGAACAGATTCGCATTGCGGCTGGACAACCCTTGCCTTTCAAACAAGAAGATATTGTCCTACGAGGTCATGCTATCGAGTGCCGGATCAATGCGGAAAATCCAGCATTTAACTTTGCCCCAAGTCCAGGGAAAATTACCAATCTCTATCTACCAAGTGGTGGAGTTGGCTTGCGCGTGGACTCAGCAGTTTATCCAGGTTATACCATTCCTCCTTTCTATGATAGTATGATTGCCAAAATCATTGTTCATGGGGAGAATCGTTTTGATGCCTTGATGAAGATGCAACGGGCACTTTATGAACTTGATATTGAAGGAGTGCAAACCAATGCAGACTTCCAGTTGGATCTGATTTCAGACCGCCGAGTTATCGCTGGTGACTACGATACCTCCTTCTTGATGGAAACTTTCTTGCCAAAATACCAAGAAAAAGAATAGACTTTCAAACAGTATGAGAACTAAAAGGGGGAGTTATGGCTCTATTTAGTAAAAAGGATAAGTATATTCGGATCAATCCTAACCGTTCCGTAAGGCAGAAACCACAAGCCAAGCCTGAGGTTCCGGATGAACTCTTTTCCCAGTGTCCTGGTTGTAAACACACCATTTACCAAAAGGATCTTGGGAGCGAACGAATTTGTCCCCATTGTAGCTATACTTTCCGTATTTCAGCTCAGGAACGCTTGGATTTGACGATTGATTCTGGTAGCTTTGTGGAGATGTTTACAGGTATTGAAACTCAAGATCCATTAAACTTTCCTGGCTACCAGAAAAAACTGGCTACTATGCGTGAAAAGACAGGTTTGGATGAAGCAGTACTGACTGGTACAGCTAGCATCAAGGGACAAAAAATTGCCCTTGGGATCATGGATTCAAACTTTATCATGGCTTCTATGGGAACCGTTGTGGGTGAAAAAATCACGCGCTTGTTTGAGTATGCAACGGTAGAAAACTTGCCAGTCGTTCTCTTCACAGCTTCTGGTGGAGCCCGTATGCAAGAAGGAATCATGAGCTTGATGCAGATGGCTAAAATTTCTGCGGCAGTTCAACGTCATTCCAAGGCAGGGCTTTTTTACCTAACTATTTTAACCGATCCGACAACAGGTGGGGTGACAGCTTCTTTTGCTATGGAAGGTGATATTATCCTAGCGGAGCCACAGAGTTTGGTTGGTTTTGCTGGGCGTCGTGTTATCGAAAATACAGTTCGGGAGACCTTGCCGGATGACTTCCAAAAGGCAGAATTTCTGCTTGAACATGGATTTGTTGATGCAATTGTCAAACGGAGAGAATTGCCTGAAACAATTGCTAAATTAGTGAGATTGCATGGAGGAAGTCGCGGATGAATATTGCAAAAATAGTCAGAGAGGCACGCGAGCAGAGTCGTTTGACTGCACTTGATTTTGCCAATGGAATTTTTGACGAGTTTATCGAATTGCATGGAGATCGCTCTTTTCGTGATGATGGTGCGGTCATTGGTGGGATTGGCTGGTTAGGTGAACAGGCAGTAACTGTCGTTGGTATCCAAAAGGGAAAAAGTCTTCATGATAACCTCAAACGAAATTTCGGGCAACCTCATCCAGAAGGCTATCGTAAGGCCTTGCGCCTGATGAAACAGGCAGAAAAATTTGGTCGTCCAGTTGTAACCTTCATCAACACTGCTGGAGCTTACCCAGGTGTTGGAGCTGAGGAACGTGGACAAGGGGAAGCAATCGCTCGAAACCTGATGGAAATGAGCGACCTCAAGGTTCCAATCATCGCGATTATTATCGGTGAAGGAGGGTCTGGAGGTGCATTAGCACTAGCCGTTGCTGACCGTGTCTGGATGCTGGAAAATTCGATCTATGCCGTACTCAGCCCAGAAGGTTTTGCCTCTATCCTTTGGAAGGATGGAAGCCGTGCTATGGAAGCGGCAGAGTTGATGAAGATCACTTCGCACGAACTCCTAGAAATGGGAATCGTAGACAAGGTAATCTCAGAAGCAGGTCTCTCTAGTAAGGAACTTCAAGCTCGTGTTAAAAATGAATTGCATGCAGAGCTTGACCGCTTGCAAGGCTTAGCTTTGGAAGGGCTTCTCAAAGAACGTTACCAACGCTTTAGAAAATACTAAGAATGACTAAATGAGACTAGAAAGGTCTCATTTTTTATGGAAAAATGCAATTCAGGACGAAAAATTGACAGTTGAGGAGATGGACTATAAAATAGATAAAAAAGAAGTAGACTATAGATGTAAGCCTACAACAATCTATTTTAAGAAGGTACTTAATATGACAGGTACAGAACAGTTTGCAGTTCTTTCAACAGAAGAGCTGGATCAGATTTCAGGTGGGAAAGTTATATTTTTAGGTGATTCTGATAATTGGCCCTATCCTGGGGAATTTAGTCCTTACTTAAATTCTAGTTCCCTTAATAACTATAGAAATTCTCGGCGTTATGGATTATTTGCAGGATAGAACATAAAAGGTCACAAGGAGAAGGAAATGAAAAAACTAGGGCATATGGGAGTCTATACATTACTGGTATTTTTATCGGTTTATCTACCAGAGTTAGGGATTGTGTATCTGACTAAGTTTTTAGGATGGGGGATAGATGGCTATTCTATCATTTCACTTGTTTGGGAACTAGTTCTTGTAGTCTTATTCGTCTGCTGGTTGAAAAAGAAAAAGATGCTCTATGTTTTTGAAAAAAAGGGCTCAAAGAAGTCAAGATTCTTTTACCTTATAGTTGGTCTAGTGGCTACTTATTTTGTTCGTCAATTGGTGGATGCTTATCAATTACAGTTTCATCACTTAATTGATAGCAAGTATATCTTTCAAGACCTTCTTTCGGTTCTATACTCTAATGGGCAACCAACTTTTCTATCAACTATTCTCAGTTTTAGTTTAACAGTAGTCGTCGCACCTATATCAGAGGAACTAATTGACAGAGGGTATTTTATGAATACCTTCTTTCCCCAGTCCAAGTACTATCTGGATGTTATCCTATCTGCTCTTATTTTTGGACTTAGTCATTTGATCCTAACTCACCGAGATCTTATCAGTTTGATCATTTATAGTTTAGGCGGTCTCTTCTATGCCCTTGTCTACCGTTGGACAAAGAACTTAAAAATTACCATCCTGTGCCATAGTTTTTTCAACTTTCTCATTTATGCAAAACCCATCTGGATTTTTGTTTATAATTTTATCTATTATCATTTTTTTAGATAGTGGAAGGCAAAGAAAAAAGTGTTTGACAAACATCAAACACTTTTTCTATTTACTGTTCTTCTGTTACAAACTGGCTGAGCAGTCCATTGATAAAACGGGCAGATTTTTGATCTGAGAAGTCCTTTGCAAGCTCGATAGCTTCGTTAACAGCAACCAACTGTGGAGTGTCAAATGAAGTGATTTCAAAGACTCCCAAGCGAAGGAGGTTTCTCTCAACGAGCGTTAAGCGTTCAATGGTCCAACCTGCTTTTAAATGCTGTGTGATTTGCTTGTCTAGTTCTTCCTTTTTAGCTTGAACACCAGAAACTAGCTCTGTCAAAAAGGCTGGAAGTTGCACATCCGTATCTTCACGATCATGAGTATAGGCGAAACGACAAGCAGTTTCGACGTCTGTATCAAACTCAAGACTCATAAGTGCTTGAAAAGCGCACTTACGGAGCTCACGTCTAGATTCTAATAGTGGACTAGTCATTGAGGAAGTCCTCGTCAAACAGATCTTTCAATTCTGGTTTTGGTGTTTTATCTGGAACGATACCGGCAACGTGGATATTGATAGCAGCGAGCTCTACATCAGCCATATTGCGGACAGCATCTTTGACAGCTTTCTGGATAGCAACAGCTACCTTAGGAACTTTTACTCCGTATTCAAGGTAGAGATAGATATCTGCTGTGAGTTCTTCGTCCACGTTTTTAAGATAAACGCCACGGCCGAGAGAAAGTTTTGAAAGGGTGTCAGATACTGATTTGTTTGAAAAAGAGTGAACACCCTCTACTTTTGCTGTAGCAATAGCAATGATTTTTTCAAGTACACGTGGGGCGATAACGATTTCACCAAGTTGTTCTTCAATTCCCATAGAATGACCTCTTTCTAGAGATTAGGCACGAGAAACGTAAGTTCCTTCTGCAGTGTTGATAACGAGTTTTTGTCCTGCTTCGATGAAGTCTGGAACGTTTACGACAAGTCCAGTTTCCATCGTTGCTGGTTTACCAGAACCTGTAACAGTAGCACCTTTGATAGATGGTTGAGTTTCTGCAACTGTCAATTCAACAGTAGTAGGAACTGTTACACCGATCACTTCAGTTCCGTAGAATTGGATCTTCACTTCTGAGTTTTCAAGGATGTAAAGCAACTCGTTTTCAACATTGACTACAGGGATTTCGTATTGGTCGTAAGTTTCTGTATTCATGAAGTAAGCAGTATCATCCATTTTGTACAAGTATTGAGCTGGGACAGTCTCGATGATAGCTTGTTCAAATTTTTCCTCTGGACGGTAGCTTGTGTCAAATGTAGAACCAGTACGGACATCGCGCAATTTCATACGCATGATGGTGTTTCCTTTACCTGGTTTATGGTGGCTAGCTTCCAAAACGCGGATCAATTTTCCGTCAGCTGTTTCAAAGGTCATACCAGCCTTTAATTTACTTGCTTCAATCATGTTTTTACCTCTTTAATAAATATTATTACTCTTCATTTTACCATAAAATATTCTGGAAATAAAGCCAAAATAGTTATTGGGAGCTGGTAGAGAAGAAAAAAACCAACCTCAGGGCTGGTTTTTTTTACTTAATCTTCTTTCAACTTCGCCAGTTCTTGGGCGAGTAGTTTAAGGGCAACTTGTGGGTTGGCTTGGCCTTTGGTTGCTTTCATGAGGAAGCCTGTGAAAGCCTTGTCTGCGTTTCGTTTTCCTGACTTAAAGTCGGCGACAGCGGCTTCGTTATCGGCAAAGACTTGGTGGATGATTGGAATCAAGATAGCTGGATCTGAGATTTGAACCAAACCTGCTTTTTCCACGTATTCACGCGCGCCACCGCCATTTTTAGCCAGATGAACAAAGACTTTTTTGGCAATCTTAGAAGAGATAGTGCCGTCTTCGATGATGGCAATCATTTCAACCAAGTTTTCTGGTGTCAATTCGATTTGTTCGAGTGTCTTGCCTTCGGCGTTCAAGAATTGAGCAACTTCACCTTGGAGCCAGTTAGAGACTTGTTTAGCATCACCACCGAGGGCAACAGCTTTTTCAAAAAAGTCAGAAGTGATTTTATTAGCAGTTAACTGACTAGCATCGTAGTCCGACAAACCAAGGTCAGCAACGTAGCGTGCACGACGTTCTTTTGGAAACTCTGGCAATTCAGTCCGCATTTCTTCGATCCACTCGTCCGAGATTTCAAAGAGGGGTAGGTCTGGTTCTGGGAAGTAGCGGTAGTCTGCAGCACCTTCTTTGACACGCATGAGGATGGTTGCTTTGTTAGCTTCATCGTAACGGCGTGTTTCTTGGCGGATTTGACCACCTGAGCGAAGGATTTCAGCTTGACGTTGGACTTCGTATTCGAGCCCTTTACGGACATTGGAGAAGGAGTTGAGGTTTTTCAACTCAGTCTTGGTACCGAATTTCTCTTGACCATAAGGACGAAGAGAAATATTGGCATCCACACGCATAGAACCTTCTTCCATCTTAACGTCAGAAATGCCAGCGTACTGGATGACTTCCTTGAGAGCAGTTAGATAAGCATAGGCTTCTTCAGGGGAACGCATGTCGGCTTCAGATACAATCTCAATCAAGGGCACCCCTTGGCGGTTGAGGTCAACATAAGAGTAGCCATCTGTACCGTGGGTGTTTTTACCAGCGTCTTCTTCTAAGTGGGCACGCTCGATACCGATTTTCTTGGTCGTACCGTCTTCTAGCTCGACTTCAATCCAACCATTATAACCGATAGGTTCATCAAACTGAGAAATTTGGTAGGCTTTGGGATTATCAGGATAGAAGTAGTTCTTGCGGTCAAAGTGCATCTTTTTATGGATGTCCATGTTGAGGGCAAGAGTTGCCTTGATACCGGCATCGACAACCCCTTTATTGAGAACTGGCAGAACTCCTGGGAAAGACCAGTCAATCACGTTAGTGTTGGCATTTTGGTCGTTTCCAAAGTGAGCAGAAGTAGGTGAGAAGATTTTTGAATTGGTGTTGAGCTCAACGTGGACTTCAAGTCCAATGACTGTTTCAAAGTTCATTAGTTATCACCTCCAAAAATCACGGGTTGTTGTTTGTGGTAGTCTGTTGTTGCTTCAAAGGCAGCAGCAGCTTGGTAAATGGTCTCCTCAGAGTACTTAGGACCGATCAATTGGAGACCGACAGGTAGACCTTGAGCAAATCCAGCAGGGATCGAAATTCCTGGGAGACCAGCTAAGTTGACTGGGATGGTCAAGAGGTCAGCCAAGTACATGGCAACAGGGTCGTGGTTGAGAGAGTCCAGGTCATAGGCCACGCTTGGAGCTGTTGGACCAAGGATGAGGTCGTAATCCGCAAAGACGTTTTCAAAATCTTGGATGATGAGGGTACGGACCTGACCAGCTTTCTTATAGTAGGCATCGTAGTAACCTGATGAAAGGCTGAAAGTTCCAAGCATGATACGGCGTTTTACTTCTTCACCAAAACCTTGACTGCGGCTGTTTACATAGATGTCATCAAGGTTGCTTGCATCTTCTGCGCGGTAGCCGTAACGGATACCGTCAAAGCGTTGTAAGTTTGAGGAAGCTTCAGATGAAGCGATGATGTAGTAGACGGCAACACCGTACTTAGAGTGAGGAAGGCTAACTTCTTCAACGATGGCACCAAGTTTCTCAAAGTGTTTGGCTGCGTTGAGGATGGTTTCTTTAACCTCTGGGTCAATTCCTTCACCGAGGTATTCCTTAGGCAAAGCGATTTTCATGCCCTTGATGTCTTGACCGATTTTTGAAGCAAAGTCGGCAATACGGACAGGAGCAGAAGTGGAGTCTTTGGCATCTTCGCTGGCAATCGCATTGAGTAAGAGGGCATTTTCCTTAACAGTAGGAGCAAAAGGTCCAATTTGGTCTAGGGAGCTACCGAAGGCAATGAGACCGAAACGTGAAACCGTTCCGTAGGTTGGTTTGAGACCAACGATCCCGTTGAAGGCAGCAGGTTGGCGGATGGAACCACCAGTATCAGAACCAAGTGACAAGCGGACTTGTCCAGAAGCTACGGCTACGGCAGAACCACTTGATGAACCACCAGGAACCTTGCTGTGATCCCAAGCGTTTTTAGTGGCACCGTAGTAAGAAGTCTCACCTGATCCACCCATGGCAAATTCGTCCATGTTGGTTTTCCCAACGACAATCATGCCCTTGGCTTTTGCATTGGCAACGGCTGTCGCATCAAAGATAGGCTCGTAGTTGTAGAGCATTTTTGAGGCTGCAGTCGTGAGGATGCCGTCTGTAGAGATGTTATCCTTAACAGCCAGCGGAATTCCTGAAAGGACATTATCCGCGTCGATTCCAGCTTGGTCAATGACTTTGGCTTGAGCAAGAGCTTGCTCCTCAGCAATGGTGACAAATGAATTAAGGGCTTCCTCACGAGACTTGATATCTTCAAGTGTAGCTTGGGTCAATTCTGTTGCTGAAATCTCCTTAGAGACAAGGAGATTGTGTAACTCTTCAATGGTTTTATGATTAAAAGTCATTAGGCATCTCCTCCATCGTCTAGGATAGCTGGTACCTTGATATAGTAGTTGTCTTTTTCAGGTACGTTTTTAAACAAGCGATCACGGTCAGTTCCTTCTTCGGCCACATCAGGGCGGAGTACGGTTTTGCGGTCAGCCATGGTCGTAGTAGGTGCGACACCAGTTGTGTCGACTTCGTCCAGCAATTCAACCATGTCAACAATTTTAGACAAGGTGGTCGCAAAGGCCGCAGTTTCTTCTTCAGAGAATTTTAATTTTGAAAGATTGGCAACGTGTGTTACCTCTTCTTGCGTAATTTTCATCTTGCATCCTTTCGTGAAATGATGATTTTTAGTCTGTTCTATTTTACCATATTTTCCTATAAATAAGGGAGCCAAACTGAAAAGAAATGGAAATTGAAAAATCGCTTGTAATTCGCTATAATGGTAAAACTAGAGAATAGAGAAAATAAGAGTTAGGATAGAAATATGTTCCATCAATTTATCACCAGATCTCAGACGATCCCTCCTCCCATTCCGCTTTTTTGGTATGGGGTTATGATGCTTGTCTTAGTGCTTTGTATTTATGGGGCGCTTGCTTATCACAAGAATCCACGCTTTGTCTATTTGTTTAAGGGGCTTCAGGTCCTCCAGTTGCTAGCTCTTTATAGTTGGTATGTTGGTTTGGGGATTCCGTTTTCTAATAGCCTTCCTTTTTATCATTGCCGTTTAGCTATGTTTGCGGTGGTTTTCTTGCCAGATAAATGGCGGAGCAAGCAATACTTTGCCCTCTTAGGAGCAAGTGGAGCGGTTTTTGCACTGGTTTACCCCGTTTTTGACCCCTATGATTTTCCCCATATCACCAGCTTTTCGTTTTTGATTGGGCACTATGCCCTTTTGGTTAACTCCTTGGTCTACTTGATGAATCACTATGATAAGAGCCTACTCAAGAAATATATGATTGTAGCCTATACCTTTATCCTCAATCTCTTTCTAGTTGGGGTTAATCAGGTGACGGGCGGAAATTATGGCCTCTTAAGAGATACACCATTTATCTCGAATGCTCCTCTATGGATAAAGTACCTCCTTGTGTCGGTTATTCTTTCTCTTGCCTTGCTTCTCTTTGATATCTTGTTCAAAAAACGGTGGAAAAAGAGAAATCAGATGAAATCTATGCTCTAGCTTACCTTGTTCATAGGATGAGCAATTGAAAAACTTCCTAAAATCCGCTATAATAGGTAAGTTGAAAGGATTGGAATATTCCGATGTAAAAATTCAAAAATAAATTCTAGCATTCACTATTATCCTAAAAGAAAAGAAAGAGAAATATGACTATTCAAGAAGAAATTAAGAAACGCCGTACCTTTGCCATCATCTCTCACCCGGACGCGGGGAAGACAACCATTACTGAGCAGTTGCTTTACTTTGGGGGAGAGATTCGTGAGGCTGGTACTGTAAAAGGAAAGAAAACAGGGACTTTTGCCAAATCTGACTGGATGGATATCGAGAAACAACGTGGGATTTCGGTAACCTCATCTGTGATGCAGTTTGACTATGATGGTAAGCGCGTCAACATTCTAGATACTCCAGGGCACGAGGACTTCTCAGAGGATACCTATCGGACCTTGATGGCAGTGGATGCTGCGGTCATGGTCGTGGACTCTGCCAAGGGTATCGAGGCTCAAACCAAGAAATTGTTTGAAGTTGTCAAACACCGTGGCATTCCAGTCTTTACCTTTATGAACAAGCTGGACCGTGACGGTCGTGAGCCACTGGACCTCTTGCAAGAACTAGAAGAAGTCTTGGGCATTGCTAGTTACCCAATGAACTGGCCAATCGGGATGGGGAAAGCTTTTGAAGGCTTGTACGACCTCTATAACCAACGCTTGGAGCTCTATAAAGGGGATGAGCGTTTTGCTAGTCTGGAAGATGGGGACAAACTTTTTGCGAGCAATCCTTTCTACGAGCAAGTCAAAGATGATATTGAACTTCTAAATGAAGCGGGAAATGAGTTTTCAGAGGAAGCCATTCTTGCAGGTGATTTGACTCCGGTATTCTTTGGTTCAGCTCTTACTAACTTTGGAGTGCAGACCTTCCTTGAAACTTTCCTCAAGTTTGCTCCAGAACCACATGGACACAAGAAAACAGATGGTGAAATTGTCGATCCTTACGATAAGGATTTCTCAGGATTTGTCTTTAAAATCCAAGCCAACATGGACCCTCGCCACCGTGACCGCATCGCCTTTGTCCGTATCGTTTCGGGTGAATTCGAGCGTGGTATGAGTGTCAATCTGCCTCGTACTGGTAAGGGAGCTAAACTGTCTAATGTCACTCAGTTTATGGCGGAAAGTCGTGAGAATGTTACCAATGCTGTGGCAGGTGATATTATCGGGGTTTACGATACAGGTACCTATCAGGTTGGAGATACGCTAACTGTTGGGAAAAACAAGTTTGAATTTGAACCACTGCCAACCTTTACACCAGAGATTTTCATGAAGGTTTCGCCTAAGAATGTCATGAAACAAAAATCCTTCCACAAAGGAATCGAACAACTGGTGCAAGAAGGAGCCATTCAGCTTTATAAGAACTACCAAACAGGTGAGTACATGTTGGGTGCTGTCGGCCAACTCCAGTTTGAAGTCTTCAAGCACCGCATGGAAGGTGAGTACAACGCTGAAGTTGTCATGACTCCAATGGGTAAAAAGACGGTTCGCTGGATTAAGCCAGAAGACCTAGACGAACGCATGTCATCTAGCCGCAATATCTTGGCCAAAGACCGCTTCGACCAACCTGTTTTCCTCTTCGAAAATGACTTTGCCCTCCGCTGGTTTGCGGACAAGTACCCAGACGTGGAGTTGGAGGAGAAGATGTGATTCAGTAAGTCTACTTGATTGCATAGCAATCTAAGTAGACTACGGCAAGTCCTATTAGACTTGCCTAACTGCCTCACTAACTGAGTTTTACAAATGAAATCGATTTGTAAAACTCAGTGTCGTAATCTAACAATCGGTAACTACTATGGCGGCTTACCTAAACGCTTCACTAGGAAAAATCCGCGAATGATTTCGATTCGTGGAATCTGGATTTGTTTTCATATAGTAAAGATAATTGAAATCAAAGGTAAATTAAAAACCTCAAAGAATTCATGTAACATGATTTCTTTGAGGTTTTTCTAGTTTCCATATTTCTGATAAAAATCGACCTTGACCTGAATGAAGGTTTCGGCTTCGCGTAGTAGCTGTAGGAGAGTGGCGCGGGTCTCAAACTCCTCACGTGTTTTAGGGAGACTCCGATTGCGGAAGACTTCCAGATAGCGTTCGATGTCATCGAGTAAGTCATGAGCAGGATTGGTCTGGCTTAGCTGGGTAGCAATCTTAGCAAAGAGCTGGGCCAAGATCAAACTTTCACTGGCGGCTAGGTGACAAGTATTGATCTGCTGGGCCATATTTCGTAGGATGCGACTTTGTCGCTGCCTCATCTCAAAGTAGTGGATGTGGTAGTCCGTCTGGTGAAAGAGGTGATCCGAGTGATCCAAATAAACTAGCTTGAGGGCTTCATCGAGGAGCTCATCTAATTGGTCAACGAGTTGGGCTCGATTGCGTCCGTCTCCTCTTGACAGATAGTATTTAAAGCGAAGCAGTATGTCTTTTAACTTTTCTTCGACCTGGAGGTGGTAGCTGTGAATTTCTTTCACACGAGAGGGCATGTAAAGGTTGACCAACAGAGCAAAACCTGTCCCGATGAGAAAGAGGAGCACTTCATTGAGCAAGAGAGCTGGGGAAGTAGACTCCTGCACCAGGAGATGGCCGACCAAGACACTGCTAGGGGTGATACCGATTTCCCAACCCATTTTATAGGCTAGGGGCACATAAAGAGCCAGATAGAGACCCAGACTCCAGATGTGATAACCTGTCAGTTGAAAGGCTAGGACACCGATAGCGAGTGCTAGGAGCATGGAAAAGAGGCGGTTACGTGCCAATTTCAGTGTGCTTCGGCGCGTGTCAGAAAGGCTTAGGAGGGCGATAATTCCAGCTGAAACTGCTGAAGACAAATCTAAAAAATAAGCTAGAAAACAAGCGAGGCAGGTCGCTAAGATCAGTTTTGTCGTACGTTGGGTGATAGACATGAGAATTTCCTATGATACTAGAATAAGAGTATAAAAGACAAGACTTGAAAGACTTGTCTTAAAAAATCTATTTTTTACGTGCCGACGCATACTCAGCTACTGCTGTAAAGAGAACGTCGGTAGAAGAGTTCAGGGCAGTTTCACAGGAGTCTTGGACGACACCGATGACAAAACCAACTCCGACTACCTGCATAGCAACGTCATTTGAAATTCCAAAGAGACTACAAGCGACGGGGATGAGGAGAAGTGATCCTCCAGCGATCCCAGAGGCTCCGCAGGCAGAAATGGCAGCCACTACACTGAGGACAAAGGCTGTACCAAAGTCGACAGGGATTCCTAGCGTATTGACTGCAGCTAGAGTAAGAATGTTAATGGTTACAGCTGCACCAGCCATGTTAATAGTGGAGCCAAGGGGGATAGAAACAGAGTAGGTATCTGGATTGAGTCCTAGGTCTTGACAGAGTTTCATGTTGACAGGGATATTAGCGGCAGAACTACGAGTAAAGAAAGCTGTAATCCCACTAACACGCAAACATTTCAAAACAAGAGGGTAGGGATTTTTTCTCATAAAGAGAAAGGCAATGAGGGGATTGATGACAAAGGCCACAAAAGCCATAGTTGTAATCAAGAGTCCTAGCAAAATTCCGTAGTTAGCAAGGCTGGTAATTCCTTTATCAGAGATGGTCTTGAAGACCAAGCCCATAATTCCGAAAGGTGCTAAATTGATAATCCACTCCACAATCTTGGAAGTTACTCCTGCCATGGTTTTGAGCAATTCCTTGCTGTTTTTGCTAGCTTCTCTCATAGCAAGCCCAAAGACAACAGCCCATGATAGAATTCCAATATAGTTGGCTTTGACGACGGCGTTGAGGGGATTGTCCACGAGATTCAGCAGGAGGTTGCTGAGGACTTGACCGATGCCGTCTGGTGGGGCAATCTCTGTGCTCGCACTGCTGAGAGTAATCTGGACGGGGAAGAGAAAACTAGCCAGTACAGCAACCAAGGCAGCCGCAAAGGTACCGAGTAGATAGAGAAAAATAACGGTCTTCATATTGGTGTTTTGCCCCTTTTGGTGCTGGGAAATGGCATTGGCAACAAGGGCAAAAACTAGAATAGGAGCGATGGCTTTCAGTCCGCCTACAAAGAGATCTCCAAGCAGACCAATTCCTGTAAGGTTTGGAAAGAGCATCCCCAATGTCGCTCCAAAAATCACTCCAATAAGGATTCGTTTGATGAGGCTTGCCTTGGTCCAGGCTCTAATGATTCGTTTCATATCAGTCTCCTTCAAAATGTATTGTTTATAATTATAGTATAAATATGCTATAGAGGCAAGTGATATTTTGAAAGCGGAGACGATAATTGAATAATTATGAAAGAAAAGAGAAGGACGATTTTATGGTATAATAGGAAAAAGGAGTTTTATATGCAAGATTTTTTTCAACGTTATTTTGATAAACTTGATTTAACAACCATCTTAGAGAATCTCTTAACCAAGGTGATTTCTCTTTTGATTTTGTTTCTGCTATTTTATATAGCTAAAAAGATGCTTCATGCGACTGTACGAAAGATTGTCAAGCCCTCGCTTAAATTTTCAAATCGAGATGCTGGCAGACAGAAGACTATTTCTCGTTTGCTTGAAAATATCTTTAACTATACCCTTTATTTCTTTTTAATCTACTGTATCTTGTCCATTTTAGGCTTGCCAGTTTCCAGCCTTCTTGCTGGGGCAGGGATTGCTGGGGTTGCTATTGGGATGGGGGCGCAAGGCTTTCTATCCGATGTCATTAATGGCTTCTTCATCCTCTTTGAACGCCAGCTCGATGTGGGCGATGAAGTGGTCCTCACAAACGGACCGATTACTGTTTCTGGAAAGGTCGTTAGTGTAGGAATCCGTACAACACAACTGCGAGGTGACGATCAAGCCCTTCACTTTGTTCCTAACCGCAATATTACCGTTGTTAGTAATTTATCCCGTACTGAATAGTCCGACTATTTTAGCAGATTTGTGGTACAATAGAAGGAGTTTGGTAAAGGAGAGAGTATGCTATTTGTAGAGAAAAAATTGGGTCACGATTGTACTTGGATAGACCTTGATGTGGATAAGATTAAAAATATGGAAGATCTTTCTGACATCTATGGATTGGATAAGGAAACCATCGAGTATGCTCTGGATAGAAATGAACGAGCCCACATGGATTATAACCGTGAAACGGAGACGGTAACCTTTATTTATAATGTTCTTGATTTAGAAAAAGACAAGGAATATTATGAAGCGATTCCGATGACCTTTATCGTTGAAAAACAACGGCTGATTACTATCAGCAATCACAAGAATACTTATGTGATTAAACGCATGGCAACCTACCTTGAAAGCCATGAAATTATTTCAATCTACAAATTTCTTTTTGCCAGTTTAGAGATTATTAGCAATGCTTACTATCCAGTTATTGAAGAGATGGATAAAAGTAAGGATGAAATCAGTGCACTTCTTCGTCAAAAAACAACTAAAAAAAATCTTTTTGCCCTCTCTGACTTGGAAACTGGTATGGTTTACCTGACAGCTGCTGCTAAACAAAATCGTCTTCTCTTGGAACACATTCAAGGGCATGCTCTTTATCGCAATCTTAATGAGGTAGAAAGAGAGCAGTTTGACGATGCTATGATTGAAGCCCATCAGTTGGTTTCAATGACAGACTTGATATCTCAAGTTTTGCAACAACTCTCAGCCTCTTACAACAATATCCTAAATAATAATCTAAATGATAATTTGACAACTTTGACAATTATCTCAGTTTTGCTAGCTATCCTTGCGGTTATTACAGGATTTTTCGGAATGAATGTTCCCTTACCGTTTACAGATGAACCAAATGCTTGGATTTATATTTTATTAGCCAGTCTAATTTTATGGGCAGTCTTAGCTCAATGTTTAAAGAAAATTGCTAGAAATTAAAAAGAAAAGGAGCCAGAATGGCGATTGAAAACTACATGCCAGATTTTGCTGTGGAAGCAGTCTATGATCTGACAGTCCCAAGCCTGCAGGCGCAGGGAATCAAGGCTGTTTTGGTCGACTTGGACAATACCCTCATTGCTTGGAACAACCCTGATGGGACACCAGAGATGAAGCAATGGCTACATGATCTCCGTGACGCGGGCATTCGCATCATCGTGGTCTCAAATAATACCAAAAAACGGGTTCAACGCGCAGTTGAGAAATTTGGAATTGATTACGTTTATTGGGCCTTGAAGCCCTTCACATTTGGGATTGACCGTGCCATGAAAGAATTTCACTATGAGAAAAATGAAGTGGTCATGGTCGGCGATCAGCTTATGACAGATATACGAGCAGCCCATCGTGCAGGCATTCGCTCAATCTTGGTCAAACCCTTGGTCCAACATGACTCTATCAAGACGCAGATTAACCGGGCTCGCGAGCGCCGTGTCATGAAGCAAATTGCTGAAAAGTACGGACCGATTACACATAAAAAAGGAATTTAACTATGGAAGAAATTCTCTGTATTGGTTGTGGAGCAACCATTCAGACGACAGACAAGGCTGGTTTGGGATTTACACCCCAGTCGGCACTTGAAAAAGGCTTGGAGACAGGTGAAGTCTATTGCCAACGCTGTTTCCGTCTCCGTCATTACAATGAAATCACAGATGTCCAGTTGACGGACGATGATTTCCTCAAGCTCTTGCACGAGGTGGGAGACAGTGATGCCTTGGTGGTCAATGTCATTGATATCTTTGACTTTAATGGTTCTGTCATCCCAGGCTTGCCACGCTTTGTATCGGGCAATGATGTCCTCTTGGTCGGAAATAAAAAAGATATCCTACCCAAGTCTGTTAAACCGGGCAAGATCAGCCAGTGGCTCATGGAGCGTGCCCACGAAGAAGGACTTCGTCCAGTAGATGTCGTTCTGACTTCAGCCCAGAACAAGCATGCCATCAAGGAAGTCATTGATAAAATTGAGCACTATCGAAAGGGCCGTGATGTCTACGTAGTTGGGGTTACCAATGTCGGGAAATCAACTCTAATCAATGCCATTATCCAAGAAATCACGGGTGACCAGAATATCATCACGACTTCGCGCTTCCCAGGGACAACCTTGGACAAGATTGAGATTCCACTCGATGACGGTTCTTATATCTACGATACACCGGGGATTATCCACCGTCACCAGATGGCCCACTACTTGACGGCTAAAAACCTCAAGTATGTCAGCCCTAAAAAGGAAATCAAGCCTAAAACCTATCAGCTCAATCCTGAACAAACCCTGTTTCTAGGTGGTCTCGGACGCTTTGACTTCATTGCAGGTGAGAAGCAAGGTTTCACCGCTTTCTTTGACAATGAACTCAAACTCCATCGTACCAAGCTTGAAGGAGCTAGTGCCTTTTACGACAGGCACCTAGGAACCCTTCTCACACCACCAAATAGCAAGGAAAAAGGAGACTTTCCAAAACTAGTCCAGCATGTATTTAACATCAAGGACAAAACAGACCTAGTCATCTCAGGACTCGGCTGGATTCGCGTAACAGGCACAGCCAAAGTCGCCGTCTGGGCACCAGAAGGCGTCGCAGTTGTCACACGAAAAGCAATTATTTAAACACAGAAAGGAAAGGGTTGTCTGAATTCGGGCGAGCAAGGCGAGCTCCATAGAGAATAACTTTCGCTGTGGTGTTAGTTGGTACAAGTGATTGTACCAACTGCGGAAAATTTGAGACCTTAGGCTCAAATTTTAGTCATGAAAGTCCAAAGGACTTTGCTGACGTCCGTCACCACTTCAGAAAAGTATAAAAAGAAACTCTTTTAAATAAATTATGTCATTAACATCAAAACAACGTGCCTTTCTCAACAGCCAGGCACACACCCTCAAACCCATCATACAAATCGGGAAAAATGGTCTCAACGACCAAATCAAGACCAGCGTCCGTCAAGCTCTTGATGCCCGTGAATTGATCAAGGTTACTCTCTTACAAAATACAGATGAAAACATCCACGAAGTAGCTGAAATCTTGGAAGAAGAAATCGGTGTGGATACAGTCCAAAAAATCGGACGCATCTTGATTTTGTTTAAACAATCTAGCAAGAAAGAAAATCGCAAGATTTCCAAGAAAGTCAAAGAAATCTAAGACCGAAACTCCAAGAAACTGTTTTTACAGAGAATTAAAGGAAGACGAGCCTATGGCAATCGAATTATTGACTCCCTTTACCAAGGTAGAGTTGGAGCCAGAAATCAAGGAGAAAAAACGCAAGCAAGTTGGGATTCTAGGGGGGAATTTTAACCCCGTTCACCATGCCCATCTTGTTGTGGCGGACCAAGTACGACAACAGTTAGGACTAGATCAGGTCCTGCTTATGCCCGAATACCAACCACCTCATGTAGATAAAAAGGAAACCATTCCCGAGCACCATCGGCTCAAGATGCTTGAATTGGCGATTGAGGGGATTGAAGGTCTAGCTATTGAAACCATTGAGCTAGAGCGTAAGGGCATTTCTTACACCTACGACACCATGAAGATTGTGACAGAGCAACATCCTGATACAGATTATTACTTTATCATCGGTGCTGACATGGTAGACTATTTACCTAAGTGGTATCGAATTGATGAACTGGTCGAACTCGTTCAGTTTGTAGGAGTTCAGCGACCACGCTACAAGGCAGGGACTTCTTATCCAGTCATCTGGGTAGATGTGCCCCTGATGGATATCTCATCTAGCATGGTGCGTGATTTCATTGCCCAGGGACGTACACCTAACTTTCTCCTACCAAAACCAGTGCTAGACTATATCGAGAAAGAAGGTCTCTACTAATGGCATATCAAGACTACATCAACTGTTCCCGAGAGGAATTGTTGGAAAAAATGGCAGAGCTTCTACCCGAGAAACGATTGACCCATTGTTTGGGTGTGGAGCGCGCAGCCATGGAATTGGCTCAGCGATTTGGTGTAGATGTTGAAAAGGCAGGTTTGGCAGGTCTCCTTCATGACTATGCTAAAAAACTGTCTGATCAGGAATTCCTAGACTTGATAGATCGTTATCAGCTAGACCCTGACCTCAAAAATTGGGGCAATAATGTCTGGCATGGCATGGTCGGCATCTACAAGATTCAGGAAGATTTGGATTTAAAAGATCCTGAAATTTTGCGTGCAATAGAAATCCATACAGTTGGAGCTGGTCAGATGACGAACCTAGACAAGGTTATCTACGTCGCAGACTATATCGAGCATAATCGTGCCTTTCCAGGTGTGGAACAGGCGCGTGAGATTGCAAGTTTATCGCTCAATAAGGCAGTAGCCTATGAAACCGCTCGTACCGTGGAGCATTTGGCTCACCAAGGATTTCCCATCTATCCCCAAACCCTTGAAACCTATAACGCCTATGTGCACTATTTGAAAGAGGATTAAATGAACGAAAAAGAATTATTAGAACTAGTCGTGAAAGCGGCTGATGAGAAACGTGCGGAGGATATCCTTGCACTTGATGTACAAGAATTGACCAGTGTGACAGACTACTTTGTGATCACTAGCTCTATGAATAGTCGTCAATTGGATGCTATCGCTGAAAATATTCGTGAAAAAGTTGCTGAAGCTGGCTATAAAGGCAGTCATGTCGAAGGTGATGCAGCTGGAGGCTGGGTCTTGCTAGACCTCGGTGGAGTCGTTGTGCACATCTTCTCTGAAGAAATGCGCGCCCACTATAACCTAGAAAAACTATGGCATGAGGCAGATTCAGTAGATCTCTCAGAAGCCTTAGCATAGGAGATGAACTCAGTTGCAGTCAACTGGGTTTCTTTGCTTAATTTAGAAGAAAATTGTTAGAAAGGCAAGGGTGTCGTGTTTGGTTGATGTTGAAACTGAACACGAGCTAAAAGCTGTGAGAAAAAGAGTAACTTTCTTTGTATCTGATGATACGGCAGAAAGTTTCCTATTTTCTCTTTGCTTTTAACGCTCTTTGTATCTTAGAAAGGATTTGAACCCGTCCTGTAATTCTCGGAAAATAGACAGCCTTCCTTGGAGCTCGGCTCCATCGTCAGACTCCTAATTTTCTATCGAATTACGGGCGGACTTGGTATCATGTTTTATGGCGACTTATGAAACATTTGCGGCTGTTTACGATGCTGTGATGGATGATAGTTTATACGATAAATGGACGGATTTTTCCCTCCGTCATTTGCCAAAGACTAAGGAGAGAAAGAAACTCTTGGAGCTGGCTTGTGGTACAGGCATCCAGTCTGTGCGCTTTTCTCAGGCAGGTTTTGATGTAACTGGACTGGATTTGAGCGCAGACATGTTGAAGATTGCGGAGAAGAGAGCTACTTCAGCCAAGCAAAAGATTGATTTTATTGAAGGTAATATGCTGGATTTGTCCAAGGCTGGGAAATACGATTTTATCACATGTTATTCGGACTCTATCTGCTATATGCAGGATGAGGTGGAAGTAGGGGACGTCTTTAAGGAAGTCTATAATGCGCTTAATGAAGATGGTGTCTTTATTTTTGATGTGCATTCGACCTACCAGACAGATGAAGTTTTTCCAGGCTATTCTTACCATGAAAATGCAGAAGATTTTGCCATGCTATGGGATACCTACGAGGACGAAGCTCCTCACTCCATCGTGCATGAGTTGACTTTCTTTATCAAGGAGGCTGACGGTTCCTTTAGTCGCCACGATGAAGTGCATGAGGAACGGACCTATGAGGTCTTGACCTATGATATTTTGCTGGAACAGGCTGGTTTCAAGTCCTTTAAACTCTATGCGGACTTTGAGGACAAGGAACCAACAGAAACTAGCACCCGTTGGTTTTTTGTCGCGCAGAAGTAGGAGATTTCTATGACCATCACAGGTATTATCGCGGAGTTCAATCCTTTTCATAATGGCCACAAATACCTGCTTGAGCAGACGAAGGGGTTGAAAATTGTGGGCATGTCTGGAAATTTCATGCAACGCGGAGAGCCGGCTATCGTGGACAAGTGGACACGGGCTCAAATGGCACTGGAGAATGGAGCAGATCTGGTAGTGGAATTGCCCTTTTTAGTCAGTGTTCAGGCGGCGGATTTCTTTGGGCAAGGGGCTGTGGATATCTTGGCTCGATTGGGCATTGATAGTCTTGCTTTTGGGACAGAAGAAATTCTGGATTACCAGAAAATTGCTGACTTATACACAAATCAAGCTAGTGAGATGGAGAATTTTGTGGATAATCTGCCTGATTCTCTCTCCTATCCTCAGAAAACCCAAGCCATGTGGAAGGAATTTGCAGGCCTTGATTTTTCAGGCAATACGCCCAATCATGTCCTTGCTCTGGCCTATGCCAAGGCAGTTGCAGGACACAACATCAAACTCCAGCCGATTCAGCGTCAGGGAGCGGGTTATCATTCTGTGGACAAGGATGTGGACTTTGCCTCGGCGACAGCCCTCCGTCAGCACCAGAGGGACAAAGATTTCTTAGAACGCTTTATGCCTTCTGTTGCTCTCTTTGAGCAGGCCAGTAAGGTGAGCTGGGATGACTATTTTCCCTTGCTCCGCTATCAAATCTTGTCAAATCCAGACTTAACAACTATCTATCAGGTCAATCAAGAAATGGCAGTGCGCATCAAGGAAGCTATCAAAACAGCTCAGTCTGTTGACGAATTGGTCGAGGCGGTTGCGACCAAGCGCTATACCAAGGCGCGTGTCAGACGCCTCTTGACCTATATCTTGGTGCAGGCCAGAGAAAGTGACTTGGCAGAAGCCATTCATGTCCTTGGTTTTACCGAAAAAGGCAGACAACACCTTAAATCTCTGAAAGAGCAGGTCCTTCTAGTCAGCCGAATTGGCAAAGAACCTTGGGATGCCATGACCCAAAAGGCAGATCAGATCTACCAACTAGGAAAGCCAAGTATAGCAGAACAGAATTTCGGCAGAGTACCCATTAGAATAGAATCAAACTAAGTCTACCGAAAGGTAGGCTTTTTGAAATTTTTCCGAATAAATAGATAGAAAAGAATAATCTTGTACAAGTTCCTGACAATTTCTTTCTTTTCGTGTATAATAGTGGAAAAGAGGTAAAACGAGGTATGGTTATGGAAGCAGTTCTTTACTCAACATTCCGAAATCATTTAAAAGACTACATGAAAAAGGTAAACGATGAATTTGAGCCTTTGACGGTGGTCAATAAAAATCCAGATGAGGACATTGTAGTTCTTTCAAAGAGCGAATGGGACAGTATACAGGAAACCCTGAGAATCGCTCAAAATAAGGAACTTTCTGATAAGGTTTTGCGAGGAATGGCTCAAGTCCGTGCTGGAAGTACTCAGGTCTATGTTATTGAGGAGTGAGAAATGCTGCTCAAGTTTACAGAAGATGCCTGGGCAGATTATTGCTACTGGCAAACTCAGGATAAGAAAACGTTAAAAAGAATCAACATGCTAATCAAGGATATTCATCGAGATCCATTTACAGGAATTGGTAAACCAGAACCACTTAAGTATGACTACCAAGGAGCCTGGTCACGTCGTATTGATGCAGAAAATCGCTTGATTTATATGATGGATGGAGATAGCATCGCTTTCTTGTCCTTCAAAGATCACTACTAAGTCTACTGAAAGGTAGGCTTTTTTATTTTAGAAAATTTAGCTAGCAAATTGAAGATAAAATTTTTTGGAAAATGACAGACTTCCTAAGACAAAAAGTCAGTAAAGGGATTTAGTATAGCAATCACAATCTTTGTCCTTGAAACCGCTTTGTAACTCTTATTTTGTGGTATAATCATGATAATATAGATTAAAAGGGGATATATATGAAATATATGTTGAAAAGACCGTCATGGAGTAGTAATGTTAGAATTGTTGAGTGGTATAAAATATTTATAGCTAGTATATGGGTACTGTATCTTGCACTTGAGATTGAACAATTTAAACGCCTTGCTTTGCCTATCTATAAATTTATATCTAATAATAATTTTTTAAAAGATATTATTTCGATTTTGTATGCGAATCGTGTAATAATATTGTTAGCACTGACTATACCAACAATACTATTCTGGTTTTTAGACATAATTTTAAAAAAAGTTAATTATAAGAAATTGGATCCAGAGCTATTTCCGGAATATGACTTGGATGACTATCCTTATCAAACTCATTTGGTGGAGTTTTTAAATAGCCCAGAGTCTATTCATAATGTTTTCTGGCTGGATGGTTCTTGGGGGAGTGGGAAAACATTTTTTATAAAGACGTTTTTTGAAAATCAAATTTATAAAAAGAAAGAAATCTACTATATTTCCTGCTTTGGGATCAAAACAAGAGAGCAAGCTGAGAAAATATTGATCAATGAAATAGAAAAACAATCCATACTCGGAAATTTGGACTTTATTCCACTTGTTGGAGGAGTTTTTAAATGGTTCTTTAAAACAGTTGGAACGGATTTGATGAAGCGAGATTCTATCATTATTTTTGATGATTTTGAACGGGTTTCATATGTAGCAAAATCAGATAACCCTTCAGATTACAATGATTTATTGGGGTATATTGATTATCTTTCTGAGAATAAAAGATTTAAAATTATTGTAATTTTAAATAGTGAGGAAATTAAGTCAACAAAGAAGAATCTCATTGATAATAAATTTAAGCTAAATCAACATCAAATGGTATCTACAGAAGAAGTTATAGATAACATTTTGAAAAAGAGTAAATTGAGAGATGATGATTTTGGGAAAATTCTATCTTTGATTTTTAAACTTTATTATGTAAATATAGATGAGAGAGTTGTAGAAGATAAAAATAAAGATTCAAAAGTAAAAAGACCAAGTTTGAGAGAGTTTCAGAAATCAATTGAAGAACTTTCAAATATAATTGAGAGTGACTATAGAACGAATATGCTTCTACCATATTCTAGTAGAAAGATATCAAATTATAATTATATTGTTGATTGTATGAATGGACGTACGGGAACTGATGGTATTCTAATATCATTTTTTGAATCCTTTAATGACATTTATGAAATAGATGAGTATGAACAGTTCTATGAGTTAGAAGCATATTTTCATTTTGAAATATTAGAGAAGTTTGCAGTTTTAAGTTCTTCAGGTTCTTTACCCACTTCAGAGGTGGATATGTATTTTAATTATCCCCACGAACATATATTATATTTCCAATTGTTATCGTGTTTATGGGAAGTCGGACTAAGGAATCTATTTATCTCAAAAACAGGACACAAAGTGTATTACGATGCTGATAACATACTTCGTGGCTTAACAAAGGGTTGTTTAGTTGAAATTTACTATGATATTTTAAATGATAGAATGAAAAATAATTATGAAATTGTTAACATAGCTGAATTGGAAGATGTGAAGTGTCAGAACTTTATAAAAAAATGCCTACCTTTGGAATCAAAAGGACGAATTACAATTAATAATATTCCATTATACAAATTAATACAAGAGAGTTTTGAAATAGATGACTCTCTGTCTAAAATTCAATAGTTCATATTCCATTTAAGGTTTGTTTAAATTCCTTTTTTATGATAGAATATTAAAGAATGTATGTCATTCGATAAACAAATTTAATGAGGTAAAAACATGGAAATCATGACCATTGCGATTGTTGTTTTTGCCGTCATCATTGGTTTAGTCATTGGATATGTCAGCATCTCAGCTAAGATGAAATCATCACAAGAGGCTGCAGAGTTGATGCTTCTAAATGCTGAACAAGAAGCAACTAATTTACGAGGACAAGCTGAGCGCGAAGCGGATTTATTGCTAAATGAAGCCAAGAGCGAAAGCAAGTCTCTTAAAAAAGAAGCACTATTGGAGGCCAAAGAGGAAGCCAGAAAATACCGTGAAGAAGTGGACGCTGAATTTAAGTCAGAACGTCAGGAGCTCAAGCAAATTGAAAGTCGTTTGACGGAGAGAGCTACGAGCCTTGACCGCAAAGACGACAATTTGACGAACAAAGAAAAAACACTTGAACAAAAAGAACAAAGTATTTCTGATAGAGCAAAAAACCTTGATGCACGTGAAGAGCAATTAGAGGAAGTCGAAAGACAAAAAGAAGCTGAACTTGAACGTATCGGTTCCCTTTCCCAAACTGAGGCTCGAGATATTATCTTGGCTCAAACAGAGGAAAACTTGACCAAGGAAATTGCTAGCCGCATTCGTGAGGCTGAGCAAGAAGTCAAGGAACGTTCAGACAAGATTGCGAAAGATATCTTGGTTCAGGCTATGCAGCGTATCGCTGGTGAGTATGTAGCGGAGTCAACAAACTCTACAGTTCACCTACCAGACGATACCATGAAGGGACGCATTATCGGTCGTGAAGGACGCAATATTCGTACCTTTGAAAGTTTGACAGGGGTCGATGTCATCATTGACGACACGCCAGAAGTGGTAACCTTGTCAGGATTTGATCCGATTCGTCGTGAAATTGCTCGTATGACCATGGAAATGTTGCTCAAGGATGGCCGTATCCACCCAGCTCGTATCGAGGAGTTGGTGGAGAAAAACCGTCAAGAGATTGACAATAAAATCCGTGAATACGGTGAGGCTGCTGCCTATGAGATTGGTGCGCCTAACCTTCATCCAGACTTGATGAAGATCATGGGACGTTTGCAGTTCCGTACTTCATATGGACAAAATGTCTTGCGTCATTCGATTGAGGTTGCTAAGTTATCTGGTATCATCGCGAGTGAACTTGGTGAAAATGCAGCTCTTGCCCGTCGTGCTGGCTTCCTTCATGACATCGGAAAAGCTATTGACCGCGAGGTTGAAGGTAGCCATGTTGAGATTGGTACGGAGTTGGCTCGTAAGTACAAGGAACACCCAGTTGTGGTGAATACTATTGCTAGCCACCACGGTGATGTCGAAGCCGAAAGCGTCATTGCAGTGATCGTTGCTGCAGCAGATGCCTTGAGTGCAGCGCGTCCAGGTGCTCGTAGTGAATCTCTTGAAAGCTATATCAAGCGTCTCCATGATTTGGAAGAAATCGCCAATGGCTTTGAAGGCGTGCAAAATAGCTTTGCCCTTCAAGCAGGACGTGAAATCCGTATCATGGTTAATCCAGGACAAATCAAAGACGACAAAGTCACAATCTTGGCTCACAAAGTTCGTGAGAAAATTGAAAACAATCTTGATTACCCAGGAAATATCAAGGTAACCGTGATCCGCGAACTTCGTGCAGTAGATTATGCTAAATAAATAAAAAAGAGCAGTTGAAAAATTACTGCTTTTTTGTTACACTAGATAGAAAGACTGTAGGAGGATAACTGACGCTATCATCAGTATCCGAGAGAGATTTCACTTTATTTCACAGACTAACTAAAGGAGACATAATGGCAGACCGAGGCTTGCTAATCGTTTTTTCTGGTCCTTCAGGAGTTGGGAAAGGAACGGTTAGAAGAGAGATTTTTGAGAGTTCTGAGAATCAATTTCAATACTCTGTATCGATGACGACGCGTGCGCAACGTCCTGGTGAAGTGGACGGGGTGGACTATTTCTTCCGTACTCGTGAAGAGTTTGAAGAGCTGATCCGTCAAGGCCAGATGTTGGAATATGCAGAATATGTTGGTAACTACTATGGAACTCCTCTGACCTATGTCAATGAAACTCTGGACAAGGGAATCGATGTCTTTCTTGAGATTGAAGTCCAAGGAGCCCTTCAGGTTAAGAAAAAGGTTCCAGATGCTGTCTTTATCTTTCTAACGCCACCAGATTTGGATGAATTGCAAGATCGTTTGGTAGGTCGTGGAACAGATAGTGCAGAAGTGATTGCCCAACGAATCGAAAAAGCTAAGGAAGAAATTGCTCTCATGCGTGAGTATGATTATGCCATTGTCAACGATCAGGTGCCCCTCGCTGCTGAACGTGTCAAGCGTGTGATCGAAGCAGAACACTTCCGTGTGGACCGTGTTATTGGTCACTACCAGGAGATGTTGCCAAAATCTCCAACTACTCGATAAACTATAGGAAACAGGTACAAGCAAATGATGTTAAAACCCTCTATCGATACCTTGTTGGACAAGGTACCATCAAAATATTCACTCGTAATCTTGGAAGCAAAACGTGCCCACGAACTAGAAGCAGGTGCGCCAGCTACTCAAGAGTTTAAGTCCGAAAAATCAACTCTTCGCGCTTTGGAAGAAATCGAGTCAGGAAACGTTACGATTCACCCGGATCCAGAAGGAAAACGTGAAGCGGTTCGTCTCCGTATCGAAGAAGAAAAACGCCGTAAAGAAGAAGAAGAAAAGAAAATCAAAGAGCAAATCGCTAAAGAAAAAGAAGATGGTGAAAAAATTTAAGGTTGGGGGGACTCAATCTTATTTTTTCTATTGCAAGAATGTACTGACAAGAAGGAGGTGAGAAAATGGCTATCGCAAAGATTATCGTGGATGTTCCCTTGATGCAGACAGATCAGCCCTATAGTTATAAGGTCCCTGAGGAATTTATAGACATGCTGGAAGCCGGTATGCGGGTCCATGTACCCTTTGGCAAGGGCAATCGATTGATCCAAGGGATTGTGCTAGGCTTGGAGTCCCAGTCGGATGAAGAAGTGGTTGATCAGGACTTGAAAGAGATTGCAGAAGTGCTGGACTTTTCTCCCGTCTTGACTCAGGAGCAACTCTGGCTGGCTGAAGAGCTTCGTAAGTCAGTCTTTTCTTACAAAATCTCCATCCTAAAAGCCATGCTTCCAGGATTTTTAAACTCCAGTTATGATAAGATTCTCTATCCTTTAGAAAGCCTGAGTCAGGCAGACAAAGAGCGCTTGTTTGGTTCTGAAGATTCGTTAGCCTTTTCTTCTCTAGATTTAGCCAAGCAGGCAGAAATGATGCGTTTGACCAGAAAAGGGCTGCTTCGTTTAGAATACCAGGCAGTCGATCAGAAGAAGGTCAAGACCCAGTCTTGGTATGAGGTCCATGTTGAGCAGTTAGAAGGTATTGAGATTTCTGCGCGTGCTAAGAAAAAGGCAGAGCTAAGAGACTATTTGCTTGCTCATGCGGAAAGTGCTCCTCTGGCTAGTTTATTAGAGTCCTATTCGCGAGAGCAAGTCAACTTTTTTGTGGATCAAGGAGCTCTAACCTTAGTTCAAAAGGAAGTGCAACGCTCGGTTGCTTATTTCGAAGGCATTAAAGCAAGCACACCTTTGGAGCTGAATCCAGAGCAAAGACAGGCGCGTGATGCGGTTATCAGTGCTATTGGCAGTCAGCAACCTCCTTTCCTCCTTCAAGGGATTACAGGAAGTGGGAAAACAGAAGTTTACTTGCAGATTATCCAAGGAGCCTTGGACAAGGGCAAGACGGCCATTTTACTGGTACCTGAGATCTCCCTGACGCCACAGATGACGGAGCGTTTCATTGCTCGTTTCGGTGAGAAAGTAGCCATCCTTCATTCAGGCTTGTCTAATGGTGAAAAATACGATGAATGGCGCAAGGTCGAGCGTGGAGATGCTCAAGTTGTGGTTGGCGCCAGATCAGCCATCTTTGCTCCCTTGAAAAATCTGGGTGCCATCATTATCGACGAGGAGCATGAAGCCAGCTATAAGCAAGATAGCAATCCGCGTTATCATGCTAGAGAGGTCGCTATTCTACGGGCCCAGTACAATCGAGCGGCCCTGGTCCTTGGTTCTGCTACACCGAGCTTAGAAAGCCGTGCGCGTGCTGGAAAAGGTGTCTATCACCACTTACGTCTGACCCAACGAGCCAATCCTTTGGCTACGATACCTGAGGTTCAAGTGATTGACTTTCGGGACTATATCGGACAAAATGAGACGTCAAACTTTACGCCCCCTTTGCTAGAGGCCATCCAAGACCGCCTGGCTAAAAAAGAACAGGTAGTCCTCATGCTCAACCGTCGGGGTTATTCTAGCTTTGTTATGTGTCGGGAGTGTGGGACGGTGGATACTTGTCCCAACTGTGATATTTCTCTCACCCTGCACATGGATACCAAGACTATGAACTGCCATTACTGTGGCTTTTCTAAGGGAATTCCTCCTGTCTGTCCCAACTGTCAGAGTCGCAGTATTCGTTACTATGGGACGGGGACTCAGAAAGCCTACGATGAACTAGCAGAGCTCTTTCCTCAGGCCCGCATTCTGCGGATGGATGTGGATACGACCCGTAGAAAAGGCAGTCACCAAGCCCTTCTTGACCAGTTTGGTCAAGGGGAAGCGGATATCTTGCTGGGAACTCAGATGATTGCTAAGGGCTTGGATTTTCCAAATGTGACCTTAGTCGGAGTGCTCAATGCGGATACGGCCTTGAATCTTCCTGATTTTCGCTCTTCTGAGAGAACCTTCCAACTCTTAACTCAGGTGGCTGGCCGTGCAGGGCGTGCTGAAAAGGCTGGGCAGGTCTTGATCCAGTCTTACAATCCGGAGCACTATGCCATTCGTTTTGCAAAAGATCAGGACTATGAAGGTTTTTATGCCTATGAAATGAGTATCAGGCGCCAACTCGGCTATCCGCCTTATTATTTCACTATTGGGGTTACCCTCTCTCACAAGAAAGAAGAAGAGGTGGTTAAACGTGCCTATGAAGTTATGGGAATTTTGCGATCAGGTTTATCGGAAACTAGTAAAATCCTTGGACCGACACCAAAACCCATTGCCCGTACCCACAACCTTTATCATTACCAGATTTTGATTAAATACCGTTTAGAAGATGAGCTGGGTCCAACCCTCAATCAGGTCTTGGCCTTGACTCAAGAACGTGAAAATAGTGAGCTTCGTCTCAGTATTGACCATGAGCCGCAGCAATTTTTATAAGAAGGAGAAGAAATGACAAAACTAATCTTTATGGGAACTCCCGATTTTTCAGCGACAGTTTTGAAGGGATTGTTATCGGACGACCGTTACGAGATTCTAGCTGTTGTGACCCAGCCAGACCGCGCTGTCGGCCGTAAAAAAGTGATCCAAGAAACCCCAGTCAAGCAGGCCGCCAAAGAAGCGGGTCTTCCTATCTACCAACCTGAAAAATTATCTGGAAGCCCAGAGCTGGAAGCTATTATGAATTTGGGAGCGGATGGGATTGTGACCGCTGCTTTTGGGCAGTTTCTCCCAAGTAAACTTCTTGATAGCATGGACTTTGCGGTCAATGTTCATGCTTCTCTCCTTCCCAAACACCGTGGTGGTGCTCCTATCCATTATGCCTTGATTCAAGGGGATGAGGAAGCTGGTGTGACCATCATGGAAATGGTTAAAGAAATGGATGCAGGAGACATGATTTCCCGTCGCAGTATTCCCATCACAGATGAGGACAATGTCGGGACCTTGTTTGAAAAATTGGCGATCGTTGGTCGTGATTTGCTTTTGGATACCTTACCTGCCTATATTGCTGGGGAAATTAAACTTGAACCGCAGGATCCAAGTCAGGTTACTTTCTCGCCAAATATTAAGCCAGAGGAAGAAAAGCTGGACTGGACCAAGACCAACCGTCAACTCTTTAACCAAATCCGTGGGATGAATCCTTGGCCTGTTGCCCATACTTTTCTCAAAGGAGACCGCTTTAAGATTTATGAAGCCCTCCCAGTAGAAGGTCAGGGAAATCCAGGTGAGATCCTCTCTATTGGCAAGAAGGAATTGATCGTCGCGACGGCTGAAGGGGCACTATCTCTCAAGCAAGTGCAGCCAGCAGGTAAACCTAAGATGGACATTGCTTCCTTCCTAAACGGAGTTGGACGGACTTTGGCAGTAGGAGAACGATTTGGTGACTAAAGTAGAAACGGCTAGAAATCTAGCTCTAGCAGTGTTAGAGGATGTTTTTGTCAACCAAGCATACTCAAACATTGCCTTAAACAAACACCTCAAGGGCAGTCAACTCTCAGCAGCAGACAAAGGTTTAGCGACGGAGTTGGTCTATGGAACCGTAGCCCATAAACTCACTCTGGAATGGTATTTGTCCCACTTTATCCAAGACCGAGATAAGCTAGATAACTGGCTCTATGTTCTTCTTCTCATGAGCGTCTACCAAGTCCGTTTTCTGGATAAGGTTCCTGACCATGCTGTGGTCAATGAAGCGGTGGAAATAGCTAAGTCCCGTAAAAAAGGCAGTGAAAAATTGGTCAACGCAGTCCTTCGTCGTATCTTGCGAGAAGGGTGGCCAGATATTGAAACTATCAAACGCAAAAACAAGCGTGATTCCATTGCTTATTCTCTCCCAGTTTGGCTCGTGTCTAAGCTCAAGGAAGAATACGGCGAAGAGCGAGCCCAAGCCATTTTTGAAAGTCTTTTGGTGCGAAATAAGGCCAGTATTCGGGTGACCGACTTGAGCCGAAAAGAGGAAATCAAGGCCGTGTTAGAGGCGAGTGATTCACCTTTGGCCGCTTCTGGTTTGGTAAAGGAGCAGGGACACTTTGCGGGACATGATTTGTTTTCGGAGGGGGCTATTACCATCCAAGATGAGTCTAGTCAACTGGTTGCTCCGACCCTTGATTTGCAAGGCGATGAGCAGGTCCTAGATGCCTGTGCGGCTCCTGGTGGGAAAACAGCCCATATAGCCTCTTGCCTCACATCTGGTAAGGTGACGGCTTTGGATCTATATGATCACAAGTTGGACTTGATCCAAGAAAATGCCCAGCGTTTGGGTGTGGCGGATCGGGTTCAAACACAAAAATTGGACGCCAGAAAGGTACATGAGTTTTTTGAAAAGGACTTCTTTGACAAGATTTTAGTAGATGCTCCTTGTTCTGGGATTGGACTTTTGCGTCGCAAACCAGACATCAAATACAATAAAGAAACGGCGGATTTCGCATCATTACAGCAAATTCAGCTAGAAATACTAGGTAGTGTTTGTCAAACCTTACGAAAAGGTGGTATAATAACGTATAGTACCTGCACTATCGTCTCAGAGGAGAACTTTCACGTCGTTGAGGCATTTTTAGAAAGTCATCCCGAGTTCGAGCAGGTTAAACTAGAACACGAATGTAAAGATATCCTGAAAGATGGCTGTATCTTGATCACTCCTGAATTGTACGGAAGTGATGGATTCTTTATCAGCCAATTTCGCAAGATATCTGATTAGGAAGGAACTGACACAATGGAAATAGCATTATTAACAGATGTTGGTCAGAAACGAACAAATAACCAAGACTATGTCAATCACTTTGTCAACCGAGCAGGACGCACTATGATCCTCTTGGCTGATGGGATGGGAGGACACCGTGCAGGTAATATCGCTAGTGAGATGGCGGTAACAGACCTGGGCGTGGCTTGGGTTGATACCCAAATCGACACTGTCAATGAGGTTCGTGAATGGTTCGCCCACTATCTGGAACTTGAAAATCAAAAAATTCATCAGATGGGGAAAGACGAAGCCTATAAGGGGATGGGAACAACGCTTGAAGCAGTGGCCATTATTGGCAATCAGGCCATCTATGCTCACATCGGTGATTCTCGTATCGGTTTGATTCGTGGTGAAGATTATCGCCAGCTCACAAGTGATCATTCTTTGGTTAATGCTCTGCTAAAGGCTGGTCAGCTAACTCCAGAGGAGGCAGAAATTCATCCGCAGAAAAATATCATTACCCAATCAATCGGGCAAAAAGATGAAATTCAACCAGATTTTGGCATGGTCAGCCTAGAGCCAGGAGACTACCTCTTGCTTAACAGTGACGGCTTGACCAATATGATCTCAGGAAGCGATATCTACGATATTGTAACGAGTGATATTTCCTTGGCAGACAAGGCGGCAACTTTGATTCGTTTTGCAAACAATGCAGGAGGCTTAGATAATATCACGGTTGCCCTTGTTCACATGAATGAGGAGGAAGTAGAATGATCCAGATCGGCAAGATTTTTGCCGGACGATATCGGATTATCAAACAGATTGGTCGAGGAGGCATGGCGGATGTTTACTTGGCCAAGGATTTGATCCTGGACGGGGAAGAAGTGGCAGTTAAGGTCCTGAGGACTAACTATCAGACAGATCCGATTGCTGTGGCGCGTTTTCAACGTGAAGCGAGAGCCATGGCGGAGCTGGATCATCCCCATATCGTTCGAATAACAGATATCGGTGAGGAAGACGGTCAGCAGTACCTAGCTATGGAGTATGTGGCAGGGCTTGACCTCAAACGTTATATCAAAGAACACTCCCCTCTCTCAAATGAAGAAGCCGTCCGTATTATGGGACAGATTCTCTTGGCCATGCGTCTGGCGCATACGAGAGGGATTATCCACCGAGATTTGAAACCTCAAAATATCCTATTGACACCAGATGGAACTGCCAAAGTTACAGACTTTGGGATTGCCGTGGCTTTTGCAGAGACCAGTCTGACACAGACCAACTCCATGCTCGGTTCAGTCCACTATCTCTCACCTGAGCAGGCCCGTGGTTCCAAGGCAACTGTGCAGAGTGATATCTATGCTATGGGGATTATTTTCTATGAAATGTTGACTGGACATATCCCTTATGATGGGGATAGTGCAGTGACTATTGCCCTCCAGCATTTCCAAAAACCACTTCCATCTGTTATTGCTGAGAATCCAGCAGTGCCACAAGCTTTGGAAAATGTTGTTATCAAGGCAACGGCCAAGAAATTGACAGATCGCTATCAGTCTGTATCAGAAATGTATGTGGACTTGTCGAGTTGTTTGTCTCACAATCGTAGGAGAGAACCAAAGCTAGTCTTTGATGAGGCAAGCAAGGTTGATACCAAGACCTTGCCTAAAGTTCCACAAAGCACTCTGACCTCTATTCCGAAAGCTAAGCCACAATTAGAGCGACCTCAATCAAAAGAGCAGACTCAGCAGGTGGTAGATGAAGTACCAGTACCAAAACCAGCGAAAAAACGGAAGTTTAAAGCTCGCTACATGATTTTACTGGCCAGTGCCTTGCTAGTTGCAGCCTCTTTGATTTGGATCTTCTCCCGAACTCCAGCGACTATTGCTATTCCAAATGTATCGGGACAGACAGTAGCAGAGGCAAAAGAAGCCCTTAAAAAGGCTAATTTTGAAGTAGGTGAAGAAAAAACAGAGGCCAGTGAGACAGTAGCCGAAGGTCGCGTCATTCGAACAGACCCAGAAGCTGGAAGTGGTCGAAAAGAAGGAAGCAAAGTAAATCTAATCGTTTCATCAGGTAAGCAATCCTTCCAACTAAGTAACTATGTAGGACGTAAGTCCTCGGATGTTGTCGCAGAGCTCAAAGAGAAAAAAGTTCCAGAAAATCTTATCAAGATCGAGGAAGAGGAATCTAGCGAAAGCGACCCAGGAACAGTCATTAGGCAAACCCCAGCTGCAGGAAGTACTTACGATCTCACGAAAGCCAGCACGATTACCTTAACAGTTGCTAAGAAGGTGACCAGCGTTTCGATGCCAAGTTACATTGGTTCAAGTCTCGAATTTACTAAGAACAATTTGACTCAGATTGTTGGTGTAAAAGAGGCCAATATCGAAGTTGTGGAAGTATCAACTGCTCCTGAAGGAACTACTGCAGGAACAGTTGTTAGTCAGGACCCTAAACCTGGAGAAAAGGTAGATCTCAATAAAACACGTGTTAAGATTTCTATTTATAAACCAAAACCACTTCCTTCTTCATCAAGTTCGTCTCAACGCGGAAATCCAGGAACAGACACGACGCCTTCACAGAGTAACAATCAAGGTAGCAACCCTACAACGGATTCTTCAGATAGCAGTAGAACGTCAAGTAATGAACGAAATTAACCCAATCTTTGTCATGATTTCATGACAAAGATTTTTTTTAACAAGATTTTGTGATAAAATATAGGGAGTAGAAAAAAGGAGGAGAGAATGGACGAATCGAGAGAGTTGAATGCCGTCATTGATGTCATTATGTTAGCTGGAACCATTCTCTTGAAAAGTGGTTCAGAGATTCATCGGGTTGAGGATACCATGATTCGCATTGCCCATTCACAAGGGATTATGGATTGCAATGTTCTTGCCATGCCTGCAGCTATTTTCTTTTCGATTGAAAACACTAATATTTCTCGTATGAAGCGGGTGACGTCATCCTCTTATAACATCGAAAAAGTTTGTGATGTCAACCAAGTATCACGAGAACTTGTTGGAGGGCAGATCGATCTCTCGACAGCCTTTAAAAAGCTCAAAGAAATCGGCAATCAAGCCCTTCCTTATAGCAAGCTTCAAGTGACTGTAGCAGCGACCCTCAGTGCCCCTTTCTTCTCGATTATGTTTGGAGGCAATGTTTATGATGCTTTTGGAGCAGGCGTTGCGACTTTGTTTGGTTTTGCCTTCTCTCTCTATGTCGAGAAGTTTATCCGAATTCCTTTTGTAACGGCCTTTGCGGGCGCCTTTGTTTTCGGCTTGATTGCCCAGTTCTGGGCTCGCTATACTGGATTTCCTTCGACGGCAGATCTGATCATAGCAGGAGCCGTCATGCCCTTTGTTCCAGGGATTGCTCTGACAAATGCGGTACGGGATATCATGACCAACCATATCAACTCTGGTATGAGCAAGATGTTTGAATCTTTGCTCATTACCCTCGCTTTAGGGGCTGGCACCTCTGTCGCCCTGGTTTTGATGACATAAGATGACTCTAACAAGTATTTTGCTCCAAGCAGTGGCGAGTTTACTCGCCATTATCACCTTTCTAATCGTACTGAATGTTCAACGCTCCATGCTCCTACCTGGTGGTATTTTGGGAATGGGCGTTTGGCTCCTCTATCTCGTACTCAAAGAACCAACCAATGTTATTGTCGCGACCTTTATCGCAGCAGTAATTGGCTCTTGCATCAGTCAGATTTTAAGTATTGTCTATAAGACACCAGCGGTAGTTTTTGTCTTGGCCATTCTTGCCCCCTTGGTGCCAGGTTATCTTTCCTATCGAACGACAGCTTTCTTTGTGACAGGAGATTACAGCCATGCTATTGCCAGCGCGACTTTGGTGGTTATGTTAGCCCTTGTTATTTCCATTGGAATGGCAAGTGGAACGGTAATTCTAAAGCTTTATTACTATATCCGAAAACAACGAGAAATCTCTTCCTAATGCAATCAAAGCAAAGACTTGATTTGTTGAATCAAGTCTTTTTTCTCTCTTTTGTCCCTATTTGTGATAAAATAGAATGAAACGATTTTTTACAATGAATGAAAATACAGAGGTAAATATGACAATCGGTATTGATAAGATTGGTTTTGCGACCAGTCAATATGTCTTGAAATTACAAGACTTAGCAGAAGCGAGGGGAGTTGACCCTGAAAAATTTAGCAAGGGACTCTTGTTAAATGAAATTAGTATTGCGCCACTGACTGAGGACATTGTTACCTTGGCAGCTAGTGCAAGCAACTCTATTTTAACAGAAAAAGAAAAAGAAGAAATCGATATGGTCATCGTGGCGACCGAGTCAGGGATTGACCAGAGTAAGGCAGCGGCAGTCTTTGTTCATGGCCTATTAGGCATTCAGCCTTTTGCCCGTAGCTTTGAAATCAAAGAAGCCTGCTATGGAGCAACAGCTGCTCTTCATTATGCTAAATTACATGTGGAAAATTCTCCAGAGTCCAAGGTTTTGGTCATTGCCAGTGATATTGCCAAGTATGGTGTGGGAACTCCAGGTGAGCCAACTCAGGGTGCTGGAAGTGTGGTGATGTTGATCACCCAAAATCCGCACATTATGGCCTTTAACAATGATAACGTTGCCCAAACGCGCGACATCATGGATTTCTGGCGTCCGAACTACTCAAGCACCCCTTATGTCAATGGTGTTTATTCAACCCAGCAGTATCTGGATAGTCTCACGACGACTTGGGATGAATACAAGAAGCGCTACGATTGGACCATGGGTGACTTTGCGGCCATCTGTTTCCACTTGCCTTATCCTAAGTTAGCCCTAAAAGGCTTGCGCAAGATGATGGACAAGACTCTATCTCAGGAAAAACAGGATAGTTTACAAGAAAACTTTGACAAATCAATTCTCTACAGTCAGATGATTGGGAATATCTATACAGGTTCCCTCTTCCTCGGCCTCCTCTCCCTTTTAGAAAATGCAGAGAATTTGAAGGCTGGCGATAAAATTGCCCTCTACAGTTACGGAAGTGGAGCTGTTTCAGAATTCTTTAGTGGTGAATTGGTCGAAGGCTATGAAGCTTATCTAGACAAAGAGCGCTTGAGCAAGCTCCAGCAGCGTACAGTCTTATCTGTTGCAGACTATGAAAAAGTCTTTTTCGAAGAGGTGCAGTTGGATGAATCTGGTTCAGCCCAATTTGCAGCTTATGAAAATCAAGACTATGCCTTGGTGGAGATTGTCGACCACCAACGCCGATATAGCAAGGTTGAAAAATAATGAAGATAAGTTGGAATGGATTTTCTAAAAAATCATACCATGAGCGCCTTGAGTTGCTGAAAGCTCAGGCGCTCCTTAGTCCTGAAAAGCAAACCAGTCTAGAGCAGGATGAACAAGTCAGCTTGGCTGTTGCAGATCAGCTGAGTGAAAACGTGGTAGGAACCTTTTCTCTACCTTATTCCATCATTCCAGAACTTTTGGTGAATGGTCAGGATTACACAGTTCCTTATGTGACAGAAGAACCCTCAGTGGTTGCTGCGGCCAGCTATGCCAGCAAAATCATCAAGCGAGCAGGCGGTTTTACTGCTCAAGTGCATCAGCGTCAGATGATTGGTCAGGTAGCCCTTTATCAAGTTGCTGATCCAGAACAAGCGCAAGCGAAGATTGCCAGCAAGAAAGCTGAACTCTTGGAACTTGCCAATCAAGCCTATCCTTCTATTGTTAAACGAGGAGGTGGGGCGCGTGATTTGCGTGTAGAGCAGATCAAGGGAGAAACAGACTTTCTCGTCGTCTATCTCCATATCGATACCCAGGAAGCCATGGGAGCCAATATGCTCAATACCATGCTAGAAGCCTTGAAGCCAGTCTTAGAAGAACTCAGTCAGGGACAGAGTCTCATGGGAATCCTATCCAATTACGCGACAGATTCTCTAGTGACAGCAAGCTGTCGTATTGCCTTTCGCTACCTGAGTCCTCAAAAGGACCAAGGACGTGAAATTGCAGAGAAGATAGCTTTGGCTAGCCAGTTTGCGCAGGCTGATCCTTACCGAGCGGCTACTCACAATAAAGGGATTTTTAATGGTATTGATGCCATTTTAATCGCTACGGGTAATGACTGGCGTGCTATCGAAGCTGGGGCTCATGCCTTTGCCAGTCGAGATGGACGCTATCAAGGTCTTAGTCAATGGACGCTGGATATGGAAAGAGAAGAATTGGTCGGTGAGATGACACTACCTATGCCTGTAGCGACCAAGGGTGGCACTATTGGTCTCAACCCCCGTGTAGCTCTTAGTCACGAGCTGCTGGGAAATCCTTCTGCCAAGGAACTCGCACAAGTTATCGTGTCTATCGGGCTTGCACAAAACTTTGCGGCCCTCAAAGCCTTGGTGAGTACGGGCATCCAGCAAGGTCACATGAAATTGCAAGCCAAATCCTTGGCTCTCCTAGCAGGTGCCAGTGAATCCGAGGTTGCTCCCCTGGTCGAGCGCCTCATCGCAGAGAAAACCTTTAACTTAGAGACAGCCCAGCGCTATCTAGAAAACTTAAGATCATAAAAACTCAGACGAATTGGTCTGAGTTTTTTGTACTTAAATACTTTTTCCAGGTAATAGGGTGACTGGTAAGAAATAACCAGTTGTCGCGACTTCCTTGCCTTCAATTTTCTGCAGGAGAAGATCAACAGTGAGGCGGGCAATCTCTTTCATTGGCTGCTTAATCGTTGTCAAATGAGGATAGTAGTTCTCGATAAAGTAAGTCCCATCATAGCCGATGACCTTGAGCTCTTCAGGAACAGAAATTCCCAGTTCCTGAGCGATTTTGATAACTAGGATAGCTGTCAAATCATCCGAAGCAAAGATGGCATCTGGTTTCTGATGAGTCAAGATATTCTTGATTTCCATTTCTTTTCTGACGGGAGAAAAGTCACTCGAAACATTGATAATGGGAGCTTTTGGGAGTACAGATGCAAAGCCAGCATGACGCAGTCCAGTAGGCGAGTTGGAATTGTCATTCCCTGTAATCATGATAATAGATTGGGCACCTGTCTTGACCAGAGTTTGGGCTGCGAGGACCCCGCCACCGTAGTTATCAGAGGAGACGACAGGTATGTCTGGTGATAGGTTTCGGTCAAAGGAAATAATCGGTGCTGTCACACGATTGTAGTCTTCAATTCCCAAGTTGTGACTTCCAGAAATGATACCGTCCACCTGATTGGCCTCCAGCATTTCGATGTATTCCCGTTCCTTCTCGGAGTCATGCTCGCTATTACAGATGATGGTTTTGTAACCATTCTTGAAGAGCTGGTGTTCCAACTTGTCAATCAACTCAGCATAAAAGACATGACTAATGTTTGGGAAAATGAGACCAATCAACTTAGCAGATTTTCCTTGGAGGCTTCGAGCCAGGTTGTTGGGCTTGTAGCCCAATTCTCGCATGGCTTCATTGACCTTTTGAATGGTTTTTTCCGATAGATAACCCTTTTTATTGATGACCCGTGAGACGGTAGTGGGGCTGACGCCTGCAAGTTTTGCGACATCAGTTAGTTTTGCGACCATAATCTAATTCATAGTAGGTTCCGGTTGGCTTTCCAGATTTGATGAGGATACCATTTTGATCAGCATGAGGAAAGACGCGACCAGAAAATACTTTTTCTCCTTTATTAATGAAAATTTCAAAGACCGAGTTGTCGATGAAGATGTTAGCGGTAGTAGCATGCTTGTCTATAGGGCAAGAACGAGTGGTACCAAATTCTTGGGCGTACTGTTCACCAGCCTGGCTACGATCTACTGTCACTTGACCATTTACAAGGTCAAAGTTGATGGAAATTCCCTTGCCTTCTTTGTCAGCTAGTAAGACAATCTCGCTCTGGCTATTGGCTTCCAAGTTGAGCTCCAGTTCATAGGTGTTACTGGTTTGGGCACGGTTTGAGAAGGTTTCTTCAGAAGCGCGAAGTTCTTGGACGGCTGCGACAGGGTATTGGTAGAGTTTCCCATCTTTGATAGTGAGTTCTTTGACCAAAGAGAAGGTTCCTTGGTGGTCAAAACGGTCAGATGGGTAAGAAACATCTGGTAACCCAAGCCAGCTTACTGCCAATGTACGTCCATCCGGAGCGTTGAAGGCTTGAGTCGCATAGGCTTCAAAACCATAGTCTAGATTTTGCAATGGAGACACATCGACCATTTGCGCCTTTTCAGGATCAAAGGATGCCCCGATTTTGTACATGTTTGGATAGATATTATCATAGTCTAGAACACTCTTATCCAATCCTTGTGGGCAGTAGAGTAGGACAGGTTGCTCCCCTACAAAGACCAGATTTGGACATTCCATCATGTAGGCAGTGCGGTCGTTAGCAAAGTCAAGGTCACCAACCGCTTGCCAGTTTGTATAATCATTGTCCACAGCCTTGTAGAGACGAACGAAGCCTTTTTTCTCCAAGTCCTGTCCACCGACGATAGCATAATATTGACCTTTAAAGTTAAAAATTTGTGGATCGCGGAAGTGGTCAGTAGAGTCTGCTGGCTGGTCAATCAAGATTTTGTCAATCTTTGTAATCTTGCCATCCTTGTCCATCAAAGCCCCAATCTGGTAAGGGTGACGGATCCAGTTTTCATCACGGACATTTCCAGTATAAAATAGGAACAACTGATCGCCAAACTGCATGGCAGATCCAGAGTAGGCACCGTGGCTATCTAATGGAGTATCTGGCAAAACTTTGACTCCAGTTTCTGTAAAGTGCACTAAATCATCACTTTCAAGCTGCACCCAAGACTTCAACCCATGGGCTGCACCAAAGGGGAAGTTTTGGTAAAAGAGAATCCATTTGCCATCAAAATAAGAAAAGCCATTTGGATCATTGAGAAGCCCTATTTTAGGCTCGACATGGTAACGAGTATGCCAAGGAGATTGTGCCATCTTTTCCTTGATTTGCTTGATTTCATCATTAGACCAGTCTTCATAGCGTCTGTAACGGCGCTCGGTTGTCCATTCCATTTTATCTTTCCTCCATAAGTTCTATTCTACTATTAATAGTAAACGTTTTCGGCAAAAAAAGCAAGTCTTTTATGTTAAAAAAAAGAAAAATATGTCAAACGATTGCCATAAATCAAGTAAAGGAAATCTGGCAAATTTTCACGAAAAAATGAAAGAAAATGTAAATAAAAGCCTTGATTCCTCAAGTATAAAGATATTTTTTTGAGGAAAAAGAGAATAACCCTCAAAAACGAGCAAAAATAATCAGAGAAAAAAGAAAGGGAATAAAAATTTCTGCAAAACGCTTGACATATTTTAGAAACGTGATAAAATAATAGTCGTAGGGCGAATAAAATCGCTTTCAAACAAGAACAAAATTTTATAAGGAGATTTTTGCAAATGACCAATACAGAAATTGCAAAAAAAGTCATCGAAGCCTTGGGTGGACGTGAGAACGTCAACAGTGTAGCTCACTGTGCGACTCGCCTCCGTGTTATGGTAAAAGATGAAGCGAAAATCAATAAGGATGCTATCGAGAACTTGGAAAAAGTTTAAGGTGCTTTCTTTAACTCAGGTCAATACCAAATCATCTTTGGTACTGGTACAGTAAACAAGATGTACGATGAAGTCGTAGCTCTTGGGTTGCCAACATCTTCTAAAGAAGATATGAAAGCAGAAGCTGCAAAACAAGGAAATTGGTTCCAACGTGCTATCCGTACTTTCGGTGACGTCTTCGTTCCAATCATTCCAGTTATCGTAGCGACTGGTCTTTTCATGGGTGTTCGTGGTCTCTTGACTGCTCTTGGAATGACACTTCCAGAAGATGTAACAACTTATACTCAAATCTTAACAGATACTGCCTTTATCATCTTGCCAGGTTTGGTTGTTTGGTCAACATTCCGCGTATTCGGTGCTAACCCAGCGGTTGGTATCGTTCTTGGTATGATGCTTGTTTCTGATTCACTTCCAAATGCCTGGGCCGTTGCGTCTGGTGGTGAAGTAACTGCAATGCAATTCTTCGGATTTATCCCAGTTGTTGGTTTGCAAGGATCCGTTCTTCCAGCCTTTATCATCGGGGTTGTCGGAGCTAAATTTGAAAAAGCTGTTCGTAAAGTGGTTCCAGATGTTCTTGACCTCTTGGTAACACCATTCGTAACACTTTTGGTAATGTCTATTCTTGGTTTGTTTATCATCGGACCAGTCTTCCACGTTGTTGAAAATTACATCCTTCTTGGAACAAAAGCACTCCTTAACTTGCCGTTCGGTCTTGGTGGTTTCTTAATCGGTGGAGTTCACCAATTGATCGTCGTATCAGGTGTTCACCACATCTTCAACTTGCTTGAAGTTCAATTGCTTGCTGCTGACCATGCTAACCCATTCAACGCTATCATCACAGCTGCTATGACAGCTCAAGGTGCTGCGACTGTTGCGGTTGGTGTGAAAACTAAAAATCCAAAACTTAAAACGCTCGCTTTCCCAGCTGCTCTTTCTGCCTTCCTAGGTATTACAGAGCCTGCTATCTTCGGGGTTAACTTGCGTTACCGTAAACCATTCTTCCTTTCATTGATTGCTGGTGCCATCGGTGGTGGACTTGCTTCAATCCTTGGACTTGCTGGTACAGGTAATGGTATCACAGTCATCCCAGGTACAATGCTTTACATTGGTAATGGACAACTTCTACAATACCTATTGATGGTAGCTGTATCATTTGCACTTGGTTTTGCTCTTACTTACATGTTTGGTTACGAAGATGAAGTAGAAGAGGTTGCAGGAGCAATTTCTGAAGCTGAAACTGACCGTTTAACAGAAGAAGCAGTAACTGGTAATCTTGTTTCACTTAGCGAAGGTGTCATCCAAACTCCAATCGTTGGTGATGTTGTTGCTCTTTCAAATGTCAATGACCCAGTCTTCTCAAGCGGAGCTATGGGACAAGGTATCGCTGTGAAACCTAGCCAAGACGTTGTTTATGCACCAGCTGATGCTGAAGTGACAATCGTCTTCCCAACAGGACATGCTTATGGATTGAGAACAGCTAACGGTGCTGAAATCTTAATTCACGTTGGTATCGACACTGTTTCAATGAACGGTGAAGGCTTCAACCATAAAGTTGCCCAAGGTGACAAGGTTAAAGCTGGAGATGTTCTTGGAACATTTGACTCAGCTAAGATTGCTGCTGCAGGTCTTGATAACACAACTATGGTTATCGTAACAAACACTGCAGACTTTGCTTCTGTAAATCCAGTTGCTTCTGGATCAGTTGCTAAGGGTGATGCAATCATCGAAGTTAAAGCTTAATACTCTTCAAAAATCTCTTCAAACTGCGTCATGCTCGCTTTGTCATACTCAAGTATTGACTGTAGCTCCATTCCTAGTTTGTCCTTTGATTTTCATTGAGTACACTATATCGATTTAAAAAGCAAAAACGAACAAATGTCATGTTTGTTCGTTTTTGTTTAAATGGTAAAATTTACAGAGAAAAAACTAAAATATAGAGTAATCTTCCTTTTAGGAATATGCTATAATAGAGAAAATAAATACAAGAGGTTTATCATGACTAAACTATACGGAAGCTTGGAAGCAGGCGGTACAAAATTTGTCTGTGCTGTCGGAGATGAAAACTATAACGTTGTAGAAAAAGTACAATTTCCAACAACAACACCTATCGAAACTATCGATAAGACTATCGAGTTCTTCTCAAAATTTGAGAACCTTGCAGGACTTTCCATTGGTTCTTTTGGTCCAATCGATATTGATAAAAACTCAAAAACTTACGGGTTTATCACAACAACTCCAAAACCTAACTGGGGAAATGTAGACTTGCTCGGTGCCCTTCGTCGTGCTCTAAATGTGCCAATGTATTTCACAACAGACGTAAACAGTTCTGCATACGGTGAAGTAGTTGCTCGTAACAATGCTGGCGGTCGTATCGAAAACTTAGTTTACTACACAATCGGTACAGGTATCGGAGCTGGTGTTATCCAACGTGGTGAGTTTATCGGTGGTGTTGGTCACCCTGAAATGGGTCACTATTATGTGGCTAGACACCCAATGGATATTGAAAAAGAATTCAACGGTGTTTGTCCTTTCCATAATGGATGTTTGGAAGGCTATGCAGCTGGTCCAAGTTTGGAAGCTCGTACAGGTGTTCGTGGGGAAAACATTGAACTGAACAATCCTGTATGGGATGTTCAAGCCTACTACATTGCTCAAGCTGCAGTTAATGCGACTGTAACTTTCCGTCCAGATGTTATCGTATTTGGTGGTGGGGTTATGGCCCAACAACACATGCTGGACCGTGTACGTGAGAAATTCACTGCTCTTCTAAATGGTTACCTACCAGTACCAGACGTGCGTGACTATATCGTGACTCCAGCAGTCGCAGGCAATGGTTCTGCCACACTTGGGAACTTTGTCCTTGCTAAGAGTGTCGCAAAATAAAACAAAGAAAATATCCGCTTGGGCAACCAAACGGATGTTTTGTTTGAAGACAATTTTTTTGAGCCTTTCCTTAAGTGATTATGGACGGTAGCGACTTTCTTCGAAATTCCATATCGAAACTTTGAGCCTACTGTCTCAAAGTTTCCCAACACCTGAAACCATGAGATTTCAGGTGTTTTTATCACGGCGGAAAGGCTAGGTTAGTCCTCGATTCACTATCGAAAAGTTGGCATGATTTCCATACCAAAGTATATTTAGTATCAGGCTATTTTCTATTATCAAAACATCTGCCAGAAGAAATCAATAATATAGGTCAAACCATAAGTATAAACCACTAGGGTAAAGGGCTTGGTCAGAATGATGATAATCATATAGCGCTTGAAGGTCATCTTGGTCAGGGCAGCCAGCATACAGAGAAAGTCAGCTGGACTGACAGGCCAGATCATCATAAAGATAAAGAACCGCTCGAAACGATTGCCCTTATCTAGCCAACCGATATACTTGTCATAGGTGCGCTTGCTGACGACGGACTGGACAAAGGCAGCTCCATAGAGACGCACCAGGTAAAAGATAATGGCACAGCCAATCACGATGCCGATATAGTTATAGATGGTTCCGATGATGTGGCCGTAAATAAAGACCCCAGCCACTGAGGTCAAAGCTCCCGGAATGATCGGAACGACGGTTTGTAGGATCTGTAAAAAGATAAAGAGTGGTGGCCCCCAAATCCCAGCTTGCTGGATAAATGCTGATAGGGTTTCCTTGGATTGTAGCACTCCTGCCTGATAGGCCCAAATGCAGAAAATCAAGGTGCCGACTCCCCCGACGATAGACGAAATATTGATGACTTGCTGTAGAAGGGGAGAAACAGCTTTCATTTGCTTATGCTGTGACATAGAAACTCCTTATAGATAGTATGATACTACTATATCATATTTTGATAAAAGAAGGGGGAAATGACTGTATTGTGTTAGAGGATAGCTGATAGGTTTTTAACTTTAAATATGTTATACTAAGACTAGTGTATAATTTGAGGACATCATGATATTAAAGCTTTAACAGAATAAGGAAGGTTTTTTATGGCAAAAAGAAAAGATTTTTCTGAACTAACTAGGGTACAAATCCCAGCAGCTCTGCACCTCATGCGCCTGGGTTATACTTATCTGCCTCGAAATAGCAAAGAAATGATAGAAAGAGACCCAGATACCAATATCCTTGTATCTGTTTTTAAGGAGCAATTTTTAAAATTTAACAATTACCTAACTGATGAGGATTTCGATAGAGAGTTAGCCAATATCAAGTTGGAACTAGATCAAAATGACTTGGGACGTTCTTTCTTTAAACGATTGCAAGGTCAAGAAAATACCGTATATATTGATTGGGAACACCCAGAAGCAAACACCTTCCATCTGGCACTGGAAGTGACCTGTCAAAATGGTCAGGACGAATTTCGTCCAGATATCGTCATCTTTATCAATGGCCTGCCCCTTTCTTATATTGAAGTCAAACAGCCCAATGCGATTCGAGATGGGAAAACAGGAATTCAGTCGGAGCAAGACAGAACTAGACAACGCTTTGAAAATCGCAAGTTCCGTCGCTTTAATAATATTACCCAGCTCATTGCCCTTTCTGATAACTTGTCCTACATTAGCGGACAAGGTCAACAAAAACAGGGTTCTTACTACGTTTCAAATGCCTATTCAAAAACTAAGTTTAATGCCTTTAAAGAAGAACGACAAGCAGATTTTATTCGTTCTTTTGCAACCTTAACAGAGGACCAAATCGACTTTGTCCTTAAGGATATGAAGCGGTTTGCTCTCAAATCCCAGCCAGAGTTTACAACAAACTTAGACCATGATACACCTTGCAATGCCTTTCTCTCCTCTTTGTATAGCAAAGAACGCTTGCTCTTTATGCTTCGTTTTGGTCTGGTCTATGTAGAAGAAGAAAGCAAGGACGGTCAGATGCAACTGCAGAAGCACGTCATGCGCTATCCTCAGTATTTCGCGACACGTGCGATAGAAGAAACGATCGCAAAAGGCGTTAAAAAAGGCGTGATTTGGCATACACAAGGTTCTGGTAAGACTGCCTTGGCGTATTTCAATATCCGCTATTTAACTCATTATTTTTCAAAACAAGGGATTGTACCTCAGTTTTACTTTGTCGTGGACCGTTTGGACTTGGCAGACCAAGCCTTTAAGGAATTTACCAAACGAGGTCTTAGAGTCAAGCGCATCAATAACCCTAAAGAGCTCAATCAAAAACAAGACGGCTATGACGTAGCTGTGGTTAATATCCAGAAGTTTAAGGATGATTCAGACCTGACTGACCGCTCGGGCTATGACCTCAATCGTCAAAATATCTACTTTATCGATGAAGCCCACCGTTCTTATAATGAACGAGGTTCCTACCTGCCAAATCTCTATCAGGCAGATACCAAGGCCATTAAGATTGCCCTGACAGGAACACCCCTCATCACCTATAAGAAAGATGGCAAGACTAAGGAAAGTCATGCGACCACGCGAGATATTTTTGGAGACTACATACATAAATACTACTACAACCAGTCCATTGATGATGGTTTTACCCTACGCCTGATGCGAGAGGATATCGAGACTTCTTATAAAGATAATCTCAGATCTATCAATGAAGAAATCCAACGAGGCGACCTGTCCAAGGAAGATATCTTTGCTCATCCTCATTATGTGGAACCTATGCTAGACTTTATCATTGAGGACTTCAATCGTGCTCGTGATCTGATCTTTGATGACCAGACCATCGGGGGTATGATTGTCTGTGATTCGTCCAAGCAGGCGCGTGAGCTTGAAAAGCAATTAGAAGAACGACGCCAAGCAGGCTCAACCAAGTTGACTTCCGCTCTTATCCTCCATGATGAGGGAGACAAGGAAGAGAAGAAGGACAAGGTAGAAGCCTATAAGGAAGGCAAGATTGACCTGATCATCGTTTACTCCATGCTCTTGACAGGTTTTGATGCCCCTCGTCTCAAGCGCCTCTATCTAGGGCGCAAGATCAAGGCCCACAATCTCCTTCAGACCTTGACGCGTGTCAATCGTCCTTACAAGGACTATCTATTTGGTTATGTTATTGACTTTGCAGACATCTCAAAAGAGTTTGACAAGACCAACCGCGCCTATCTAGAGGAGCTAAATCAAGAATACGACATTACTCTAACTGGAGAAAATGGTGAAGATGTCTTTGGTTCTCTTTTTGTTCCAGCTGATGAAATTGCCCAAGAGTTAAGCAAGACCGAGCAAATTCTCATCGATTATCCAACGGAAAATCTGGAATACTTTTCCCAAGCTATCAATGATATCAGGGATAGAAAGCAGTTAATCGATCTACGAAAAGCTTTGGAGTCTATCAAGCAGTATTACAATATTGCCCGTCTCCTTGGTTACCATCACTTGATCGAGCAGATTGACATTGCTCAGGTCGCAACCTTGCTCAATATTCTATCTAGACGGATGCTGACACTGTCCTTGATTGATAAACCAGCCGACTTTTCTAGTCAAATGCTCTTAAATTTAGCTATGTCTGAGACCAGTTTTAGTTTTGTCAAGATTGCAGAAGAAGAACTTCGCCTAGCAGCTAATGACCTGGAAGATTGGAGACGTCGGGTAGCTGGTAGGATTAAAAAACAGCGTGATGAAAAGGATCCTGAGTGGGTTTCTCTCTACGAGGAATTCCAACGCATCATGCAAAAACATTTTATCTATGGTCAAGAAGGCTATACAATGGAAAATATCAAGGAAACACAAAAAGACTATGAAGAACTCTTTAAGTCAGTGGAGGATTATTATACTCGTATGAGACGTTTGACCATGAACTTTAACGGAGATGAAATGGCTGCACGTTCCTATAAGCATGTGACCAACTCGACAATGGTCAGTGAATTTCCAGCCATTTATCATGTTATCAAGGGTTCTAAGGTTAAATTAGACCATAGAATCGGTCAAAATCAAGGGGTTCTAGATAATGAGGAATATCTAAAGCGAATGATTCGCGAGCAAGCCCGAAAAGAAATGAAGAAAAATCAATCAGCTAGCAATATGGCCAAACAAGATTTTGATAGATTGGTTGAATCGCTATTTGAAGAATATGAACAGGAATATCAACACTAATGAATGAAACATACAAGGTTCAAGTCCAAGACTTGGTAGATGATTTGAAAGCTGTCTTTACCCACGCGGGACTAGGAGGAGAAGCGGGTGAATACAAACTCCTCACCCAGTCTTTCCTCTACAAGTTTTTAAACGACAAGTTTTTGTATCAAGCTAAGATCCTAGATGAGTCTAACACATATGAAAATTTGTTGGCTATGAGTGAGGAAGACTATGACTGGCTTTTGGAGGATATCGGTACCAGCACCGCTTGGCTCAAGCCAGATCAGTTGATCGAAACCCTCCACCGTCAGCAAAATGAGCCGACTTTTTATGAGACTTTTGAAAATACCCTCAACCAGATCGCCATTGATAATAACGATATCTTCTCTGTGCATACAGACGGCGACACAGCTATTCGTCTCTTTGACGAGCGTCTGATTACGGATACCATCTCAGATAGCAGTAAGCGTAACGAGGTGGCAAAATCTATCATCAATCTCCTTGCCCGTGTCAAGTTTGACGAAGATATCTTTTCACAAGGCTTTGACTTTTTCTCTACTCTTTTTGAGTACATGATCAAGGACTATAACAAAGACGGTGGTGGCAAGTATGCCGAGTACTACACACCTCACTCAGTTGCTAAGATTATTGCGGATATCCTAGTGGGATATGACCAGCCGTCAAATGTACGCATCTACGATCCCTCAGCGGGGTCGGGAACCTTGCTCATGAACCTGGCTAGTCGTATCGGTGTGGATAAGACCACGGTCTACAGTCAGGATATCTCGCAGAAGTCCTCCAATCTCCTCCGTCTCAACCTGATCTTGAACGGACTCCAACACTCCATTCATAATATCGTACAGGGAAATACCATCATCGCTAACCGTCATCCTGAAAAGATGGACTATATCGTGTCGAACCCTCCTTTCAAGCTGGACTTTTCAGAGTGGCGTGACCAAGTGGAGACCTTGCCAGAATCCAGTGAGCGTTTCTTTGCAGGTGTGCCAAAGGTTCCAGCCAAGTCTAAGGACAAGATGGCGATTTATGAGCTCTTTGTCCAGCATATCATCTACTCCCTGAAGCCAGATGGTCAAGCAGCCGTTGTCCTACCGACAGGCTTTATCACGGCCCAGTCAGGGATTGATAAGGCTATCCGTCAATACTTGGTGGACAATCAAATGCTGGCAGGTGTTGTGTCCATGCCGTCCAATATCTTTGCGACGACAGGTACCAACGTCTCCATCCTCTTTATCGATAAGAAAAATAAGGGCGATGTCGTCCTCATCGATGCCTCAAACCTCGGAACCAAGGTCAAGGAAGGCAAGAACCAAAAGACCGTGCTCTCTCCTGAGGAAGAGCAGAAGATCGTCGAGACCTTTATCCAGAAAGAAGCCGTCGAAGACTTTTCTGTCACGGTCTCTTATGAGGATATCAAGGAGAAAAACTACTCCCTCAGCGCAGGTCAATACTTTGACATCAAGATCGACTATGTAGATATCACAGCAGAAGAGTTTGACGCTAAGATGACCGCCTTTCAAAACAAACTCTCAGACCTTTTCCAGCAATCGCACCAACTTGAGCAGGAGATAGAGAAGCAGATGAAGGGGTTGAAGTATGAGTGAGAAGCTTAGTGATGTTGTAACAATAATTAGCGGAGGAACTCCAAAAACAAGTGTAAAAGAATTTTGGGATGGAGACATTGATTGGTTAGCTGTGGCAGATTTTAATTCATCTAATCGCTATGTTAGTTCTGCATCTAAAAAAATTACTGATTTAGGTTTGAACAATAGTAATACGAAAATGTTAGAAAAAGGTGATTTGATAATTTCTGCTAGAGGAACAGTAGGAGCAATTGCTCAGTTGACTAAACCAATGGCATTTAACCAATCGTGTTTTGGATTACGAGGAAAAAAAGATAAGTTAGATACAGATTATTTATATTATTGGCTAAAAAATTATGTTGATGTTTTACTTAACAAAAGTCAAGGAAGTGTATTTAACACAATAAATTTATCAACATTTGATGATATTAAAATTGAGCTTCCTAGTATTGTTGACCAGCGTAAAATCTCTAATTTATTAACTTTGTTAGATGATAAAATCTCTTTAAACAACCAAATCAACCAAGAGTTGGAATCCATGGCTAAGACCCTCTATGACTACTGGTTTGTGCAGTTTGATTTCCCAAACCAGAATGGCAAACCCTACAAATCAAGCGGCGGCAAGATGGTCTATCACTCGGAACTCAAACGCGAAATCCCAGAGGGGTGGGAAGTGGAGAAAATAGAAAATATAGCTCAAACTGGTTCTGGTGGGACACCAAAATCTACAAATGTTTCATACTATTCAAATGGTGAAATACCATGGATAAATAGTGGAGAGTTAGAGCAAACGGTTATTACAAGTACTTCTAATTTTATTACAGAAGAAGGGTTAAATAATTCTAGTGCGAAGTTATTCCCTAGTGGAACAATTCTAGTTGCTATGTATGGAGCAACAGCAGGAAAAGTTAGCTTCTTAACTTTTGAAGCATCAACAAACCAGGCAATATGTGCGATTATGTTAACAGATATTAGGATGCGTTATTATCTCAAAAATGTAATTGAGGATTTATATCAGTATCTTGTTAAGTTGAGTACAGGTTCTGCAAGAGATAATCTCTCACAGGATATGATTAAAAATATAAAAGTAGTTATCCCTTCAAATGATATTTTAGATAGATTTTATGATTTTTCTAATAATATCATTGAAGAAATAACTAAAAAACAACAAGAAAATGAACAACTCACCCAACTGCGCGATTGGCTCTTGCCAATGCTGATGAATGGACAGGTTATAATCTAATGTTTAGGAGATAATGATATGGAAAAGAGATTAAGGTTATTTCATTTTTCTAAAGATCAATACGGAGAATCGTATTATTTACCAGGTATAATTTTTGACGATTCTTTCGCAGAGTTCAGTAAAATTGTAGAAGATTTAGATTCTAGAATAAATAAATGTATTGATGATAAATATGCTAAGAATTTCAGATTTAAGAGACCTTCTTCACAGATAGTAACAAATGTATCAGAGATTTTTGAAAATGAAGAGAATTTCAATAGAAACTCAGAAGACATTGCAAGTAAATTTCAAGAATCAATAGGACGTAGATTTCAAAATGATTTTTATTTAGTAGTACTTACAACTGAAATTGAAAGTAGAGAAGTCCTTTTTCTTGTTAAGATGGAAACAGGAACGGCTATTCAAGTAACTGATGAAAATACATTAACTACATTAGATAAGATTCTTCCAGATAAGAAATCAAGACTTCAAAAGGCTACTGTAATATACAAAGATAAGACAATCCAGTTTAAAGAAAATAGAGAGGAGCCAGATTCAGAAAGAACAAATATTCATTCAAGAGTTTTGGATAGGACTGACGAGAATATTTCTGGTTATTTCTTCACAAAATTTTTGGATAGTGATAATGTTATTGATGATAAATATTCAGCAGCAAAAGTTGCGATAGAAGCTATTAAAAATGTCTCTAAACCTTATTTAAAAAATTCGTATAAAGAAGAACATGTTATAGCTAAATTACAAAACTATTTATCGAATGAACGAGATACTTCCTTTACTAGTTTGATAGAAGAAATTCAACCTTTACTTCTTGATTTCGAAAATGAAAATATTGATATGGATATTGAAAGGTTGGCTGAGGAAGCTTATCAAAATGCTAAAGGAAGAAATAATACAGTTCTCTTCAGATTTACAGCTGAGTTAAAAAAACCCCCTAGAACAGTATTTGTATCTTCAAGAAATAATAAAGAGCTTGAAATAAAGGTTTTTAATACTTTATTAGATCAAGGCGAAGTGTCTGTGGAAGAAAATGATGAATATACCTATATAAAAATCAAAAAACCTAGGATAACTCTGATTGAGAGGTGAGAATTATGTTTGAAAATATCTTTCAGATAATTGATACTTATCATGAGATAAAGAGTTGGTTAAATTTTAAAGTAAAAGAGAATAAATTTATATATAATATTGGTTTTGTAGTTTTTGAGAAAGAATTTAATCTATTTAAACAGAGTATTTCGTCGTTATTATCTGACGATATAAAAGTTAGTTGTAATTGTTATAAAATAGATGAGTTTGATAATCCTAAGCATGAAAATGATATCATTATTACTATTAAACAAAACTTAGTTCCTGAAGAAAATAAAAAGATATTCTTTTACTCAGAAAAAGATTTTATTGAATTCGAAAAAGAATTTTTAAGAAAAATTGCAATAAAAGAATTAAAAAATAGACATAATAAAATTGCAATAGATATTTTTAAAGATGATGTTAGAATTATTTCTCCAATATTTTCTCTAGTAACAGAAGAATTAAAGATTCCTAAAATAGTTCTAATTAAATCAGAATTTAATCACGTGAAGATATGTGCTTTGCCAAATGTGATTACTAATATTAACTACGAAGATTGTAAAAAAATATCATTAATTAATTTATTGGATTTACTATCTGAACGAATGATCTCTGATAATGGAGAAAATACTGAATTTGTAATTAGTTTTGAAAAAAATGCAATCTTAAAATTAGATGATGTTAGTGTAACAGAAAAATTTTTTAATAATTTTGAAAATATTTTTGACTTTATTTTTAGTGATGATAAAACTTATTATGAAAAGTTAATTATTTTTAGAGAACTTTTCTCAGATTTAGTAAATAATAAATTAAAAATAGATGATAAAGACATAGACATAACCTGGAAAAAATTAAAAATTAATTATAATTTGTTTATAAAAGATAAGTTAAAAAAATATATTGATGATAAGAAAAAAATCACCGAAGATTTTACTAATCTGCAAAGGAAGACTTCCGATAGTATAAAAACTATAACAAATTCATTGTTGCAACAAATTTTAGTTTTGGTAGTAACAGTTTTAACAACTTTTATTCTTAAAAATTTCTCTACTAGATCAGCTATGTTGTTAACTCTTATTGTTGGATTGTTCTATTTGATTCTTGTAATAGGAATAAATCGTTTAAAAGGATGGAATTGTGAATCAAAATCTATTGAGTTAGAATACAAAAAAATAGATAATATGTATAGTATTTTTTATAATGTTGAAGAAGAGTATTTTAATAAGTTAAAGCAAGATTATGAAGAAAGAATGGAAGATTTAATAGTGATTGAAAAATGGAATCAAAGAATTGTAAATTTAATCACGATTTTAGCTGTTTTTTCAATAGTATTTGTTTATTTACATCCAAGTTTGTACACTAATTGTGAAATTTATAAGCATATATTTGATTTTTTTACTCAATAATTTTGAATCTGTAAGTCTATTTAAATTTTGAATATTGATAAGTTGTTGAAAATTGCGATGCTTATATATACTAAATACTAGTATGTATCCCAGTCAAAGCAACCTTTGGCTGGTTTTTATTTTTCATTCATGCTATAATTAAATTACCTAAATGGTAATTTAAAATGAACAGAAAGGGATTTATGAAGCTTATCTATACAAACAAAACTGTTAAAAAGCAGTGCACAGAGCTGAGGAGAGCGAAAAAAGATTTTTCGGATAAGATTGCGGTAAAATTGCATCTCTTGATCAATCTTTTGGAAGCAGCGGATTCTTTGGCCAGTGTGACAGCTTTTCTTAAATACCACTTTCACCAACTCAAGGGAAAGAGACAGGGGCAGTTTGCTTTGGATATAGATGGTCGAAGGAGTTCCTATCGGTTGATTGTCGGTTTTCGTGAAGAGGATGTTGAAAAGGTCTTTTCCAGTCCCATTGAAATCGAAATCCTAAAAATAGAGGAGGTCAGCAATCACTATGAGTAATAAAATTGTTGAATACAAAGACCTGATTGCTTTTCATCCAGGTCAGTATGTTGGAGAGTTGATTGAAGATTATAACATAACGCAAAAAGAATTTGCGGAGCGTTTAGGAGTTTCTGCAAAGACTGTCAGCAAGCTTGTCAATGCTGAGGAGTCCATCAGTAAAGAGACGGCTCATAAGTTAGCCAAGCTAAGCGGAGTTTCTATGCAAACCTGGCTCAATCTTCAAAATGCTTATGATGTAAAAGTGGCTGAGATTGTAGAACAAAAAGAGCTAGAAGAAGGTAGCGAGAAAGAAATCTGTGAGATGATTGATTTCAAGTATTTTAAGGAAAAAGGCTACGTTCCAGACAAACGCTATAGTTTGAAGGAAAAGATTGTCGAGCTTCGCAAGATTCTCGGTGTGGCAAGTTTAGAAAATCTTACATCTTTTAACCATCTAGTCAGCTATCGGAATACGCGTGAGTTTACGACTAAAAGTATAGTCAACTCCAATATCATGCTGGAGTTGGCGTCTAAAAAAGCGCGTGATATAACGAGTACTAAGCTCAATCGCAGAAAGATTGAGAGAAGCTTGCCTGCTTTGAGAAAGTTGACCAGACAAGATCCTGAAGTCTTTCCTCAACGTTTGTACGATATCTTATTAGACTGTGGTGTCGTCCTAGTCGGTTTACCTGCGTTACCAAATGCTAATCTGAATGGAGCGACTAAAAAGTTCAGTAATGGGAGTGCCTTGCTTTTGCTCACGGATCGAAACAAAGCATCCGATATTTTCTGGTTCTCACTTTTTCATGAGATTGGGCATATTTTACAAAATGACTTTTCATCTGATGATGGAAATAGCGAATCCTACCGACGTTCTGAGGAAGAGGCAGATCAGTTTGCAAAAGATTTCTTGATTAGACCCGAAGACTATCAGGCTTTTGTTGAAAAAGAAAACTTTGATAAGAAAGATATCATACGTTTTGCTGAGGAGATCGATATTCATCCTAGCGTCGTTTTAGGCAGATTACAAAATGAGGGCATTCTCAGTTTTGACCGTTTTCGTGAATTAAAAGAAAATTATTACTTTGTTTCTTGAATCTATGGAAATTTGTAGAAGATTAAAAAAACTTCATTCGGTTAGTAATTATAACTTCTTTATTCGCTCACAATTCGCTCGTTTTTAAGATACAACTTTGTTTCCATATTTCCTGGAAACTGATAGAAAACAAGGAGAAAGATGGAAACTAACCAAAAATCCCATTGTCAGCAACTCTGGGCTAGAAATAAATACCTCGTTTTGAGCCATTCCAGCAATATTTACAATGAGATTCGCCAATATTTGAAGAATGAAGAGGTGGAGCTGAGTCATGTTCAAGAACTGATCGATCGTGCCTGTCAAATCCCAGAACACAGGGGTCAGGTTTGCAATGCTTTTCAGCATATTTGGGGCTATTTCAAAAAGAAAGCGACAGATGCTGAATGCAAGGACTACATGCTCTTGCTGGATCGCTACCGCTTTAGTCAGGCTTCTAAGGAAGATTTAATCGCTAAGACTCGAGACTTGCTGGATCGCTATCCCAATACCTACTTGCAACATTCGACTTTACTGAAAGGAGACTCCCATGAGACTTTGGCATGAGGCTTTGATTTCACAACTTCCCCGCCCACAGCTCTTGGGACAACATCGAGAGTGCTGCGCTCTGCGTGGCAATGGCTGGGGCAGAAAGCATGCGACAGTGGACTATGTCTTTACCCACTCGCCCTATTGTCTCTATGCCTATCATCGGTTAATCATGGAGGAAATGACTGACCGTAGCTATAAGGTAAGTCCAGAGTGGCTGAACAAGAACTACCGAGGCAAGACTTGCCCTCCTTATCAAGATTTAGCAGAGGAAAAGCTGACCAGTCCTATCTATAGTGAACATAATGCTGCCTACTATGAGGAGTGTCTAGCTAATCTCCGTGAGAAGGGGATAGAGTTGGAGTAAAGGTACAGAAGTTGTGAACGTCTAGTATTTCTTTAAGCTTTTTCGAATAATAAAGATAAGACCTTTAGAGTTTTTTTAAGGTCTTCTTTTTATGAGTGTTTAGATTTACTTTTAATAACTTTTGAGTTATAATTGAATAGAAAAGAGGTTGCTTGGTGCATACGATTTACTTCTATAAGGACAAACATGGAAACGAGCCAGTCTTGGATTATATGAGAGAATTGGTCTGTTGTAAAAGTAAGGATAGTCGCATCAAACTCAATAAACTAAATGACTACATTGAGTTGCTTAGTCAGCATGGGACTAGAGCAGGTGAACCCTATATTAAACATTTGGAAGATGAGATTTGGGAACTAAGACCTCTTAGGGATAGGATATTATTTGTGGCTTGGCTTGATGGGAGTTTTATTCTATTACATCATTTTGTCAAAAAGACTCAAAAGACTCCTAGAAGAGAAATTGAAAAAGCCAAGCGTGAACTGAAGGACTTAAAAGAAAGAGAGGTAAGTAATGAAGAATAGTGCTATTGGAAGTAATTGGAAAGATGTCCGGTCAGAACTTTTTACCAAGGAGGAAATCCTTGAAAGTGATATGCGAGTCGCTATCATGAGTGAGTTGATTGAGGCTAGACGAGATCAAGGAATCAGTCAGAAAAAGCTAGAGGAACTTAGTGGAGTGAGTCAGCCTGTCATAGCTAGGATGGAAACAGGCAAGACCAGTCCTCAGTTGGATACGGTATTGAAAGTTCTGGCCAGTTTAGGAAAGACGCTAGCAGTCGTCCCACTTGAACAGGAAAAAAGTTGATTAAACTGACCTATAGTCTTTTCTAATAACAAGCCATAGTCACTTATAAGAATCGTCAATAACTTGTTTGATCATTTCAACTAAAAGACAACATAAAGCAAGATATACAAAGGATTTGAGACACTGGTCTCAAGTCCTTTTCTTTTGTCTAAAAGAGAGATATAGTTTAAAACTATATCAAAGCCTAATTTTTTACAATTATACAGGCGCTTTCTTTTCTGTTAAGATAGTTTCAACAACAAATTTTGGAGGACACATCATGTCAACTACAATCATCGGTTTCCCTCGTTTGGGCGAATTCCGCGAATTAAAATTTACAACTGAAAAATACTTTAGAAAAGAAATCTCAGAAGAAGAACTCCTTGCCGCAGCAAAAGAATTGCGTGCTAAACACTGGAACATTGTCAAAGAAAAAGGCATCACTGAAATCCCATCAAACGACTTTTCTCACTATGACAACTTCCTAGATGCAGCCTTCCTCTTCAACGTGGTGCCTGCATCCGTTCAAAACTTGGACTTGTCTGACCTTGAGCGCTACTTTGCCTTGGCGCGTGGTTATCAAGGTGAAAAAGGGGATGTTCGTGCCCTTCCGATGAAGAAATGGTTCAACACTAACTATCACTACATCGTTCCTAAGTTTGAAAAAGACACTCAAGTCAAATTGGCTGGTCACAAGATTTTTGATGAGTTCCAAGAAGCAAAAGAACTTGGTCTTAACACTCGTCCTGTCCTTGTAGGTCCATTTACTTTCCTTCAATTGTCAGACTTTGAAGAAGGCGTGAAAGCAGAAGACTTCGTCGATAGCTTAGTAGCTGCTTACCAAGAAGTTTTTGCGAAATTGGCTGAACTTGGTGCAACTCGTATCCAATTGGACGAAGCGGCTCTTGTCAAAGACTTGACTGCTGAAGAAAAAGCGCTCTTCTTGAACCTCTACAACAAACTTTTGGCTGATAAAAAAGGTCTTGAAGTATTGCTTCAAACTTACTTCGGTGATGTTCGTGACGTCTACTCTGACCTTGTGAACTTGCCAGTGGATGCTATCGGTCTTGACTTCGTTGAAGGTAAGAAAACTCTTGAACTCGTTAAAGGTGGCTTCCCAGCTGACAAGACTCTTTATGCAGGTATTGTCAATGGTAAAAACATCTGGCGCAACAACTACGAAAAGAGCTTGGCTGTTCTTGAGCAAATCCCAGCTGAAAACATTGTCTTGACAAGCTCATGCTCACTTCTTCATGTGCCATTTACAACTGCTAACGAAGAATTTGAACCAGCTATCTTGAACCACTTTGCCTTTGCAGTCGAAAAATTGGAAGAACTTCGTGACTTGGATGCTATTCGCAACGGTCAAGGTGCAGCAGCACTTGCAGCTAACAAAGAACTCTTTGCGACGGAGCGTGTGGGTGAAAATGCTGAACTTCGTGCGCGTATCGCTGGATTGACAGATGCAGACTACACTCGTTTGCCAGCTTTTGCAGAACGTGAAGCCATCCAAGAAGAAGCCTTTAAACTTCCAGCCCTTCCAACAACAACAATCGGTTCATTCCCTCAAACTAAGGAAGTTCGTGCTAAACGTTTGGCTTACCGTAAGGGTGAGTTGACTCAAGAAGAGTATGACGCTTTCCTTGCTGAAACCATCGACGAATGGATCAAATGGCAAGAAGAAGTTGGATTTGACGTGCTTGTACACGGTGAGTTTGAGCGTAACGACATGGTTGAGTACTTCGGTCAAAACTTGTCAGGTTACCTCTTCTCTAAGAATGGTTGGGTACAATCATACGGTATGCGTGGGGTTAAACCACCAATCATCTGGGGTGATGTCACTCGTCTCAACCCAATCACTGTCAAATGGTCTAGCTATGCACAAAGCCGTACAGACAAACCTGTTAAGGGTATGTTAACTGGACCGGTTACCATCCTCAACTGGTCATTCCCACGTGAAGACATCTCTATTAAGGACTCAACTCTTCAAATCGCTCTTGCTATCAAGGATGAAGTGCTTGACCTTGAAGCTGCAGGCGTGAAAATCATCCAAATCGACGAGGCTGCTCTCCGTGAGAAATTGCCACTCCGTCGTAGCGACTGGTACGAAGACTACCTTGACTGGGCTATTCCAGCCTTCCGCTTGGTACACTCTACAGTTGCGCCAGATACACAAATCCACACTCACATGTGTTACTCAGAATTTACAGATATCATCCCAGCTATCGACAACATGGACGCGGACGTTATTTCCTTTGAAGCAAGCCGTTCAAACCTTGAAATCTTGGACGAACTCAAAGCGAAAAACTTCCAAACAGAAGTGGGACCTGGGGTTTACGATATCCACTCACCTCGTGTACCAAATGAAGGCGAAATTGACCACACAATCGATGCTATTCTTGCCAAAGTACCAAGCAAGAAAGTTTGGATCAACCCTGACTGTGGTTTGAAAACACGCGGTATTCCAGAAACAAAAGAAAGCTTGATCCGCCTTGTCGAAGCAGCTAAAGCTGCGCGTGAGAAATTGTAAGATCCGATTTCTCGCTTGACACTGTTTGATCAAGGAACTGCTTAGCCCTATCTAGCTAAGCAATATCGAAATCAAAGAAAAGGACAAAAACTATGTCACGCCAAACACCGTCACTCTCATTTGAAGTGTTCCCTCCCAACCCAGCTGTGGGTAATGATAAGATTATTTCCGCTCTTCAAGATATGCAGGAGCTAGCACCGCACTTTATCAGTGTGACCGCCAGCAATAATAAATTCAATATCAAGGAAACGACGGTTCGTTTGGCTGACTTTATCCAGAATGACTTGGCTATTCCAACCATTGCCCACTTGCCAGCTATCTATCTGACCAAGGAAAAAGTTGCAGAGACACTTTCGGACTTGGACAAGGTCGGGGTACAGAAAATCTTGGCCTTGCGTGGAGATATCATCCCTGATGTGGAGCCACAAAAGGATTTCCGCTACGCAACGGACTTGATTGAGTTCATCAATGAACAAGCTCCTCACTTTGAGATTGTCGGAGCTTGCTATCCAGAAGGGCACCCTGACTCGCCAAACCAGATCTCGGATATCCAAAATCTCAAGAAGAAAGTAGATGCAGGCTGCTCAAGTCTCGTAACGCAACTTTTCTTTGACAATGAGCGTTTCTATGATTTCCAAGACAAGTGTACCTTGGCAGGGATTGATGTTCCCATTCATGCGGGTATCATGCCGATTCTTAACCGAAACCAAGCGCTTCGTCTCTTGAAAACGTGTGAGAATATCCATCTTCCACGCAAATTTAAGGCCATTTTAGACAAGTATGAGCATGACCCTGAGTCGCTCAGAGCAGCAGGACTTGCCTATGCAGTGGATCAAATAGTGGACTTGGTAACTCAGGATGTCGCAGGTGTGCATCTCTACACCATGAACAATGCTGAAACAGCCAAATACATCCACCAAGCAACCCATGCCTTGTTTAATCATCAGTCTTTAGGATAATAAAAAGCAAACCATTCTTCTCAGGTGAGGGGAATGGTTCCTTTTTAAAAGAAAAGCCCGCACTTTTTAAGAAAAATATGATAAAATAGACTCTGTACGTACTTGATACAAAGATGAGGATATTAAAGAGCAAAAGTCTTTTTATAGTGGATTAGTTTTTAATTAAAATCTGATAATAGGTGTCTAAAAAAAACACGAACGCAGTGAGTGTGTAAAGGATATTTCACGCTATAGTGGTATCCTAGAGAATAACTTTGTTATTTTCTAGGACGGGATTTTTGAGACGTTAGACTCAAAAATTAGGAATGAAATTCCGAAGGAAGTTGCTTCCGTCCGCACTATTTCAGGGAAATATCAAAAAGATACTTAATTGAATTTTGGTCTCATTTCTTAGGAAAAAAGATAAGCTTCCTAGCACTCATCGAGTGCGGCGTCACCTTCCTATTTTTCTACAGAAATGTTCGGCGAGCCGAACCGTCCAAAATATCTTGATCTTTGTAGGCAAGGCGTATAATTTTATCAATCCGAAGGGGATTAAAATGACAAAACATGTGTTTCAAACGACTTTTGCGGGTCGTGAGTTGGTTGTAGAGACTGGTCAGGTTGCCAAGCAAGCAAATGGCTCTGTTGTCGTCCGTTACGGTGAGTCAACTGTCTTGACTGCAGCCGTGATGTCTAAGAAGATGGCGACTGGGGATTTCTTCCCACTTCAAGTCAACTACGAAGAAAAAATGTATGCGGCTGGGAAGTTTCCTGGTGGCTTTATGAAGCGCGAAGGGCGTCCTTCAACGGATGCGACCTTGACAGCGCGTTTGATTGACCGTCCAATCCGTCCCATGTTTGCGGAAGGTTTCCGTAACGAAGTGCAAGTGATCAATACGGTTCTTTCTTACGATGAAAATGCATCTGCACCAATGGCAGCTATGTTTGGTTCATCCTTGGCGCTTTCTATTTCAGATATTCCATTTGACGGACCAATCGCTGGGGTACAAGTGGGGTATGTGGATGGTGAAATTATCATCAACCCTAGTCAAGAACAAGCAGAGCAATCGCTTCTTGAATTGACAGTAGCAGGTACCAAGCACGCCATCAACATGGTTGAGTCTGGTGCCAAAGAATTGTCAGAAGAAATCATGTTGGAAGCCCTTCTTAAAGGACACGAAGCAGTCAAAGAATTGATTGCCTTCCAAGAAGAAATCGTTGTGGCAGTTGGTAAAGAAAAAGCAGAAGTGGAATTGCTTCATGTGGATGCTGAATTGCAAGCTGAAATCATCGCAGCCTACAACAGCGACCTCCAAAAAGCGGTTCAAGTAGAAGAAAAATTGGCTCGTGAAGCTGCAACTCAAGCAGTCAAAGACCAAGTGACAGCCGTTTTCCAAGAAAAATATGCGGACCACGAAGAATTTGACCGTATCATGCGTGATGTGGCTGAAATCTTGGAACAAATGGAACACGCTGAAGTGCGTCGTTTGATCACAGAAGACAAGGTTCGTCCTGACGGCCGTAAGGTTGATGAAATCCGTCCTTTGGATGCGCAGGTTGACTACCTTCCTCGTGTACATGGTTCTGGTCTCTTCACTCGTGGGCAAACGCAAGCCCTTTCAGTCTTGACTTTGGCTCCGATGGGGGAAACTCAAATCATCGATGGTTTGGATCCAGAGTACAAGAAACGCTTTATGCACCATTATAACTTCCCTCAATACTCTGTAGGGGAAACTGGCCGTTACGGTGCGCCTGGTCGTCGTGAAATCGGTCACGGGGCTCTCGGTGAGCGTGCTCTTGCTCAAGTCTTGCCAAGTTTGGAAGAATTCCCATATGCTATCCGCTTGGTAGCAGAAGTCTTGGAGTCAAATGGTTCTTCTTCTCAAGCCTCTATCTGTGCTGGAACTCTTGCCCTTATGGCTGGTGGTGTGCCCATCAAGGCACCAGTAGCTGGTATTGCCATGGGTCTCATCTCAGATGGAAATAACTACACTGTATTGACAGATATCCAAGGTTTGGAAGACCACTTTGGAGACATGGACTTTAAGGTTGCGGGTACTCGTGACGGAATCACAGCCCTTCAAATGGATATCAAGATTCAAGGGATTACTGAAGAAATCTTGACAGAAGCCCTTGCCCAAGCCAAGAAAGCTCGTTTTGAAATCCTTGATGTGATCGAAGCAACCATTCCAGAAGTTCGTCCAGAATTGGCTCCAACCGCTCCGAAAATTGATACCATCAAGATTGATGTGGACAAGATTAAGATTGTCATCGGTAAAGGTGGAGAAACTATCGACAAGATTATCGCTGAAACAGGCGTTAAGATTGATATCGACGAAGAGGGTAATGTGTCCATCTACTCTAGCGACCAAGATGCCATTAACCGTACCAAAGAAATCATCGCTGGCTTGGTTCGTGAAGCCAAAGTGGATGAAGTATACCATGCCAAGGTTGTTCGTATCGAGAAATTTGGTGCCTTTGTTAACCTCTTTGACAAGACAGACGCACTCGTTCACATTTCGGAAATGGCTTGGACTCGTACTAATAATGTCGAAGATTTGGTGGCTATTGGAGACGAAGTCGATGTCAAAGTTATCAAGATTGACGAAAAAGGACGTGTTGATGCTTCTATGAAAGCTCTTCTTCCTCGTCCACCAAAACCAGAACACGATGAAAAAGGTGAAAAGGCTGAACGCCCTCACCGCCCACGTCATCAAAAGGACCACAAACCGAAGAAAGAATTTACACACAAACCAAAAGATTCAGAATAAGAAAGGAGAAATGTATGGGATGGTGGCGCGAAACCATTGATATCGTAAAAGAAAATGATCCAGCGGCCCGCACCACTTTGGAGGTTTTGCTGACTTATCCAGGTGTCAAGGCCTTGGCGGCCCACCGTCTCTCGCATTTTCTCTGGAAGCATGGCTTCAAACTCCTGGCTCGTATGCACAGTCAGTTTTGGCGCTTTTGGACGCAGATTGAGATTCATCCAGGTGCTCAGATAGAGTCAGGTGTCTTTATCGACCATGGTTCTGGTCTGGTGATTGGGGAGACGGCAATCGTTGAGACGGGAGTTCTCCTCTATCATGGAGTGACTCTTGGTGGGACTGGTAAGGATGTAGGGAAACGCCATCCGACGGTTCGTAAAGGAGCTCTCATATCAGCCCATGCCCAAGTTATTGGACCAGTGGAAATTGGTGAAAATGCCAAAGTCGGTGCTGCAGCAGTTGTCGTGGCAGACGTACCTAGTGATGTGACGGTTGTCGGTATTCCTGCTAAAATTGTCCGAGTTCATGGACAGAAGGATGAGCCGACTATCCACGAAGTAGAAGAAAAACGGGAATATTACGTCAATAAACTCGAACATGCTAGAGAAGCCAGCCACAGATCGTCGGGGTTGTAGAGAGTTGTAATGCTTTAGGTAGGAGGTTAGGTAAATGCTATTGGAAGAATTCGAAAGTGTACCTGCTGTTATCGAACCAACTGATCGAAGTATTCGTGGTGGTGGAGAAATCTGTGACACGATTATTTTATCTTTTAATGGAGAAATCGTTGAACAAGTAAAGCAGTTTGAAGGTGTTTATGAAGCTGGCTATCTAACCAATCTGAATGGCAAATTCCCATGGTATATCTATGAAAAAGATGGGAGTAAGGTAGCTGTTGCTATGGCTACGATTGGTGCCCCAATGGTTGTAGGACTCTTAGAAGAACTCAAGGCAAGAGGATTTAAAAACTTTATTGTTTTGGGTTCTTGCGGAGTTTTAGATCAGTCTATTCAGGCAGATAAGATTATCCTGCCTGCAACCGCTTTGCGAGATGAAGGGACTAGCTATCACTATGCCCCACCGGGTGATGAAGTCGCCTATGACGAGTCTCTGCTAATCGAGCTGGAAGCTATCTTTGACAAGCACGATATCGAGCATATCCGCACCAAGTCTTGGACGACTGATGCTTTTTATCGGGAAACGCCTGATAAGGTCAAGCGTCGCTTGGCTGCTGGAGCCCAAGTGGTGGACATGGAAGCTTCAGCTATCATGGCTTGGAGTCAATTTCGCAAGA
>CAUULS010000006.1:0-92044 GCA_963546055.1 uncultured Streptococcus sp.
AACTCGTTTCGTTTACATTGTAACAAATTTGAGGTTGTACAGTTACTTAAATCTTGAGAGTACAAAAACAAAAAGAAAAAAATTTAAACAATGTTTTGAGTTGTACAGTTACTTAAATCTTGAGAGTACAAAAACGCTTCAAGCGTCAGGCTATCACTTTAGCAAGTTGTACAGTTACTTAAATCTTGAGAGTACAAAAACTCACGACAGCGGAAAAGTTGAAACATGGGAGTTGTACAGTTACTTAAATCTTGAGAGTACAAAAACCTCAAATTCGTCAATTTTGATTTTTGTTCCCTCAAAAACATTATAAAGCCTTAAATCTCACTCGTCAATACTATTCTTCCAAATATTTCAATAACATTGGATTGATTGATTCAATACGGAATTTTGTTTTCATTTTGTACTGATACAAATTATTCAAAATTTTTAATGCTACTTGATCTTCTACAGATAAACTCATGTGGAGAATGTCCGAGCTAAATAAATAGGATCCAATTTTTCTTAAAGAAGTTAAAAATTCTTGTTCATCAGGTATTTGATTTATTGGATACTGATTGGTAAAGCGATCATACATAAATTCTAGAGAATAAAAATGATCAACATAATCGGAAACAATATTGATTTCCTCTAAAACTTCTTTCGTGACATGAAGATAACCTTCATTTGAAGGAAACAAAACAATATATAATGAATCGCTATGATTAGTCAGAAACTCCATTTTCTCGCAACATTCAACAAAATCACTATAGGATAGAAAATCGTCCAAATTTCGTAAGACAAGCAAAAACTTTTCAGAACTATTTGTCGCCATAACTTCTAACATGGAAAGAAATAATAAAAGCTTAGTCTTGTTGTCTATAAATTCAAATGAAATATTTTTCTCGTTTTTTCCAAAATAGGGCAAAAAATTCTTTTGAATCAACTGATCAGCATTAAAATATTTTGCTTCGGTATGATAGATAATATCATCTATTTGAAGATTCAACTTCTGATTCAATTGAAGTGAAATCCTATCTAGATTGTCATTGATATTTTCAATTTGCTCCATTATCTCTATAGAATTAATCTTTTTCTTTATATAATCATAAGCTACTGTTCCTTTTTTATATTCCATTTGTTCAATCAAATCATTGATATTGGATATTTGAATGATACTAAATTCCGAACGGGAAACAACTGTATCATCTATTAGTATTTTGGGCTCATTTTGTTCAAAGAGAACTAAATCTTCCTCACTATATTTTTTTCCTCCAAAATACCATAATAGCATCTGCCAAATATAGTACTTTAGTTGCTGATCTTGACCTACAATTTGAGTAAATTGACCAAAACTTAATGAAATATTATTCTTGTATGGATGACCAATGTTCATTTTCATATAACTACCAACTTATTATCACTGACTACTTCTTCTTGTTTTGTTTTTCCACCAATGATTAAAACCATTTCAGAAAATTGTTTTTCAGTCACTGCTAGCAAACGGACATTCCCGCTTGGTAAATTACTCTGACTTAATTTTTTATAGAATTTACTAGCAAAACTTCGGTTAGGACAGGTTCTATAATAAACAGAAAACTGTAACATTTCAAAACCATTGGCAATTAAATCTTTCCGAAAATTACGATAGACTCTCTTTTCTTGATTGGTTTCCATTGGCAAATCAAAAAAACACAATAATCTCAATGCTTCATACCTCATTTCTTTAACTCCATTCTACACTCGAAACTATCGGACAGTAAAATTTGCTAGTGTCCTTATCAGAGATACATTTTAGAAAACCTTTGACATATTTATCCATTGCTACCGTTACAGAACACGTTTCTTTACCGTAACGAATCTTCGCATTTAGTGTATCCGTCAACGCAAGACGAAATTCATATTTTAAATACTCTTCATCTCGTAAATTTTGATAGACCCAAACATCTACAATCTGCCGAAAAGGTTCCATTAGATCATCAACCAGGTTAAATTGGTTATATTCATTCTTATGAAAAATGCCAATCAAGGGATTCAAGCCGTAACCAGCAATAATTCGTGCCATCTGCGCTCTCATAATCGCATAGCCATAATTAAGACCGGCATTGATGACATCTGTTTCCTGTTGAGTAAGTCGTACAAATTTCTTACCAAACAATTCATTAAAATAAACTTTGGCAGCATGACCTTCACGATTGGTTTTATCTCCAAACTCAATATGATCTTTATAGTCTGCTAATAATTGAATACAATCAATATTCTTCTCAAACATTGCAAGAACATCTTGCTGATTGTTTATTTTGAAATAGGTTACTATTTGCCATAATTTGTCTTTTTGTTCCTGTGTCCACAATAATTGCTCCTGTAATTTTTTATAGGCTCTAAAATGGCCATTTTGAGAATGATAAATTCCAGTGGGCAAGTGTTCATTATCACAGACAATTAAGGCAATATTATACTTACTCAATGCACTTAATAACCTTAAAGTTACAACTGTCTCCCCTCCCTCTGCTACAATTATCGAAATATCACTCAGTGGGATAACATAGTCTTGACCCATTTTCTTAATTAAAAGGTTATCTAACTTCAATTGCATTTTTTCACTCTGACAGATATGCACAATTCTCCAAGTCATTGTCTTTTCCTCTTTCACAAAACGAAAACACCCAGCCATAAATGACAGGGTGTTGAATTCGGCATGAAGCCTTATCTTTGTAGCTTCTGCAAGATTTAAGTAACTGTGTAAGGCGTCCCTTACAGTTATTATTATAATACATTGTACAAGCGTTTGCAACTCTTTTTTAAAAATATTTTTTAAAATTTGAGTTTTGGTTTCTCACCCTCTTTTTTGATGAAATGTTTATTACCCAAAACATCTGTTTTGACTTTAAAAATGGAGATATTTGATTTATTTAATCCTTTCAGACACTGTCCTCCTTTTGCAACATTTCCAAAGATTGTTATCAATGGCTGGTTACCATCAAATTTAGCTTTATCATAAGGTTTTAGTTCTACATAATGTTTCACATTTGGCATTGTTCTAGATAAGAATCTAAAAATCTGTTTCTCGTTATTTTTCGTATCCTTAATCAAAAGCAAGTCATTTTTATATAAGGTAAATTTGAATTCTGACTCCTTGCTAACTCCTTCTTTTTCTTTAATTTCATTATATTTATCAATAGTTATAGAATATTTCCCAGTTACTTTCTCAAATTGTAAATCTGCATATTTTAATCCAAGTAACTCATACTTCTCCGTCTGATGATTAAAATAGACATCTGTTCTCCAAGGATTTAATTGACGTAGGATTACTTTATTTTGACTATTAGAAGGAGTTATGTTAATAAATGATTCTGGAATATTTTTATCGTAGTATTTCAGACTTTTAATTTCTGGTCCATTACCTTTTTTACTGTACTTGCGAATAGGCCCATTTTCTTGTCTATATTTCTCAAAAGGATTGCAAGGGATCTCTTTATTCTTATCGTTCAATTCTTTAGAAGGATAGGTTCTTAAAATTTCTTCAATAACCTTTTCAAATGTTTGTGGATCTTTGTGATACATTAAGAATTTACTCTTATCTTTATTGTAAATTTTAATGAAAGCATCATATCCTGCTTGACTATAAATATCTTTTATCTTACCTAAAACATAAGTTTCTTCAAACTTATCTTTATCCAATTTCGCTTTTCTTGTTGCATAAATAGTAGCGTCTGAAATTTTTCGATTGAATTTTGAATCTACTTGATAAGAAAATAGTATACTATCCTCAAACTCCTTGCTACGCAATGTATCAACAAAATGGGCATAGGGAGCTTTAAATACTAATTCTTTGTAATCATCATTACTTAATGAAATAATTTCTCCAGTCTCTGAATCAACGAATCGCCCTTCTTTATAAGAAATCAAAGGATTATTATGTTTTTTCCATAATCTTAATTGACTGGAAGCTGCAATAATTAATGCATCTACAGCATGATGGTGGTAGGTTTCACGAGATTTTTCGAGCCCCCACTTTCTTCTCAGCTGAGAGGTGAATTGTCCACGTACCACAGAAATAGTTGTATCAAATTGATGGCTCTTATAAAAATCTTGTAGAGCGTTTAGAACAACTCGAGAAGAATATCGAGTATCAACTAAATTTCTTTCGATGAACTTCTGTTTCACCTCAATTTTACTAATGTCTTCTTCCGTTAAAAGATAATCTTTCTTTTTATTGCTTAGCAATTTTGAATCTTTTACATATGATTTAAACTCACGATAGGACCACGCATCGTCCATACTATCTAAAGCTTGAAACGGTGTACGCTGACCCTTTTCTTGGTTTGCTGTAGCTAGAACCAATACTCTATTAGATAGACTATCATCAAACGATAAAGAAAGAGGTAAAATATGATCAATTTCGTACTTGTACTGATTGTGAATTAAATCTGAAATTGATATATTCTTACCAGTATAAAGACACCTCTCTCCCTGCTGGTGCCATAATCGAATCTTAGTAGCTAATTCCTTATGACCATGAAAAATACTATCTGGTAACTCTTTTTTCCCATTGTATTGGAAAGCCGCTTTTTCCATGGCAGCATTTTTCTCATCTTGGTTTGCCTTTTGACGTTTTATATAATCCTTCTTAGCATCTTCTTCATTATTTTCACGCGCCATTTCGATAACGATATTATCAAAGATACCATATTTTTTAGTTGCTTCGTTAATTATTTTTATAGCTTGTCTGACAGATTTTGCTACTACAGGGTTATAAATTTCTTCTGTTAATTCATTTTCATCAATATACTTGGTTCGTTTTGATGTTTCTTTAGATTTTTGTTTCCCCAATCGTGTTAGAATTGTCATTTGCTCTTCTGAAGTTTCATAGAGTTCTAGTATCAATTCCATCATGAGTTTAAGAGAAAAATTATGCCATCCCTTACTAAATAAACTACTATTATTTTTTCTAAATTGAACCAATTCAAGCACTTGGTCTTGACTAAATACATCCATTAACTTCGTGTTAATCGCTTCTTCTATACCTTCTCGTTCAGTATTTAGAGTTAAAATATGGGCAAGCTCATCTAGAACGTTTCTAGACAATTCTCCAACTGGAATTGTTTCTAGCGATTGCATCTTCCGATAGACTTCAAAAGTATGCATTTCAGGTTTATTGTTTACATCAACTCGATAACCACGTATCTGATCTACTGAAGCGTCAAGCATTTTAGCAATGTACTTCAATAAAGTTGAAGCCCCTAATGTTTTCGCCGACTTAGCATATTCAACGATTGTTTTCTTTTGTTCCTCACTCAGTTTCTTAGTTTCTGTTGGAACAGTTAAATTATTTAAATCATTTAGCAAGTTAAACTCTTGAGCAGTATAGGAAGCTTTTGAAGCTCTGTATTCATCCGAATAAAATGTACATTTACCAATTAAAATACCAAAAATATTATCCAACGTGGTACCGTCTGTTCTGAAACGTCCATAATCCGTCCGAGATTTTTCATTACCTGGCCCATGATAATATTTTCTTTTCTCTGTAAGGATTTTTAGATAGTGCTCTATAAACTCATCCGTGATCTGATTATTAAATTCTTGCTGTTTTCTTAAAATCCTTTCAGCTTCTTTTTTATATGCAGATGTTGAAAAAACATTGATCAATCGGCGTTTCTCACCATTTTCCACAACAGTGAAATCTCCTCTTACCTGACCATATTTTTCGAAACGCTCTAGTTGGATTTGACCAGGTGTTTGTTCAGCAAGTAATTTTCTATTTTCCTCAACTGCTTTGCCATAATCAGAAGAGACTGCACCACCATCCTCAGAAGCATCATCTAAATAGCTAATACCACGTCTCTTAACAATGTTTTTTAATGCTATGAACAGCTCTTCATTCGTTAGTCGTTGATCCAATCCATCTACACGAAGCTGATATGGATTAAGATTAATGGATACCTTAGAAAAATCAGTTAACAAGCCATGATCTTCAAATAGATCCTGAAAGCGAACAACACGATGTTTCTTCCGACGATTTAATCGTCTAGCCTGTCTATTACTTCTTCTTTCAACATTATTATCAGCTGTTGCTGCTGGAAAAAGACGAGAACTCGTATGGATAATCTCACCAGAATTTTTTTCTAGAATTCCCACTCCTACGGAGGCAATACCAATATCTAAACCTAAAACTAAACCGTTCATAATCAAACTCCTAACTAATTATCATATTAATTAAATTTTACTCTTTACTTTCTAAAAAATCAAATCATTATAAGCAATTAACTAGAATATTTTGTTTTTTATAATTATATACAAATTCTCTCGTCTCCATCATTCATGAAAAACAAAAAAAGCGTGCTATCACGCTTTTGGAGTTCTATTTTAACTTGAGTGATTTCTGAATAAAAATCAGTAGATCATATGCCCCCTGCAGGAATCGAACCTGCAACTACTCCTTAGGAGGGAGTTGTTATATCCATTGAACTAAGGGAGCTAGAGAAAAACTCTGCTAGGTAAGCAGAGTTTTTAGTCGAATTAACGACGGATTTCTTTGATACGAGCTGCCTTACCTTGAAGTGCACGCAAGTAGTACAATTTCGCACGACGTACTTTACCGTAACGAACAACTTCGATCTTTTCAACACGTGGAGTGTGGATTGGGAAGATACGCTCAACACCTACACCGTTAGAGATTTTACGAACTGTATAGTTTTCTGAGATACCAGCACCTTTACGTGCGATAACAACACCTTCAAAAATCTGGATACGTTCACGGTTACCTTCGACAACTTTCGCATGTACACGAACAGTGTCACCAGGACGGAATGATGGGATATCTGTACGAAGTTGACCTTCAGTCAAGCTTTGGATTAATGGATTCATTTTATTCTCCTATCTTTGTCAATCTTGAGGAACCTTCCTCAGCGGATAAACTGTATTTTTGTGCGTCCATTACACACAAGATACAGTTTACCAAATTTCCACCTAAAAGTAAAGAAATTTATAGCAGAATTCCTAAAAAAATCGCTAGAAAACCACCTATGTAGGTTAAGACTAAGTAGCTATAAAATACCTTCTTGTCACTAAGTAGTCTTTGCAGCTCGTCATTCAAGGTTGAAAAGGTCGTCAACCCACCACAGAAACCTGTCGCTAGGATGGCATAGACTTCCTTGGACTCTACATGGTTGTAGAATAAGCCAATCAAAAAACAACCGAGAAGATTGGCTATGAGAGTTCCTAGGGGCAATTTCGAGGATTGATTATATCGGGAAAAGAAATAGCGCACTAGGGCTCCAAAGCCACAGGCGATTGCAAGATAGATGATTACCATTTCTTCCTCCCTAGAAAATAAGCCAAGAGCAGGCCTCCACCAATACTAAGAATTAAATACAGGACTAAACTAAGATAACGCCCGGTATCAAGCAATTTCACAGCATCCAAGAGCAGGCTAGAAAAGGTTGTTAAACCACCGCAAAAGCCTATACCCAGCGCCAAAACCAAGCCTTTACTGCTTCCCTTATAGACCAGATAGCCTTTTACCAGATAGACCAAGCAGAAAATCCCCAGATAGTTGACAAGGAGGGTTCCCCAAGGAAATTCAGGACTGGCTGGCAACTGACTAGATACAAAATAGCGGACAAGACCACCCAACATAGCTGCTAAAAAAATCCCTAGCGGATAGAATTGTTCTTTTTTCATTTGATGTTTTGTTCCTGATATTCACGCGAACGTTTGAGTATGTCCGAAAAAGTTGCGACAATAGTCTCCTGATAGCGCTTATCCTCTACACGACTTCTGACTTTTTCAAAAATAACTTCTTCTCTCTTAGTATCTAAGATTGGCTTACCAGATGCTTTTTTATAAGCGACAACCCCTTCAACTAAGTGCATCCGTTCTTCTAGGAGCTTGACGATTTGGTCGTCTATTTGATCAATTTCTTGCCGAATACTATTTAAATCCATAGTGTCTCCTCCTTTATTTGAATTATTGTATCAAAAAGCCACCAAATAGGCTAGTGAAATCCCAAAATAACTAATAAAAACGCACTGACTCCTTCCAGTCAGCGCAGTTTGATTCTTATCCTACTTTTGCGGCCAATTCTTCTGCGAATTGTTCCAAGCGTTCAATGTCTTCTTCCTCAGCAGAAAGATCAACTTTAACACACTCTGAACCTTTTTCTGCTCCTGTCGCAACGAAAACGCGATCAAAGTCATCAACAGCCTTACAGAATTCGTCGTAGAAGGTGTCACCTGAACCGACCACTCCGTAGATTTTACCATTCAAGTTGAGATCTGCTAGGTCTTCGTAGAAGTCCATCATCTCATCTGGCAATTCTCCATCTCCGTAGGTGTATGTCGCAACGATAGCGATGTCTGCTTCCAAAAAGTCTGAAGCGTCAACAGTCGTACATTCATCAACATCGACATCCAAGCCCAAATCACGCAATTTATCTGCTACAATATCTGCAATTTCTTCGGTATTACCGGTCATACTGGCAAATACAATTTTTGCTAATGCCATATCGTCCTCCTCAATTTATCTTTCTCCATTATATCATATCTTTTTCATTTTAAAAATAAAAATTCTTGTGCTACAATGAAATGAGAAAGAATTGAGGTTATTTATGGAAATTTGCCAGCAAATTTTAGAGAAAATCAAAGAATACGATACCATTATCATTCACCGTCATATGAAACCAGATCCTGATGCCATAGGGAGTCAGGTAGGCTTGAAAGCCTTGCTCAATCACCATTTTCCAGAAAAGACCATCAAAGCAGTCGGTTTTAATGAACCGACCCTAACCTGGATGGCAGAAATGGATACTGTCCAAGATAGTGACTACCAAGGTGCTCTTGCTATTATTTGTGATACAGCGAATCGTCCTCGTATCGATGATAAGCGCTATGAACAAGCTGATTTTACCATCAAAATCGATCACCATCCAAATGATGATGTTTATGGTGACCTATCTTGGGTGGATACAAGTTCAAGCAGTGCCAGTGAGATGATTACTCTATTTGCTCAAGAAAATCAGCTGGCTTTGTCTAATGAAGCGGCACGACTTCTCTATGCAGGAATTGTCGGGGACACAGGGCGTTTTCTTTACCCGTCAACTAGTGCTCGTACCTTTAGAATAGCTGCCCAGCTCCGAGAAGTTGATTTTGACTTTGCCGGATTGTCTCGACAGATGGATACCATGAGCTTCAAGATTGCAAAACTGCAAGGCTATGTCTATGATCACTTAGAAGTTGATGAGAACGGAGCCGCACGCGTTCTGCTTACTCAAGAAATCTTGAAACAATACAATGTTACCGATGCTGAAACTGCAGCGATTGTTGGAGCACCTGGTCGAATTGATACTGTTAAGGCTTGGGCTATCTTTGTCGAACAAGCTGATGGTCACTTCCGTGTGCGAATGCGCAGTAAAATCACTCCTATCAATGAAATTGCCAAACAACATGACGGAGGAGGACACCCATTAGCCAGTGGCGCCAATTCCTATAGTCTAGAGGAAAACGAAATCATCTACCAAAAACTAAAAAACTTGTTTAAAAACAAATAAAAGACTTGCCAAACTTATCAGAATCTGATAGACTAGTAAGGTAACAATCTATGGCTCGCAAAGAGACCATGGCAGAAAGGAAATATTGCAAAATGAAAAAAGATATCCATCCAGAATATCGCCCAGTTGTCTTCATGGACACAACTACTGGTTACAAATTCCTTAGCGGTTCAACAAAACGCTCTAACGAAACTGTTGAGTTCGAAGGCGAAACTTACCCATTGATTCGTGTGGAAATTTCATCAGACTCACACCCATTCTACACTGGACGTCAAAAGTTCACTCAAGCAGATGGACGTGTGGATCGTTTCAACAAAAAATACGGTCTCAAATAATGATAAAAAAGAACAGTTTCAACTGTTCTTTTTTTTTGCTTCTTTTCATGAATCAACCACTACTACTTTCTCTTTGTCAACCTTCACGCTGATACTATGATTGATTTCAAATGAGATTAAAAAATATCAAAAAGAAGTTTGATGTTAAGAATGGTCAAGATGATTGAAACTGCGTAACCTAGGATTGTGTTCCACTTGGCATTGGTAAATTCTCCCATCAGTGACTTCTTAGAAGTCAGATAAATCAAGGGGAAGATTGAAAACGGAAGAGCGATCGAAAGAAAGACCTGTGAATAGACCAATAACTGATCCAAGGTTTTTTCTTGATGCCCAAACAAAACGGCGACAATAATCACGGGTAGCAAGGCAAAAATACGTGTACCGATACGGATAATCCACTGAGGCAATTTCAGATGCAAGAAACCTTCCATAACGATCTGTCCAGTTAAGGTACCTGTAATAGTAGAATTTTGGCCACTTGCTAAGAGGGCCAAAGCAAATAAAGTTGACAGAGTTGAGCTGGCTATTGCTCCTGCTATTGTCGAATCCTGTAAAGCATTGTACATTTGGGAGAAAGCCGAAATTTCAGACGCATGACCAAAAAAGAGGGAGGCCCCTAAAATAAGAAGTAAGGAATTGACAATAAAAGCTAGGGACAACTGAAGATTTGAATCCCAGGTCATAAAACGAACAGCTTTTCGAACGTCCTTTTTATCTTTGTAGTTGATTTTCCTTGTTTGGGATAGAGAAGAATGGAGATAGAGATTATGAGGCATGACTGTCGCTCCTACAATCCCTAGAGCCAAGGTCAATTGACTTTCATGACCTGGCAATGGTGTTTCAAATAGTGTTGAAGTCGGTAAATAACCACCAAAAATACCCTGAATATTTGGATTGGATAAAGCCACAAGATAAGTAAAGATACCTAATATGGTTAAGATAAGAGTCGTAACAATAGCTTCAATTTTTTTGAAACCAAATTTCATCAATAAAAGTAACAAAAATACATCTAAAACGGTTAAGAGAATAGCAACCATAATCGGTATTTTAAATAAAAGATTTAAGGCAATCGCTGACCCTAGAACCTCAGCTAAGTCTGTCGCCATTAAAGCTAATTCTAAAATCACCCACAGACTATAGCGAAGCCACTTGGGAGCATGATGAGCTGTTGCCTGTGCTAGGTCCATCTTAGTTACGATACCGAGCTTTCCAGCCATCTGTTGTAGCTGCATGGCGATGATGGATGAAATTAAAATGACGAATAAGAGACTATACTTGTAAGAAGCACCACCAACCACACTAGTAATCCAGTTTCCAGGATCCATATAACCAACTGCTACAAGAGCGCCAGGTCCTAAAAATGCTTTTAGATTTTGCCAAAAATGGTTGTTATTTGGAGTTTCAATAGATTGATTGATCTCAGAAAGAGAGACTTTCTTGTAAGAAGACATCGGAATTTTACACTTTCTAATCTGTCTTTATCTATTTTCTTAATGGTGTTTTTGAAAATACAATGAAAATAATTTACTTATTTCCAATTCTTCCTTATTATATCACATTTTGGAATGATTCTTAAGGAAAGCATGCTAGTTGAAATAAGCAAGATCAGTATTGTAAAAGCCAGCGTTTTCTACGCTGGCCTTTTTAACTGTGAAAATTTTTTCTCAACTAGATCGCTTCTGTGACAAAACTACGGCTTTCCAGCACTTTGAGCATAGCATTAGCTGTATCTAGGGCTGTGAAGAGGGGCACCCCGTGTTCAATGGCTGAACGACGGATTTGCTCTCCATCTTCGTCAGCAGTTCGTTTTGTTCCAACAGTATTGATGATCGCTTGGATTTTTCCTTTGCGGACAAAGCTTGGAATGTCCTTCTCATCGTCACCAATCTTACCAACAGGTTGGGCATGTAGTCCATGACTGGCAAAGAAGGCTGCAGTTCCTTCTGTCGCAAGGATACCGTAACCGATATTTTGGAAACGTCGAGCCAAGTCCAAGGCTTCTTCTTTGGCATCATCTGCGATGGTAAAGACAACATTACCAAAGGTTGGCAAATGGAGGTAAGAAGCTTCAAAGGCTTTATAGAGAGCTTTTTCGAGAGTCGTATCAGAACCCATAACTTCACCTGTTGACTTCATCTCAGGACCGAGCAAGCTATCTACCTTAGCTAACTTGGTGAAGGAGAAGACTGGAGCCTTGATATGAACGCGAGTACTTTCAGGGTAAAGTCCATCTTGATAACCAAGTTCTCCAAGGTTTTGACCAAGAATCAACTTAGTCGCTACCTGAGCCATAGGAATATTGGTCACCTTAGAAAGGAATGGAACCGTACGGCTAGCACGTGGATTGACCTCAATAACGTAGACTTTTTCATCCTTGATAACAAACTGGATGTTCATCATACCAAGACAGTTAAGGCCAATTGCTAGACGTTTTGTGTAGTCTGCGATGGTTTCCTGAACTTTTTGCGACAAGGTTTGTGGTGGGTAAACGGCCATTGAGTCACCTGAGTGGACACCGGCACGTTCGATATGCTCCATGATACCTGGGATAAGGACATTTTGTCCGTCTGAAATGGCATCAACTTCACACTCTTGCCCAACGATGTAAGAGTCAACAAGCACTGGGTGGTCTGGACTAGCCTTAACCGCTGTACGCATATAAGAACGAAGATCTTCTTCGTTTTCCACAATTTCCATGGCACGTCCACCCAAGACATAAGATGGGCGAACGAGGACTGGGAAACCAATCTTGCGAGCTGCAAGCACTGCCTCTTCTTCATTGGTAGCCGTTTGACCTGGTGGCTGTGGAATATCCAAGTCTTTAAGGGCTTGCTCGAAGAGGTCACGGTCTTCTGCACGGTCTAGGTCAGCGACTTGCGTACCAAGGATGGTCACACCTGCTTTTGCCAAAGGCTCCGCAAGGTTGATGGCTGTTTGACCACCAAACTGAACGATAACGCCTTTTGGTTGCTCCAAGTCAATGACATTCATGACATCTTCGAAAGTCAACGGTTCAAAGTAGAGCTTGTCAGATACAGAGAAGTCTGTAGAAACGGTCTCTGGGTTTGAATTCATGATAATAGCTTCATAACCAGCAGCCTGAATAGCCTTAACAGAGTGAACAGTTGCATAGTCAAACTCAACCCCTTGCCCGATACGGATTGGACCAGAACCTAGGACCAGTACAGATTCCTTATCAGACTTAATAGATTCATTTTCCCATCCATAGGTTGAATAGAAATATGGCGTTTCAGAGTCAAACTCCGCCGCACAGGTATCGACCATCTTGTAGACTGGGACAATCTTGTTTTCCAAGCGAAGTTGACGAACTTGCTCAGCTGTCGTTTCCCATAGTTCAGCAATCTTACGGTCTGAGAAACCATTGAGCTTAGCTGTTTTCAAAACTTCTATATCTTGTGGATGAGCGCCCAATTCTTGCTCGATTTCAAAGATGTGCAAGAGTTTATCCAGATAGAAGATATCAATCTTAGTCAATTCAGCAATTTCTTCTGGTGTGTAGCCACGGCGAATGGCTTCTGAAACGTAGAAGAGACGGTCATCTTGGGCTTTCACAACCTTTTCAATCAAAGCATCATCTGAAACTGCTGCAAGCTCTGGCATTTCATTGTGGTGGACACCAATTTCAAGGGAACGACAAGCTTTAAGAAGTGATTCCTCGATGTTACGACCAATCGCCATGACTTCCCCAGTCGCCTTCATCTGGGTACCAAGACGGCGCTCACCCTTTTCAAACTTGTCAAATGGGAAACGAGGAATCTTGGCAACCACATAGTCGAGGGCTGGCTCAAACATGGCGTAAGTTGAACCCGTAACGGGGTTGATGACCTCATCTAGGGTTAAACCGACGGCAATCTTAGCAGCTAACTTAGCAATCGGATAACCTGTCGCCTTAGATGCAAGGGCAGAAGAGCGCGATACACGGGGATTTACTTCGATAACATAGTACTTAAAGCTGTGTGGATCAAGTGCTAGCTGAACGTTACATCCACCTTCAATCTTAAGGGCGCGAATGATGCTCAAGCTCGCGTCACGTAGCATTTGGTTTTCATAGTCTGACATGGTTTGCGCAGGGGCAAATACAATGGAATCCCCTGTGTGAATCCCAACTGGGTCGAAGTTTTCCATGTTACAGACAACGAGGGCATTGTCAGCTGAGTCGCGCATAACTTCGTATTCGATTTCCTTGAAACCAGCAATAGAACGCTCAATCAAACATTGGGTAACAGGTGACAACTTCAACCCATTTTCAGCGATTTCACGCAATTCTTCCTCATTGGCACACATACCACCACCAGTACCACCTAGGGTAAAGGCTGGACGGACGATAACTGGGTAACCGATTGACGCTGCAAAAGCAACTGCTTCTTCTACTGTGTTGACAATTTCAGATTCTGGAATTGGTTGGTTCAGCTCTTCCATCAATTGTTTAAAGAGGTCACGGTCCTCCGCTTGGTCAATAGCAGATAGTTTAGTACCGAGAAGCTCGACACCAAGCTCATCTAGGATACCATTTTTTGACAATTCCATGGCCATATTGAGACCTGTCTGACCACCGAGTGTTGGCAACAAGGCATCTGGACGTTCCTTACGGAGAATACGTGTCACAAACTCAAGTGTAATCGGTTCGATGTAAACCTTGTCAGCAATCTCCTTGTCCGTCATGATGGTTGCAGGGTTTGAGTTAACCAAAACAACCTCATAGCCCTCCTCTTTCAAAGACAAGCAGGCCTGGGTCCCAGCATAGTCAAACTCAGCAGCCTGACCAATAATAATCGGACCAGAACCAATCACCATAATTTTTTGAATATCAGTACGTTTAGGCATAGTTTATGATACAAAGCCCGTCAAGAACACAGTGAAAATAGGAAACTCGGTGCAGACGCCTTCAGCGTCAAAACGATGTTTATCTTTTTCACACAGTTCTTAGGGCGTGTTCACTTCCGCGAACATTGTACCTTCTCCTTTCTATTCGTCGCCTCACAGGGCGACATTAAATAAATTCTCCGATGATTTTTCAATAATAAATCGAGTGTAAAAAATTTCAGTATCTCTTTGCTCAACTAAAAGAAAGGAATTGCCTTTTTATTCGACAAGCCTCTGACAGAGTTTCCTATATCAGCGATTAGCAGATTTAAACGACTCCATCATTTCGATAAATTCATCAAAGAGATAGCTTGCATCGTGCGGTCCTGGAGCTGCATCTGGGTGGAATTGCACAGAGAAACCTGGTTGGTATCTGTGACGCACACCTTCAACCGACTTGTCATTGATTTCTTCGTGTGTAATGATCAAGTGCTCCGGCAAGTCCTCACGACTAACCGCATAACCATGGTTCTGGCTAGTAAAGTCTACGCGTCCTGTTGCAATTTCACGTACCGCGTGGTTAAATCCACGATGACCAAATTTCATCTTATAAGTCTTAGCACCATTTGCCATAGCAAAAAGTTGGTGTCCCATACAGATACCAAAGATTGGAATTTTTCCTTGCACACCACGAATCATGTCCAGTGCTTGGGGAACATCTTCTGGGTTACCTGGACCGTTTGACAACATAACCCCGTCAGGATGGAGATGGAGAATTTCTTCTGCAGTGGTTGTGTATGGAACCACGGTCACGTTACAATTACGCTTAGAAAGTTCGCGTAAGATTGAGTGTTTAAGACCAAAGTCTACCAGTACGACACTCAATCCAACTCCAGGAGCAGGATAAGCTGTCTTTGTAGAGACTTGCTTGATATTATCTGTCGGTAGAACTGTCGCTTGGAGCTGATCTGTGATATGGTCCATGGTATCGCCAACATGCGTAAGGGTTGCCCGCATGGTACCATGTTTACGGATAATCTTTGTAAGGGCACGGGTATCAATTCCTGAGATACCTGGAATTTTCTTAGCTTTCAAAAATTCATCCAAGGTCATTTGGTTGCGCCAGTTGCTGGCTCTACGCGCTTCTTCAAAAACTACTACTCCCTTACAGGTAGGATTGATGGACTCGTAGTCGTCACGGTTAATTCCATAATTTCCCACCAAAGGGTAGGTAAAGGTTAAGATTTGTCCATTGTAAGACTGGTCTGTTATGGATTCTTGGTAACCAGTCATCCCTGTGTTAAAGACGATTTCCCCTGTTACATCAATATCTGCTCCGAAGGCCTGGCCTTCAAATACTGTCCCATCTTCTAATACTAGAAGTCGTTTTTTCATCTACTCACCTCTCGTTGATACTCTCAGATATCTTTTAACGCTTTGTACCTTATTTAGCTTTTCTGTAGGCCAGCACAGATTCTAAAATTGCCATTCTGACAAAGACACCGTTGGTCATTTGCTGAACAATACGTGATTTTGGTGCTTCAACTAAATGGTCTGCGATTTCAACATCACGATTGACTGGAGCTGGGTGCATGAGGATTGCTTTTTCTTTCAAGCGGTCATAGCGTTCTTGTGTCAAACCATGCTGGATATGATAGTCTTCTTTTGAAAATCCTGTCACAATTTCATGACGTTCATGCTGCACACGAAGGAACATCATAACATCTACTTGATTAATCACCTCATCAATTGATACAAAGCGACCATAATGTTCAAACTCCTCACTTCTCCATTCCTCAGGACCTGCAAAGTAAAGCTCCGCTCCCAAGCGTTTAAGGATTTGCATATTAGACTTAGCTACCCGTGAGTGGTTTAGGTCGCCAGCGATAGCTACCTTAAGACCTTCAAAATGTCCAAATTCTTCATAAATTGTCATCAAATCAAGCAAACTTTGGCTAGGATGTTGCCCTGAACCGTCCCCACCATTGATAATGGAAGTTGTGATGGTTGGGCTAGCAATCAATTCTCTGTAGTAGTCCACCTCTGGGTGACGAATGACACAGGCATCCACTCCTAGTGCAGACAGCGTCAAGATCGTGTCATAGAGTGTTTCACCCTTATTCACTGAACTGGTCTTCACATCGAAATCCAATAGATCAAGCCCAAGTTTCAGTTCTGCTACCTCAAAGGATTTGTGGGTACGAGTTGAGCTTTCAAAGAAAAGGTTGGAAACGATATGCTGTTCCTCATAGGAAGCACTCGCTCCGTTTTTAAATTCGATTCCTCGTTTAATCAATTTCATTACTTGTTCTACAGTAAGATCTTCCATAGAAACGACATGTTGCAAAGCTTGTTGATTTTCTGACATTTTTTTACTCCTTTTAGTGTTTTAGGCTTGTTCTGTGATTAGTACTCTGTCTTGTCCATCTAGTTCTATCATCTCTACGATAATTTCTTCAGAACGACTGGTTGGGATGTTTTTTCCAACATAGTCTGGACGGATTGGAAGTTCTCTGTGACCACGATCAACCAAGACTGCCAAACTCACACGAGCAGGGCGACCATGGCTAACAATATTGTCAATAGCAGCTCGGATAGTCCGACCGGTGTAGAGCACATCATCCACCAAGATGACTTCCCGATCTGTCACATCAACAGAGATTACAGAAGTATCTTCACCACTTTTTACATCGTCACGGAAAGGTTTAGTATCTAGTTCTACCACTGGAACAGCGATACTTTCTAGCTGTTCCAAACGTTCTTGGATACGACGAGCGATAAAAACACCTCTCGTTTTTATCCCAGCCAGAACGATTCTATTCAAATCTTTGTTCCGTTCGATAATCTCGTAGGTAATCCGAGTAATCGCTCGTTTGACGGTCAATTCGTCTACAACTTCTTTTGTCCTCATGACAAACCTCCAAAAAGAAAAGTCTCCTTAACAAGGAGACTTCAGAATGTATAGCCAAGCGAGCCCTACTGCAAACAGTATAGACTCCAGCTATCTATTGATCCGGCTCCTTGCCTGCCTCACGGGACAGGTTTAAAGGAATATTTTATTGTTATTACTATATCACAAAGAAAGGATCAATGCAAGAAAAAAACATAAAATTTTCATCTTATAACGAACTAAAATCATATAATTGTGGATAGTGATCGCATTCTGGATTTTTTGGATGACAGATAGCCCGTCCAAAGTAAATCATGGCTTGATGGGCTGCCAACCATTTCTCTGGTGGCAGAATGTCCATGACACGTTTTTCTACTTCGAGGGGCGTGGCCGATTTTTTAACGATATCGTGATGCTTGCAGATACGCTCGACATGAGTATCCACTGCAAAGGCTGGGATCCCAAAGCCCACACTCATGACTACGTTGGCTGTTTTGCGACCAACACCTGCTAGGCTTTCTAATTCCTCGCGAGTTTGAGGGACCTGGCCATCAAAATCTTCCATGAGTTGCTGGGCACATTTTTTGAGAAACTTGGCTTTATTGCGATAAAGTCCTAGGCGTGAAATATGTGAGGCAATTTCACTTTCTGTCGCGGCAGACATGGCTTGAGGCGTTGGAAAGGCAGCAAAGAGACCTGGTGTGGCCTTGTTGACTGCAGCATCTGTCGTCTGAGCTGACAACATGACCGCAACCAGGAGTTCAAAATGATTGGTAAAATCGAGGCTTGGCTTGGCATCTGGGAAGAGAGCAATGATTTCTTCTAGCACCTTTCGTGCTCGTTTTTTTGACAAGACCATTATTCATCTCCGTCAAATAGTCCTTGCAAGCCAGCAAATGGACTGTTTTCTTCTTTCTTGACTGCTTGTTGAGCTTGATACTCTTCCTCTGTCATGATTTGCCAGTCATTTCCAGACACAAAACCTTGTCCCGCCTCTTCTTCTGCCGTCAAGACCTTGATTGGAATGTTTAGCAAGATATTATCTGACACACTTTCAGACAAATCAATTTCACCATTTTCGATAGGCAGGACCAAGTCATCGTCTAAAATTTCCTGGTCCAGTTGGTTGGTGGCGCCTTCCATGAAAACTTCCGTGACTGGATAAGATTCAACTAACTCAACTGGCTCCATACTGCGACTTGAAGCAAGAACAATGGTGTAAGACAACTGATAATCTAAGAAATACATACGGTCTTCGTACTGTACTTTCCCAACCGCAAGGATATCTTTGACATCTATAATCTCTTGATTACGGGTACGTAAGTCTGTTGCCAGGTCTAAAGCTTGCTCAAAATGCAAGCCTTCAGGCTGCTTACGAATTTCTTGAATATTTAACTTCATATTTCCTCCATAAAGATTTACTCACTTGATTATACCATGAAAAGGCTACAAGTCAGCCTTCCAAACCTTGATATTAAAATCTCATTTTTAACATATTTACTATGACATATTTTCTGTTTAGTGCTATACTATAGGCAAGAATAGATCAGAGCAAGGAGGATGCTCATATGGAAGACAAAGCACTCATCAACGAAGCTTACCAACTCCTTTCCGAGTTAAATAAAAGCTACCAAAGTTGCAAACAAGGTACAGCCGATGATTTCCGTCTACAAGAACTGCTAAACAGTACTCTCAAGGAACTTAAAAAAGCGGAAAAGCTTGACAACAGTATCTTAATTGACCTTGAGAAATTTTACCAAGGTACCAGTCTTCTGATTGGACTGGGTAGCCTAAAACTAAACGATCCAACACGCACCGCTTGGCGAAACTATGACAAGTTCCATTGCGAGCATGTCAAACACGTACTAACTCTTTATGGACCTGTTTTTGGATTTTAGAAATTAAAAATTTGGATTTACTATTGACAAAATTTCCTTAAAGGTATAGGATAGAGGTACTAATACTTGGAGGTAAAGGAGACATGAACAACTAAGTCTATCAAATAAAGAACTTTATTTAGTAGATCTTGTTTTTGTCTCTTTTTGCATGCTCTTTTTGTACTAGATCTTCTGGTACTTTATCCTCTTTGAAAATCAAAAAACTAGAAAGCTAACCATCTGCTACTCTTAGGTTGGATAAGGCTAGATTGACCTAGTTTGACGGGATTTTCGACATGGATAATGGAGTTTTTGACAGTGACTTTGGGCTCTACTAGGTAAAGTAGAGCTTTTTGTTATGCACTATGGACATTCTAGAAAGGGCAACAATATGATAAAAATCAATCATCTGACCATCACACAAAACAAAGATTTACGAGACCTAGTATCTGACTTAAGCATGACTATCCAAGACGGGGAAAAGGTTGCTATTATTGGTGAAGAAGGAAATGGTAAATCAACCTTGCTACGAACTTTAATGGGGGAAGCATTGCCTGATTTCACTATAATAGGAGACATCCAGTCTGATTTTCAATCACTGGCCTACATTCCACAAAAGCTAGCTGAGTACCTGAAAGAAAGATCTCTACACGACTACTTCTTTTTAGATCCCGCTGATTTAGACTACAGTCTCCTCTATCGTTTGGCTGAGGAATTGCATTTTGATAGTGATCGCTTCGCTAGTGACCAAAAGATTGGTAGTCTATCAGGGGGCGAAGCCTTAAAAGTTCAACTCATTCACGAATTATCTAAACCTTTTGAAGTTCTATTTTTAGATGAACCTTCAAATGACTTAGACCTTGAGACAGTTGACTGGCTAAAAAGGCAGATACAGAAGACTGGGCAAACCGTTATTTTCATTTCCCATGATGAAGACTTTCTTTCTCAGACGGCAGATACTATTGTCCACTTGCGACTGGTCAAACACCGGAAAGAAGCGGAAACACTAGTAGAGCATTTAGATTATGAACGCTATAGCAACCAGAGAAAGGCTAGTTTTGCCAGACAAATCCAGCAAGCTGCTAACGACCAGAGAGCCTATGACAAAACCATGGAAAAACATCGCCGAGTTAAGCAAAATGTGGAAACTGCTTTGCGTAACACTAAAAATGATGTTGCTGGGCGCCTATTGGCTAAAAAGATGAAAAATGTTCTCTCTCAAGAAAAACGCTTTGAAAAGGAAGCTCAGTCCATGACCCAAAAGCCACTTGAAGAAGAGCAAATCCAACTCTTCTTCTCAGATATCCAACCATTAGCAGCTTCTAAAGTCTTAATTCAACTGGAAAAGGAAAATTTGTCCATTGGCGAACGCATTTTAGCTCAGGGTTTACAACTGACTATCCGTGGTCAAGATAAAATCGGTATCATCGGGCCTAATGGTGTTGGGAAATCGACTCTATTATCCAAGTTACAGCAACTCCTAAGCGACAAAAGAGAAATTTCGCTTGGTTTTATGCCACAAGATTACCACAAAAAACTGGAATTGGATCTATCTCCAGTAGCCTATCTCAGCCAAACTGGGCAAAAAGAGGAACTACAGAAAATCCAATCCCACTTAGCCAGTCTTAATTTCAGTTATCCAGAGATGCAACACCAAATCCGTTCCTTATCTGGTGGTCAACAAGGCAAACTCCTTCTGTTAGATTTAGTACTACGCAAACCAAACTTTCTCCTTCTAGATGAGCCTACCCGAAATTTCTCCCCCACTTCTCAACCTGAAATCAGAAAACTCTTTGCCTCTTATCCCGGCGGTCTGATTACTGTTTCGCATGACAGACGTTTCTTAAAAGAGGTCTGTACGGCCATCTATAGTTTGACAGAAGATGGTTTAGAAGTCGTTGATTTACAAGATTTTTAACTTTTGAACATCGCAAAAATCCAGAGAAGTTTCTCTGGATTCTTTTTACATCTGTTTCAAACGCTCAATTCGTTCTGAGATAGGTGGGTGGGTATAAAATAGTTTTTGTAGTCCGCCACCTTTCTTGGGATCATTGATATAAAGAGCGCTGCTGGCATCATCGACGTGGTGATGCATTGGCTCGCTATTGTCCAACTTGCGCAGTGCATTGATCATCCCTTGAGGATTGCGAGTTAGCTCCACACTGGATGCATCCGCCAGGAATTCTCGCTGACGAGAGATAGCTAATTGAACCAAAGTTGCAGCGAGAGGTGCTAGAACAATGGCTAAAAGAGAGATGACAAGCATGATAATCTCTAAACCATTTCCGTCACGATCATTATCGCTCCGTCTTCGACCAGCGCCACCCCACCACATCATCCGACCAGCCATACTAGATAGCAGTGTAATAGCACTAGCAAGGGAAACAGCAATGGTCGAAATGCGGATATCGTAGTTTCGGATATGACTGACTTCATGCCCCATAACAGCTTCTAGCTCCTCACGATTCATGATAGCCAGAAGACCCGAAGTGGCTGCTACCGCCGCATTCTGCGGGTTGGAACCTGTTGCAAAGGCATTTAAAGAAGAATCCTCAATGATGAACACACGTGGCATAGGGATCTGAGCGACCATGGCCATATCTTCCACTACATGGTAAAGGTCTGGTGCCATTTGCTCATCAACTTCACGCGCCCCATTCATAGACATGACAATCTCTGTTGATTGAAAGATCATGGTTAAGGCATAGACAAGACCAATGATTAGGGCTATGATCATGCCCCCGAGACCTGAGCGCATGAAGAGATAGCCTACCGCATAACCAACCAAGGCCAAGAGTAGGAAGAAAACCAGCAACAAAATCCAGGTTTTTCGTTTATTGCTCGCAATTTGATCAAACAACATCTTAGTCACCTAAACCGCTAAAGTCAACTTTAGGAACTGCTTTTTCTTCTTCAGGAGTTTGAAGGAAGTCTGCAGCTTTAAAGCCAAATAGTCCCGCGATAATATTACTTGGGAAGCTTTCTAGTTTTACATTGTAGTTACTGACAACACTGTTGTAGAGTTGGCGTGAGTAGGAGATTTTGTTTTCTGTATTTGTCAACTCTTCTTGCAATTTGATAAAGTTAGCGCTAGCTTTCAAGTCTGGGTAATTCTCTGCTACTGCGAAGATACCAGAAATCTGGCGGGTAAGGGCATCACTGGCCTTCATAGCTTCAGCAGGCGAAGTCGCTGCGGCTACTTGTCTACGAAGTTCTGTCACCTTTTCCAAGGTAGAACCTTCATATTTGGCATAGCCTTTGACTGTTTCAATCAAGTTTGGGAGGAGATCATTACGACGCTTCAACTGAACATCGATCTGGCTCCAAGCCTCCTTGGTTTGCATACGATTTTTAACCAAACCGTTATAGCTAACAATCACAAAAATAACAATTAGAGCCAAAACTCCAAGAATAATCCAAGTCATAATCTTATTCCTTTCTGCTTTTAGATTAATACCAGTATATCAAAATTTTAATGAATATGGTAAAATAAGATGATACTAGAGAAGGAAACTACTATGAAACCAGAAACATTTTACAACTTGCTTGCCAAGCAAAATCTTCCACTTTCGGACCAGCAAAAAGGGCAATTTAAACGTTATTTTGAGCTCTTGGTCGAGTGGAATGAAAAGATTAACCTGACCGCTATTACAGATAAAGAAGAAGTTTATCTCAAACATTTTTATGATTCGATTGCACCCATCCTGCAAAGTTTGATTTCAAATGAAACTATCAAACTTCTTGATATCGGGGCTGGGGCAGGATTTCCTAGTCTCCCCATGAAAATCCTCTATCCTCAGTTAGATGTGACCATCATCGATTCGCTAAATAAACGAATCAACTTCCTTCAACTTTTAGCTCAAGAGCTGGATTTGGATGGTGTTCACTTCTACCATGGGCGTGCAGAAGATTTTGCCCAAGACAAGAATTTCCGTGCCCAGTTTGATATAGTGACGGCTCGTGCGGTGGCCCGCATGCAGGTCTTGTCTGAATTGACCATTCCCTATCTTAAAGTCGGTGGAAAACTACTGGCTCTCAAGGCCAGCAATGCCCCCGAGGAATTGCTAGAAGCCAAGAACGCTCTCAACCTCCTCTTTAGCAAGGTAGAGGACAACCTCAGCTATACCCTGCCAAATGGAGATCCGCGCTACATCACTGTCGTCGAAAAGAAAAAGGAGACGCCTAACAAGTACCCAAGAAAGGCTGGCATGCCAAATAAACGCCCGCTTTAATCCTATCAATAGCGCGCCCTTGTTTAAAGTTGAGTAAAAATGATTTACAAAATCATTCCTCGCTCTTACATTTTTAGGCTCGGGAAAAAATGATTTACAAAATCATTTTTTTCTGCTATACTATCCTAAGCAAAGGTTTTTAATGTCATCCCGTGAGGTGACAAAGACGCAGTATATGAAATTCTTTAAGAATGGAATAGTTTTTTTAAAGAAGTCTTACTCTGAGAGCCTATTGCTGTAAAATAATGGGCTCTTTTTTGGTGCCCAAAAGTGAGGTTTTTATGAAACAGGAATCAACTGTTGACTTGTTACTAGACGTTGACCAACGTCCTTCAGCTGGGAAAGGTATCCTCCTCAGCTTCCAGCACGTTTTTGCCATGTTTGGTGCAACCATTCTCGTTCCCCTAATTTTGGGAATGCCCGTATCTGTTGCTCTTTTTGCATCAGGTGTCGGAACACTGATTTATATGGTTTCAACTGGCTTTAAAGTTCCAGTCTATCTCGGTTCTTCTTTTGCCTTCATCACTGCAATGTCTCTAGCTATGAAAGAGATGGGTGGGGATGTATCTGCTGCTCAAACAGGGGTTATCTTGACTGGTTTGGTCTATGTCCTTGTAGCTGCAAGTGTTCGTTTTGCAGGTACAAAATGGATCGATAAACTCTTACCACCAATCATTATCGGACCCATGATTATCGTTATCGGTCTTGGTCTGGCAAACTCAGCTGTAACGAATGCTGGACTTGTAGCAGATGGAAATTGGAAAAATGCTCTTGTAGCAGTTGTTACTTTCTTGATCGCTGCCTTTATCAATACAAAAGGAAAAGGCTTCCTTCGTATTATTCCTTTCCTCTTTGCCATCATCGGTGGGTACATCTTCGCAGTGACACTTGGTTTAGTTGACTTTACCCCAGTCTTAGAAGCCAACTGGTTTGAAATTCCTGGTTTCTACTTGCCATTTAGTACAGGCGGGGCCTTCAAAGAGTACAACCTCTACTTTGGTCCTGAAACAATCGCTATCTTGCCAATCGCAATCGTAACCATCTCTGAGCACATCGGTGACCATACCGTCCTAAGTCAAATCTGTGGGCGTCAATTCCTGAAAGAACCAGGTCTTCACCGTACACTTCTCGGTGACGGTATCGCAACATCTGTATCTGCCTTCCTCGGTGGACCAGCTAATACGACTTACGGCGAAAATACAGGAGTTATCGGTATGACTCGTATCGCTTCTGTCTCTGTTATCCGTAACGCTGCCTTTATCGCAATTGCTCTTAGCTTCCTTGGTAAATTCACTGCCTTGATCTCAACAATCCCTAGTGCTGTACTTGGTGGGATGTCTATCCTTCTCTACGGAGTTATCGCCAGCAACGGTTTGAAAGTCTTGATCAAGGAGCGCGTTGATTTCAGTCAAATGCGTAACCTCATCATTGCTAGTGCAATGCTCGTACTTGGGCTTGGTGGAGCCATCCTCAAAGTAGGACCAGTTACCCTTTCAGGTACTGCCCTATCAGCTATGACAGGTATCATCTTAAACCTGATCTTACCACACGAAAATAAAGACTAGTCATCTATACACACAAAATCCACTCAGTTGAGTGGATTTTTCTGATTTCTTACCTTCCCCAGGCAATCAAGAGATACATGAGGCTTGAACCAAACATGTCTGCCAGAGCATGCATGAGGAAAAATGGCAAAAGATTTTTAACCTTATACTTGTATAGAAAATAATAGAATAAACCATAAACTACACCAATAACCAGTGCCCACACCAATCCTTGATAAGTGTGAAAAGAAATCCGAATGATGGTAGAATAAAACAAAACCCACCACTTGTGCTTTTCTCTCACTGATGTCAATAATCCTAGAAAGAAAAACTCTTCATAGAAGCCATTTAGCAAGGCATAGGCAATTGCCATCGGACTAAGCGCTAGGAATTTCCGTATAATTTCCATGGGATCTATGTGGGTAAAAAGAGCTGGATTTAAGTAATTGTATTCACCAGTTAGTGTTGTCACCAGGTCTCCAAACAATCCCACAATGGCAAATATAAAAGGAACCCAAAAGAGAAGGGACCAGGTCCAACGAATGGGAAGTTGTTTGAAATCATAATTCCGAATCAAAAGGTAAAGAAAGGTCAAGGTCAGAAGTATTACTTGCAGGGTGAAGTTGCTCAAATAGCCTACTCCCTCGCCAGCAGTATTACTTGCCGTATCCATTGTAGTTGACAGACCTGTCGGAAATATACTTGCTAAAAAGAGCTCCGTTGAGCGAATGATAAACTGGCCAAACATTAGAACTGTAATAATCAGAATATCAAACCATCTCAAGTAGCGCAGGGGCTTAGATGGATGAATGATTTGTAAAATTTTCATATTTTCTCCTTCTAGCAGTTAAAGATTGGTTTATTGTAAGAAAAGAAACTTAAAATTTTATAAAATTCAATTCCCATTCCTTATCCGTAATCAATATTTCGATAGGATATTCAAACCAACCACTTTTTACGAGTAACTCGTTTCTCATTCAACCTTCCGTTTATTTTCTATCAACAAATCTTTCAAAGAAATGATGGTTACTGCAAGCAAAATCATGGCCATACCGACAAAATCAATCGCATAGAATTGCTCTTTCATAATCAGAAAGGCAAAGAAAACAGCAGAGATGGGCTCTATGGAAGCTAATAAACTAGACTTAACAGGGCCTATCAGACTAGCTCCCTTTAGGAAAGCTGTATAGGCAAAGACCGTTCCGATGATGATAATCCCAGCAAATGCAAAGAGAAAATCTAAGCTAGTCGGTATGCTGGCCTGTAAGACTCCTGTGAAGGGAATAGCTACCACACCAGAAATAACCATGCCCACACCAATCACCAAGATACTTCCCCACTTCTTAATCAAAGCGATAGGGAGGATAATATAGAGGGCATAGGTCAAAGCAGAAAAGAGCCCCCAGAAAAGACCAGCAGGTATGACCGACAACTGGTCAAGTTCCCCATGCGTTGCAATAAGAAAAGTTCCTCCAATTGCTAAACCAATTGAAATAATCTCTGCCAGAGTCGGTGCTACCTTGTCCTTGATACAAGTATAAATCAAGATCCCAACAGGACATACATACTGGAGAACCGTCGCCGTTCCAGCATTGGTCTCCTGAATGGCAGAAAGATAGGCAAACTGGTTTAAGAAAAGTCCAAACAAGGCAAATAACAAGATAGAGAAAAGGCTTTTTCTGTCTTTTAAAAAAGCAAGGAGTTTATCCTTTGCGGTCGCATAAGTTAAAAATACCAGGACCAATCCTGCAATAATGAGCCGCAGATTGGTCAAGACTAGAGCGGAAATTCCGTGTGCCATCAGGTATTGGCCACTAGTTCCAGACAAGCCCCAAGCAATGCCTGCAACTACTGTGAATAGCGTTCCTTTTACGGTTTTTGACATTCTTCCCCCTACCTTTCCCTACGAATCATTTCCATGACTTGGTTTCGATCGACTATCCACTGAGCACGTTCATCCTTCTCATACGTTCGATTAGATAAAAAGATAGCAGCTTCCTGTTTCTCTCGATTCCACATGATAAAGGTACCAGTATAACCCGTATGGTCGAGCCAAGCTCCCTCCAGATTCCAGGCTAGGGAACGCTCCTTATCATCTAAGGGTGAAAAATTTCGGCTCAAATCTGCTGCAAAATCATCTTTCAAGTAATGTTCCAGAAAGTTTTGCAAATCCTTAACAGTTGAAAACAAACCTGCACTTCCAGCATGTTTGCCCAAAAGACGAGCTTTGGGATCATGAATACTGCCTGCCTCTACTCCCCTCACTGTCGGTACAGCAAACTCAACGGGACCAAACATTGTTTCCTTCATCCCCCATAGGTTCAAAACTTGTTCTTTTATAATCTGATCCAAGTCTTGTTCAAAGATTTTCTCCAAAAGAAAGCCCAAGAGTAAAAAGTGAACATCCGAGTATAGAAAAGTAGGCTGATCACGTCTATTCAGATGAAACATGGCCTCTCTTAATGCCTCAGAACCCAACTGGTCCCTATTGGGAATAAAGGGGTCCAGGTCTGTTGCGTGGGTCAAGAGCTGACGAATAGAAATATCTGGGTAATCACATTCAGGAAAAAAATCCGTCACTGGTCGATCAATATCTAATTTGCCTTGCTGCCACAAGAAGGTAAAGACTGTCCCTACTCCCACGACCTTACTCACACTGGCTAAGTCATAGACTAGCCCTGACTCTGTTTTTAATCCTTTCTCAGGATCACTCAAGCCTAGGTAGGATTCTCTCCATTCTCCGTCCTTAAAATACGCAAAAGAGGCCCCGGGATAGACCCCTGCCTCGATTTGATCTTCTATTTTTCTTAGAATTTTTGTCCACTTCATGCTTCTTCAAACCACAATTCAATGTTATTGGTATCTTTACCAAGGAAGAATTTTTCAGACTTTGGAATAAAATAGTCTGTGCCTTCAAATTTCTGACGAAGACTAGTTAAATCTAGATCCTTTACCAAAAATTTCAGCATAGACAAGTCCCAAGTAACGTTGTTTTCAACAGCCAAATCTGGCCCTTGACCTTTAATAAAACTAATTGCCTTAGCTACTACTTCGGGATCAAGTAAACTCTCCGTCCCTTCAGGCAGACGGACCTCGATGGAAACTTCAAATTGACTCAAATATCTTATACTTGTATTTGAAGAAAATTCAGGAATAGTTTCCAGTGGAACCAAATCTTTAATATGATTTTCCGCATGAACAAGAATCACATCCTGTTCAGGAGAAACAATCTCAAAGGCATAACCACGGCTTCCTTTAAACAGGCGAGGAAGAGACTTCATCTGTGAAAGAAGAGACTCTATTTCTGAAGGATTCTCAACTTTTACCAAGAGTCTAGCTAACTTCTTAAGCCCTTCAACTCTCCGAGTCCGCATACTGGGAGCCTCTTCGAGAATCAACTTTTCAACACCTGTTTGGTCACCAAGTGAAAGGAAAGCAGATTCTTCTAATAAGGGCTTCATCCCAAGGGTTTCAATGTAAAATTTTTCATTTAATTTTCGGTTATTGACCTTCAAAGTCGGAATAATTTGTATCATTTGATTTGCATTCATAGCTTCCTCCAACTCTTTTATTTTAAAGGATTTTAGGATTTTTTACAAGCTATTCTACTTAAATTCTAGAATTTTTTACAAAAATTTCCAGTAAAAAAACTGGGGAATCCCAGTTTCATTTCTTATAGGTAAAGTAGTTTAAAGACTGCTACTGCTGCAATACCAGCTGCGATTGGTGCCACAACTGGAACCCATGCATACCACCATTTTGAATCACCCTTGTGTTGACCAAGAACTGATTTTGGAAGGAGTTCGTGAAGAAGACGTGGTCCAAAGTCACGAGCTGGGTTCAAACCAGGTCCTGTAGGTCCACCAAGTGAAGTTACCAAAGCCATTACTAGGAAACCAAGTGCCAAGTGCGCAACTGAGATTCCAGCAGCTGTATGTGGAGCTACTTGAGCTTTCACTGCCAATTCACTTAAGTCAACAGTTTGGCCAGCTTGAGTAGCCATTTGTTTCATGTATTGAAGAACCTCAGCACCGAAGAAGTTTTTAGTCAAACCAAGCGCTGCAAAGAAAAGAACAAATGAACCTACAAACTCATTTAGGAAACCATTAACCGTTGCTGCAAAACGTGATTCTTTTGTACCGTGGTCGATGCTTGAAATCGTTGAGAAGGTACCCAAGATATTGTTTGGGTTTTCTGTTTTCAAGTAGTATGGACGGTGAGTCGCTACAACCAAAGCTTGACCAAAAATTGCTCCCAAAACTTGCGCAAGGATGTAAAATGGTACTTGATCCCAAGAGAAAAGTCCGCTAACAGCAAGTCCAAGAGTGAAAGCTGGGTTGATGTGGTTACCAGAAACGTTACCGAACATCAAGGCTGGAATCATAACCCCCATACCATAACCAACAGCGATAACGAGCCAGCCACTTTGGTGGCCTTTCGTACCTTTAAGTTCAACGTTAGCAACCGCACCATTACCAAGAATGATCAAAATAGCAGTTCCTAAAAATTCTGTGGCATATTTAATAGCCCATGTAAAATCCATTTGATAGATTCTCCTTAATTTTTTTTAGACAATCCTTATTCTATCAATTTTTAGGCCTTTTAGCAACCGATTTTCTAAAAGAATCTCTGGAAAACGCTTTATTTAACTTATCTTTAAGAAAAGGACAAAAGAAGTCAAATTTCTTTCATCCTTTTCGTTACTCTTGACGTTGACCAAAGTCTGCAATCATCTGCTCCAGCTCCTCACGGCTTGGAGTTGTTAACATATAGAGAATATCTCCTTGTAACTCTGCAAAGGCTGCTGGCATGATTTTCTTAGCCTTAAAACCTCCTTGGTATTTAGCTAGTAACTCCTCTTCTGAGTAAACATAATGAGAACTTAAACGCCGAGCAGTAGCCAAGCAATAGAGGGGTTCAAAAGATGAACTAGGGAATGGCTCTCCTGCGACAATAGCCGCATAACCTCGGTAGAGGTCCAAGGAATGAGCAAAGTTATAAACATCAATGGTAAAACCACCTGCAGGACGGTTATTGTACTCAATGGCAATATAGTCGTCCCCTTCACGGAAGAACTCAATATGGAAAAAACGTTCCCTCATACCAAATTCCTTGACAATGGCCTCACCATACTTACGCAATTTTGGATCCATATCCTTGAGAACATAATAGGCATTATCCATCTTGTAAAGCATGAGATCCAGAGGTGTATGGGCGTAGTCAAAAGTCGTTGAAAAGACGATATTGCCATCCTTATCTACAAGTCCGTCAAAGGTACAGATTTCGCTGGAAGTGACAAATTTCTCAAAGAAATAAACGGTCGAATGGTCCCATTCTTGCTTGAAATGGTCCACATCTTCCTGACTTTCCAACTTAAAGGTGGCTGCCGCTCCCACTCCATTATCAGGTTTAGCAATCATTGGAAGGCCGATTTCTTTCACTGCTTGATCAACATCTGCTTCTGTCTGGATAACAGCTCCAGGTACCACAGGGACACCTGCTTTTTTGAAAAGTTTCTTCATTTCAGACTTAAACTTAGTCTTTTTGAGATTCTCTGGTTTGGTACCAAAGACATTGAATTGTTCCCTAAGTGCTGCGTCTAGCTCTAACCAGTATTCATTATGGGACTCGATGCGGTCGATAGGACCATGCTTGTAGAAAAGAAAAGCTACTGCACGTTTGACTTCATCTATATTCTCAAGATTGTCTACACGGAAATACTCGGTCAGGCTATTGCGCAAAGGTTCATCCAGTTGTTCATAAGGCTCCTGACCAATACCCAAGACTGTAATACCTTTATTAGCGAGTTCGATAGTAAACTGTTGAAAGTTTTGTGGATAGTAGGGAGAAATAACAAGGTAATTCATAGGCAACTCCTTTTATAGATACAGGTGTCCAAGAAAATAGGGCATTTGTTTACGCCACCATTCCCAGTCGTGGGCGACATCGTGTCCCCATTCAGCAAACCAGGCTGGAATTTGTTTCTGGTCAAAGGCTTCTTTGAGCTTGTAGAAGGATGGTAGACCGTCTTGTTCCCAAGCACCGAGGCCTGTACAGACGACAATCTCCGCCTGACGGTAACGATCGATAAACCAGCCGTCATTCTGATTCCAAATATAATCTACTGGCGAGTTTTGGTAAATAGCATCATCATTGTAGTAATCACCGACAAAGAAACGTGCGTCATAAACACCGCTGAGGGCAATCACTTTGGTAAAGACATCTGGATGCTGGAGGAAGAAATTGAGTGCATGGTAGCCTCCCATCGAACAACCTGTTGTCATCATGCCATCAAACCAACCTGTCTTGTGCTTGATAAAAGGAATGGCCTCCTCAATCACATATCGTTCGTAAGCTCGATGCATCTCCGCTTGGTCATGACCGTTTTTCCAAGTAGCCAACCAGCTCTCGCTGTCAACACTGGATAGGGTAAAGAACTGGACACGCCCCTCCTCGATAAAGGAAGCGCAGGCATCAATCATGCCAAAATCATAGTATTCATTATGACTGCCACCAGATGAAGCAAAAACCACAACTGGAATCCCAGCGTGTCCATAACGGTTGAGGTACATTTCACGGTTGAGGTGGCCACTCCAGTGGCTAAGATGTTCAATATGCATTGGCTTTCTCCTTTCTTAACTTACCATTTTTCTGCAAAAAAACGGAGACAGTCTGGTAAATTTTCCGACCAAGGGATTTCACTATGGATAGCACCAGACTGAACTTTCAAGACAAGATTATCCAAGTGTACTCCACCTGCAATCAAATCATGGTAATAGCGAAGCGATGAGTCGATATAGGCTTGCTTGATATTGCCAGCCATCAGGGTCTTGTCCGTATCATCCGCTTCTTCCGTTCCAACATAGATAAAAATGCGCTGTTCAGGCGACAGTTTCTTACGCTCGATATAGCGGTTAAAGGCTTCTTGGTGGAGCCAGTTGGCAGATGAAAAGACACCTAGACAACCAATTCTTTCTTGGTACTCTAGTCCGATAAACTGGGTAATATTGCCTCCTAGTGAAGAACCAATCATAGCCGTATGCTGGTGATCAGCTTTGGTACGATAGGTCTCATCGATAAAAGGCTTGACCACTTCCATGATAAACTCGGCATACTCCACACCCTTACCGCCAAACTGCTGCCCTGGAATAGGAGATTCTTGGAACTTCCAAGCCGCATACTCATTCATCCGTCCCATTCCATCATTGTCGATGGCTACAACAATCATGCGGCTGATGTCTGGATTTCGTTTAATAGCTGGGATTATCTTCCAAGAGTGTCCGATATAGGACTCCTTGCTGTAAAAGACATTTTGCCCATCATGAAAGTAAACTACAGGATAAAAACGGTCTGTGTCCTTCTCGTAGTCCTTAGGCAGAAGCACACGCACACGACGCTCTTTTCCAGTATAAGGCACCTTGAGTTTGTGTTCTTTCATTTTTAAGTAAAAGTAGGAATGATTCATTGTCAGAAAACTCTCTATATTCAAAATTTTATCTCATTATACCATAAAAATAGAAAAAAAGTCAGTAAATGTCCATTTTAAGGATAAATAACTAACTTTTTCATATATACTTTCTGAATTCTTCTGGTTTTTCTGATTAGAGGAGATTATCAATCAAGTTATCGACTTCATCTTTTTCAGCTTGAGGTGTAATCTTAGTAATCATAATCCCTGCTACTGCTCGCTCAACCAAACCTTCAACATCCATCCGTTTTTCATACTGCTCAGCATTTTCTATCTTAGGATTGGTCTTAGGACGGTCAGGTGCAAAAATCGTACAGCAGTCCTCAAAAGGCTGAATAGAAATTTCAAAAGTATCAATTTCCTGAGCGATGTCAATGATTTCCAACTTGTCCATAGTAACCACAGGGCGAATGATAGGAGTGTTGGTCACAGCGTTGATAGCCTGCATGCTCTCCAAGGTTTGGCTTGCTACTTGGCCAAGGCTTTCCCCATTGATAATGACCAGACCCTTTCTCACTTCACGAATACGGTCGGTAATCCTCATCATAAACCGACGTGTCAAGGTCATGAGGTAGGCTTCTGGCGCCTTGGCCTTGATTTCTTCTTGAATCTCTGTGAAAGGCACTTCGATAAATTGGATATTGCCACCAAACTTGGTCAATTTGCGGGTCAAGTCCTGCGCTTTCTTAAGGGCACCGGGACTAGTATATGGTGGACTAGCAAAGTGAACGGCTTCAATATCCACTCCACGTTTAAGGGCAAGATAACCCGCTACAGGTGAGTCAATACCACCTGACAACATAAGCATCCCCTTACCAGAAGTTCCCACTGGCAAACCACCTGCTCCGCGAATAGTTTCATAAGAAAGATAAGCCGCTTCCTCACGGATCTCCACTTGAAGAGTAATATCAGGATTTTTCATTTGGGCTTGGACATTTGGAATAGCTTCGAAAACAGCTCCACCAAGGGTTTGGTTGAGTTCACGACTGTCGAGTTCAAAGTTGTGGTCGCTACGCTTACTAGAAATCTTAAAGGTCATGCCTTCCTTGTAGATGTCTTTCATAATCTCTTGGACGGTAGCTTTGAGAGTTTCAACAGACTTTTCAACCTTATATACTGGAGAAAAATTTTGAATGCCAAAGACTTGTTTGAGAGATTCTGCTACTGCTGTATAATCCGCTCCGTTTAAATAAGCGTGGGCACGGTCGCGATCAGCGGTCACCTTGACTTGGGGGTAGATGGACAAAACGTCCGAAATGTTATTTCGAAGTTTATTGATGAAACGCATCCGGTTTTTACCCTTGGTTGACAACTCTCCATAGCGAATCAATATTTCTGAATATTGCATGAATGCTCCTATCTTACTTTTCTAGTTTGATTGTAAATTAATTTTAGCTTGGTCAAGAACTGCTCGACCTGGCTCATATCATTTTCAAGGTCTAGGCTTAAACGCACAGCTGACTGGGCCTTATCTTTGTCCACTCCCATGGCAATCAAGGTACCCGCAGGTTTCCCAGCCTTGGATGAACAAGCAGAGGTTGTGGAAATGAAAATATCATAGTCTTCAAAAGCGTGGACGATGACTTCTCCACGAACGCCTTTAATCCCAAAAGTCAGGATATGAGGGGCAAAGTCTTCCTCATCTGAAAAGACAAAAATATCTGGATAGTCCAAAAGGGCTTGGCGAATAACAGCCTTCATCTGGCCTATCTTGGAAGTAAACAGGTCCAGATTTTCCATGGCTAAACGTAGGGCCTTGGCTGTCGCTGCAATCCCTGCTACATTTTCAGTTGTCGAACGATAGTCTCGCTCCTGACCACCACCAGTCAAAAGAGGCGTAATTTTCTTACCAGACTTGATATAGACAAAGCCAACACCTCTGACACCATGAAACTTATGACTCGAAAAGGTCGCAAAATCCACTCGATCTGTCAGATATTTTTCAGTCGGAATCTTAGCGAGTGCCTGAACTGCATCTACATGGAAGGAAATAGTTGGCTTGTCTGCCAACAGTTCTGAGATGGCCTCAATAGGTTGAATAGACCCAATTTCATTGTTTACTGCCATAATGGAGACGAGGGTCGTATCAGGTCGTATCAAAGCTCCTAGAGCCTCAACATCCACAAACCCTTTCTCATCAACTGGAGCAAAATCCACCTCAAAACCTTGACTTTTCAGCCAGAGGGCTGATTCCTTAACTGCTGGATGTTCAATGGCTGATACGATGATGTGCTTGCCAAACGGGGCTTTTTCAAAGGCCACACCTTTGATGACCCAGTTATCTCCTTCTGTTCCACCAGAGGTAAAGAAGATTTCGTCACTTTTCTTACCAATCAAATCCGCAATTTGCTGACGGGAAGCATCTAAAATTCGTGTTGCCTGGTCTCCCAAATGATGGAGACTGGATGGATTTCCTACAATTTTTGAAGCGACCTGCATATAGGTCTCTAGAGCTTCAGGATAAGGCTTAGTTGTCGCCGAATTATCAAAATAGATCATGTTTTCTCACGCTTTCTAAAATCACTCCTTCTATTGTATCACGAAAAGAGACCTGCGACAAGAAAGGGAAGTTTCTCTTTTTTTAAGATTTTTTTAAAGAAATGAGGTATAATAAATCATAATCAAAGGAGAGTATCATGTCTAACTATCGTAGAACTTCAAAACCAAAAACAGAACACATCAAAAAAGGATTCACTGTCTTTCAAAAAACGATTGCTACCATCGGTAGTATCCTTGGTCTGATCACCGCTACTATCACTATCATGAACGCCATGGATAATAATAAAAACAACAAAAAGGAACCGACAACAACCCAAACAACTGTTGTCAAGGAAATCCAAAAGGAATCTCCTCAGGAGAACACTACTCCAAACAAGGACAACACATCCACTAAAGAAAATAACCAACAAGAAGAAACTTCTAAATCCAACAAGAAAGAGGAGCAAAAAGAAGATAAGAAAACAACAACTCAGGACTCTTCTACACCTGCTACAAATAAAGAAACAAGCGATAGCGGAACACAGTCAAATACGACAAATTCAGAAAATAAAAACAGTCAATAACTGCTAAAATAGCTTCCTCCCAGATTTGGAAAGAAGCTATTTTTTTATTGTTGCAATACTTTTCGTGGTTTGGTTCCTTCAGCTGGGCCGATAACACCCGCCATTTCAAGTTCTTCCATAAGGCGGGTCGCACGATTAAATCCAACCGACAAACGACGCTGAATCATAGAAGCACTAGCTTTCTGCGTCTCGATAACTAGAGCCTTGGCTTCTTCAAAGAGCGGATCACCACCAGCTTCACCGTCAGAGGAATCTCCTTCATTATCTGGGACGTCTCCTGGGTCAAAGCTATCATCGTAGTCCGCATCAGCCTGCGCCTTGATGAAGTTTACGATACGTTCAACATCATCATCCGAGATAAAGGACCCTTGCAGACGGATTGGATGATTTTCATCGATTGGTTTAAAGAGCATGTCTCCTCTACCAAGCAGTTTTTCAGCGCCATTTTCATCCAAAATGGTTCGTGAATCTGTTCCCGATGAAACTGCAAATGCTACCCGAGATGGGACATTGGCCTTGATGAGACCAGAGATGACATCAACCGATGGGCGCTGCGTTGCGAGAATCATGTGAATCCCTGCAGCGCGTGCCTTCTGTCCGAGACGGATAATGGCATCTTCCACTTCCTTGCTAGCCACCATCATGAGGTCTGCCAACTCATCCACAATGACAACAATCAAAGGCAGTGGTACTTGTTTGTACTCAGATTGGGTATTGAATTCTTCGACCTTGGCATTGTAACCAGCTATATTTCGCACACCAACCTTAGCAAAGAGTTCATAACGGTTTTCCATCTCATCCACGACCTTTTGCAGAGCCTTGCTGGCCTTGCGTGGATTAGTCACAACTGGAATCAAGAGATGGGGAATGTCGTTATAAACCGATAACTCAACCATCTTAGGATCCACCATCATAAACTTGACCTGGTCGGGTCTGGCTTTCATCAGAATGCTAGCGATAATTCCGTTAACTGCCACTGATTTCCCTGATCCCGTCGAACCTGCAACGAGTAGGTGGGGCATCTTGGAAAGGTCAAAGGTACGAGCAGTTCCATTGACAGCCTTACCTAGAGGAATTTCGAGGAGATTTTCTGGTTTAGTCTGTGACTGTTCCCAAAGTTCACGGAAAGAAACGGTCGCAATTTCAGAGTTTGGAACCTCAATCCCGACTAAGGATTTACCAGGTATTGGAGCCTCAATCCGAACATCCTTGGCCGCCAGAGCTAGTGCTAAGTCGTCTGCCAGATTGGAAATGCGGTTAACCCGTACACCAACGGCTGGCTTGACTTCATACTTAGTTACTGATGGGCCGATTTCAGCCCGTTCAACCGTTACCTTGATACCAAAGCTGGCAAAGGTTTCTTCTAAGATTTTGATATTTTCTCGAACAATCTTCTTTTCCTTGGACTGATCTTTGGGTTTATCTGGCGCGAAGAGTTGCAAGCTTGGTAGCTTGTATTCAAGGGCTTCCTTAGCAGAAAAATCAACCTGCACCTCTTCATCCTCAAAATCTTCTTTCTCGTCTGGAACTTCAACGTCAGCTTGAGGGAGGATAATCTCGGGTTCACTCCATTCTTTTTCAGGAATTGGTGGAAGATCATAGTCTGGAACTTCTGGTAAGATTTCTCCCGTTTCAGGATCTACGGGAGGAAGCGGTAGTACATCCTGTTCTTCTTGTTCTCTCTTGATTCTAGCTGCTTCTTCAGCTTCTTGACGAGCCTTCTCTTCTTCTCTCTTGATGAAGCGTTCCTGTTTTCTCTGTTCCTGTTTTTCCATGAAGGATCTGAACTGGGCTCCAATAAAGGCTGCAACATCATAAATAGACCAAGGACTGACCAAGAGAGCCCCAACTAGAATCAAAAGAACTCCAATAAAGTACGATCCGATATTGGAGAAAAGAAAGGCTATGGGGATATAAAGTCCAACACCTAGCAGACCTCCACCAGCGAAGCTAGTCACCCGCATACCAGTCAGATCCGTCATAACTTGAGCCAAGGTCCCTTTTAGAACTGACTGCTCCAAACCAAACTTCCAGACAAGATAGGCCTCAAAAATCAAGAGCAAGCCAGCGAAGATACAGAGAAATCCTGACAGAAGCCCCTCTTGCTTGCGGATCCATTTAAAAAGAAAAAGATAGAGGAGGAGACCACCTATAGCCACATAAGCTAAACTTCCGACTAACAGTCGAATGAGATTATAAAGGGTGACACCCGCAGCACCTAGTTTGAGGGCTGCAATAATCAACAATAAGGCAATTCCTAAGGAAATCAACATCCTCTGGATAGCCTGTTTTCTTTCGAGTTCTGCTTTAGACGGTCTCCGTCTTGTTTTACTTGTATTTTTGTTTGCCATGCTTCTATTATACCATATTTCAGAAACATCTAGAGAAATCAAAAAAGACTGCCCACTTTTGTGTTCAGTCATTTGAATATGATAACTATTGCTTTTCTTCTGCTTCATCACTATATTCAATCTGCTTCTTTCTAAATCCATATAGCTTTAATACAGAATTTTCATGTTTAGATTTATTAGAAATCAACTTCTTTTTCTTTAAGTAATCAAGAAGTTTTTCGTTAAATTTAGAATACGACACTTTCGCTTCCTGATTACCATTTCCACCATTATCTTCATTTTGATTTAATTTGTCCAAGGCAACTTCCCATTCAGTGTAGATATCATAATCTATTTGTTCCTTCAAGATTTGCATAATATCCGGTAATTCTAATAAATCTAAATAATCACCCAGCAAAGTAAGCTTATCTGCTTCTATTTGACTTTCCGAATCAGAAATTAATTTTTTGAGAAGTTCTTTCCTATGTTCAAGTAAAACATCCCCCCTACTTAGAATATCTTCACAGAGTAAATAACTAATTTCTTTGTCTTTTAAATCTATAAATTCTGTTATATATCTGTTAACTAATCTCTGTATATTTCCTTGAAGACGAATATCTACTTTGTCATAGGTTTCACGATTTATTAAATATCTAAACTCATCCAAATCAAAATGATTTTCTAATAGAAATGCTTTTATTTCTACTGCATATCTTATTTCCAATCTCCCATCTTCTAGAACCCCTCTTAATAGTTCTTTGTCTCGAATATCCTTTTCAAATCTTAAATAATCATTAAGGTTGATATGGAGAAATAAATTTAATACCTCAGGGTATTCTTCCTTTATAAACTCTAGATTAGATCTGTTAAAAACTATTCTACGTTTTTCTATAAGATCACTCAAATCATTTAAAGCCATATTCTTTTCATTAAATTCTTCGTAGAAGTATATTCCAATAATTTTTAAAAGTTTTATACGTAGATTTTCATCTAACTCTGTTGATTTTAAAATGAACTCTTTAAATTTTTCCTGTAGTGTCCTATCAGAATTGAAATACAATTCTTTATTCAAATCAAAATTAGGGTTTTGGTTCATAAAGTCTGCTAAACTATCTTCTCCTTCATTATTTTGACTAAAATACTCTAAAATAATTTCAGTATTCACTTCTGCTTTTTTAGTCTGAACAAGATTTTTTACTAGTAATTCTCGATTTTTATTAGATAGTTTATTAAATTTATCTTCTGTATATGCAATATAAAACTTTGGAATACTAGCAATTATTTTTTCTGCCGCTGTATCTTTGAATGGTTCAAAGCTTAGATTCATTCTTGTATTTTCACATACAATATTTTCGTTTAATAGTTTTTCAATATATTTAGGTTTATCAAGCATTTTATTTTCTGCTAGATCAATATACATCCAAACATAGTCTATGAATTCTTCTCTATATGATAGACAATAGTCAAGTATAGGATTTAGTTCGCTATGTTCATTAATCATTTCAAAGTTTTTGTGCTTAAACTCTGAATCATTGATAATGTCGCCTAAGTAAAATCGTGTAAAAAACTCTAACGTTTCTTTTTGAATATCATATAACTGCTTATTATAAATAAAATCAATTATTTCTCTATTATAACTGTCTTTAGCAGATAAAAAACCTTTAAATCTAATCTTAAGCCACTTTAGATTCTTCTTCACTTTCTCTATATTTCTAAATTCCTTTTGAAAGAAGATCTCTTGATGTTCTTGCAAATAATTACTTAATGCATCCTCAACAATACTATTTTTATTAATCCTGCGTAAGCCACGATATATTCTAGCACTATTTTTATAATCAGTTTCTTCTAAGTCAACCAATGATAGTAAGGATAGGATTATACTTGAGTTAACTTTGTATTCTTTCTCATTATTTATGCAAGTTATAAACGATAGCGAATTATATTCTAACCATTTTTTTAAGAATGTTTCAATAATGTCTTCTTTGAAAACCACACCTTGTATTTTGTCAACTCTATCTATAGTCGCATAAAATTCAGTAAGAAAGTTTATGATATTTTTTTGATTAAATATATATTTAAGCTGTCGATCATATGACCCACCACTTGTTGGATTTAACAAGAATTCAAATAAACTATAATTTAACACATATTCCAATTCAAAATTATCTAATGCTAATCTTTTAACAATTTCTTTAAAATTGGTAAGCTGTGTAGTGGGGCTATTCTCTATATAAGAATTAACATTTTTTATAAAGTTTTTATCATCCTCTAAAAGTCCGTCACCATAAAAATATGATAGATAATTCCTATAATTTTTATCTATATGATTATTATTGATAAAAAATGTCGCAATATCATTCTGTTGTTCAGTTTCAGTCACTTCATTTGAATTAAGTGGTTTCTCTTCCTGAGGATTGAGTTTTTTAAATAAATCTCCTTGATTTCTTTGTAAAAGCGAAAAGTCTTTTGGAAAAATATTCTTATAAACTATTAAAGAAAATAGTTTATAAGGATTAATTTCAAAGTCTAATGTCTCTTTGTAAGTCAAATATTCATTACAAATATTAATAATCAAACGCATGTCATCAAGATATAAGGCGATATTCAAAAGAAAGACCTCATCAAAATATTTATCTTCCCCCATTTCTGTTAATATCTCGTTTAGTTTTATATGTGAATTCGAAGCGGTTACGACAGGAACTATAGGAATAATAAAATCAAAAAACTTCGTTCTCTCTTGTGATTCAAATAAATCATCCTTTACAAGATAGAAAAATACCAGTTTACGTTTGTGATTTGCCTTTCGATTTCTATTAATAATTATATTTAGTTCCTTCAATTTTTCAAAAATTCTAGAATCATTAAAACGTTCAATATCTTCAAATACTATAACATCCGCTTCAGACTGCTTAAACAAATAAAGTACATCATCTAAATAGCAATCAAAATAAGATACCCTTGAACTTTCATTTGAGAAGATTTCAATATCAGTTTCAATTTTTTCTGCCTTTAAGGATAATTTTTTGATAAAACCAAAATCTTTTTGTAGCTTCAGTAAAAAATAAAATCCATATACAATTAAAACAAATAAAATTACTAGTACAAGAAGGGAAATAATAGGTTTCGTAGTCCAAGATAACCAAGAAAAATTCTGAATCAATCCATTCCATAAGGAAATATTAAAAAGATACAAAGATAATAGTATTGTTAAACTTAGATATAGTGTAATATTGAGGGGGTTGATTTGTGATTCTGCATCAAGAGTTTTAAAAATTGATTTTCTTATTTGATTAGGATTAATTTGATGAAGTAATTGATTGATTATTTTTCCTTCGATAGTATTGATTTGACGATTATTGAGCCCATTCTTTTCATTGTTTATCGTTTCATCATACTGCCCTAAAGAAATATGAATGAATTTTTTATCTGTACATTTCCTCTCAAAACTCTCAACAACACTACTTTTCCCCGCTCCATAATTCCCAGTAATAGCTACATTGGTTACTTCCGAATTTTTGTCAATCGCAAATTCAAGTGCTCTTTCTGTCACTGGCTTTATTTCAACATCTTTATTTGAAGTAAGTGCTCGAAATTTATATTCTCTTTCCATTAACTTTTCTCCCCCTCTAGTAATTCTTTAACTATTATTATATCAATTATTTATTGAGATATAAAGCTTTTAGTTATTTCTCGTCTCCTACCTAAATCAGCTATAAAATTGGTTCATTTAGAATCGGGAAAATTCTCCTCCACCATACTGACATGGGTCGCTTGTAACTCTTCATTTAGAATACTTTGACTACGGAACTTTTCATTCTCTGGTTTCTTTTCTAGAATCATTCAAGACACTTTTCACCTCCATGGTATTTATACAAACTTTAGTATTCTATCGTTTAAATGAAGAGTGAAAATCTCTACGATATACTTCTATATCACTTTAAAGCCCAGTCTCCCTAACTCCATTATCAAAAAAATGACTACCCACTTTCGTGTTCAGTCATTTTGGTATATGAATTCTTTTCTATGCTTGTGGTTTGCGTAGGGAACCATAAACTACACCACTTACAATTGCTCCAATCAAGACAAAGACTAAGTAAAGAAGGGCATTTGAAGTAAGTGCGATGACGAAGATTCCTCCGTGTGGCGCCATGAGTTTGATACCTGCAAGACCGACGAGTCCACCTGCCACTGCAGAACCAAGGATAAAGCTTGGGATTGCACGAGCTGGGTCAGCGGCACCAAAAGGAATCGCTCCTTCGGTGATAAATGACAAGCCCATGATGATGTTGGTCAAACCAGAGTTACGCTCTTCTTTGGTAAATTTATCTTTGAAAAGAAGGGTTGCGACAAAGATAGCAAGAGGTGGAACCATTCCTCCAGCCATAACTGCTGCCATGGCTACAGAACCACCTGAAGAAACAGTCGCTGCAAGCGTACCTGTACCAAAGACATAGGCTGCTTTATTGACAGGTCCACCCATATCGACAGCCATCATACCACCAAGAACGATACCGAGAAGGACAGCTGATCCTCCTCCAAGACCTCCAAGGAAGTCATTCATCGCAGTGTTGATTGCTGCCATTGGAATGTTGACAGCCAACATGACAAATCCTGTCAAGATTGTCCCAAGAAGTGGCAAGAGAAGGATTGATTTAGCACCTTCAAGTGAACGAGGAACCTTAACGTATTTCTTGATAGCAAGAACTAGGGCACCTGCAATAAATCCACCAACAAGGGCACCTAGGAAACCAGATGAGACACCTGCAAGAGTCGAAGTTGCCTCACCACCTGCAGCGTAAGGGATTTTACCAAAGGCAAAACCTTCTTTGGCAATGGCACCAGCCACAAAACCAGCAACCAAACCTGGTTTTTCAGCGATAGAGTAGGCAACATATCCTGCAAAGACTGGGAGCATCAAGCCAAAGGCAGCGCCACCAATTTTCATGAACATTGAAGCTAGTTCATGGTAGGATCCGAGATTTCCAAGACTATCTTGTGGCACACCCAAAGCTCCGTCAATCAAGAAAGCAAGGGCAATCATGATACCACCACCAATAACGAATGGCAACATTTGGGATACACCACTCATCAAGTGTTTGTAGAAAGCACCACCGATACTTTGTTTTTCATTAGATGCTGTTGCAGCTTTTGCTCCATTAGCAGCACGGTAGATTTCAGCATCTCCTGAAAGAGCCAAGTTGATCAACTCTTCTGTTTTACGGATACCGTCAGCAACTGGACGATTGATCAATGGTTTGCCATCAAATCGATCCATTTCAACCGCCTTGTCTGCTGCGATGATAACAGCTTTAGCCTTGCGGATATCTTCTGCAGTCAGTTGGTTACCAACACCGCTAGCACCGTTGGTTTCAACCTTGATTCCAACCCCCATTTCAGCCGCAACTTTTTGTAGAGCTTCTTGGGCCATGTAAGTGTGGGCGATTCCTGTTGTACAAGCAGTTACGGCTACAATGAAATCTCCGGATTCATTTACAGGTGCTTGGACAGACTCCTCAGCTTTTTCTGAAGCTTGGTCAAAGAGTTCAATGACTTGGTCAGCAGATGTTACTTGTCGAAGTTTGTCAGCAAAACCGTCTTTCATCAAGTATTGAGACAGTTCTGCCAAGGCAGCCAAGTGGGTGTCATTTGCACCTTCTGGAGCCGCAATCATGAAGAAGAGATCGGTTGGTTGCCCATCCAAACTCTCATAGTCAACACCCTTGCTTGACTTAGCAAAGAGAACTGTTGCTTCTTTGACAGCAGAGTTTTTACTGTGAGGCATAGCGATTCCATCACCCAAACCAGTAGAAGTGAGAGCTTCACGCGCTAAAATTCCTTCTTTAAAGGTTTCAAAATCCGTCACATAACCGTGATCTACCAAGCTATGAATCATCTCTTCGATAGCTGCTGTTTTTTCAGTCGCCTGCAAATCCAGCAACATGACATCTTTTCTCAATAGGTCTTGAATTTTCATCGTTTTTCTACCTCAACTTTTTCATATGTTTCTTTAATAAAGTCCGCTGTTGCTAAGTCATCTGAGAAAGTAGTTGCTGTGCCACAAGCCACTCCCCATTTGAAGGCTTCTATTGCGTCTTTTGATTTGACAAATTCACCTGTAAATCCAGCCACCATAGAGTCACCAGCTCCAACTGAATTTTTCACTGTTCCCTTGATGGGTTTAGCGAAGTAAGCTCCCTCAGATGTTACAAGAAGGGCACCGTCCCCAGCCATAGAGATAATGACGTTTTGAGCACCTTTAGCCAGTAACTCTCGCGCGTATTTCTCAATTTCATCTAAACTGTCTAATTTAACACCAAAGATAGCTCCTAGTTCGTGATTGTTTGGCTTAACCAAAAGTGGCTGATAGTCCAAACTATCAATCAAGGTCTGACCTTCAAAGTCACAAACCACTTGCGCACCTGTCTGACGGGTCAAGGCAATCAAATCCTTATAGATAACATTTCCTAGATTTTTAGCACTTGAACCTGCAAACACAACCGTATCATCTGCAGTCAGACTAGATAAAACAGCTTTCAATTCTTCTAGCTGAGCTTGTTCGACAGTTGGACCTGTTCCGTTGATTTCCGTTTCTTGGTCTGCTTTAATCTTGACATTGATGCGCGTATCTTCTGCTACTTGGACAAAGCGTGTCTCGATCTCTTCTTTTGCCAGGGTATCTGTGATAAATTTACCAGTAAATCCTCCGATAAAGCCGGTCGCTGTATTTGGAACATCCAAGCGTTTCAAAACACGACTGACATTGATACCCTTACCGCCAGCGAACTTATCATCACTGTCCATACGATTGACACTACCGACTTGAACTTGGTCCAAACGAACGATATAGTCAATGGAAGGATTGAGTGTGACTGTATAAATCATACTTCTATTACCTCCGTTTTCTTCTTAATAGCCTGCAAGAGCTCATGCCCTTGACTTGTGATAACAATAGCGCGTTTGAGTGGTGCTACCTTGGCAAAGCAAGTTTGTCCAATTTTGGACGAATCCACCAAGACGTAGGTCTGTTTGGCATTCTCCAAAATAGCACGCTTAACGGCTCCCTCCTCCATATCAGGAGTCGTATAATAACCATCGTCCACTCCATTCATCCCGATAAAGGCACGATCAAAATGCAACTGGTTAATCTGGTTAAGTGCAACGCCCCCGATGCTAGCATCTGTCGCCATCTTGACACTACCTCCAACCATGACAGTTGGAATCTGCTTTTCAACCAGCTGAACCGCATGGTGAATGGAGTTGGTTACAACTGTGATATTCTTATTAACCAATTCCTTGATCAAAAAAGCAGTTGTTGTTCCAGCATCAATAAAGATAACATCTTTTTCCTTGATAAGAGAGGCTGCTTTCTGAGCAAGTAACTTCTTTTCTTGAAGGTTTTTGACAGATTTTTCTTGGATGGTCTCTTCTTCCTGCAAGAAATGTGGCAATTCTGCTCCACCATGCACACGGCGAAGTTTATTTTCTGCTTCTAACTCATCCAAATCTCTTCGTACCGTTGATTCCGATGTTTCTAATAGACTAACCAATTTTTCAAGAGAAACTACATGATGTTGATTTAACTCCTCTAAAATCAGTTGCTTCCGCTCCGTTTTTAACACCAAATCACCTCCTGTTATCGTTTACACTATTCATTCTAGCACAATTTCTAGCAAAGTCAAGCATTATTTATCACTTTCTTTCAAAAACTATCATTTTTGTCAATTCCAACATTTTTATTGCAAGATAAGTGGCTTTATGGTAGACTATTTGAGTAAGTATTGGAAGATTACTCAAGAGGCTTAAGAGGCCGTGTTGGAAACGCGGTAGGCGTGTAACAGCGTGCGTGGGTTCGAATCCCATGTCTTCCGTAGAAAAGAAAAATTATTTTTTAGATACAACAAACGTTGTATCTTTTTTTGTATCCATTTTTTAAAAATAATGTCCAGAAATTTTCTACCAACAGTAAAAAAGACTATTTTAAAGTCTGTTAAAACCGCAAAAGAATACCAAAGACAAAAATAAAAAACGTTGATTTAACAACGTTTTACCAAGGAATGCAAAAAAATGCAAAGGAAAAATGGAGCCGGTGGGAGTCGAACCCACGTCCAAACACCTGCTAACATATTTGTCTACAACCATAGGTTATGTATTGTTTTAACAGCTCCTCGACACATAACTCAAGCCTAGGAACTGCGAGTCTATCAATCTCTTATCAAACAACTAGACAAGGCTTGATCGTATCTCGCTAATCATAAGACCTGTCATTGAACACGAGCAATCCAAATCGGGTCACGCCTGCTGGTTTTTAGGCAGCTAGAGCGTAAGAAGTGTTATTTTTTGCAGTTATATTTAACTGAGCGTTTACGTCGCCACACGGGTTGCAAAATATGCCTCATAATGCCTGTCGAATCCGTAACGACCCCAAGATTATAGAACTATTATAACCTATCTTCATAAAAAATGCAAAATCAAGCCGATTCTTTAGAAAAGATACGTTTTCAAAGCATCTGATAAGACTTGGTAACCTGCCACGCTTAAATGAAGACCATCCGTTGTATAGGCTGATTTAAGTTGTCCATCTGAATCTGTCAAATTATCATAAATCGGTACAAAATCTACTTGCATATAAGCAGAAGCTAGAGCCTCATAGGCTTGATTCCATTCTCTAATCTTTTCATTGGTACGAATATATACTGTCTGCTTGTATTCTTCTCCTTCATTGACTGGCAGAATAGAAACAAGCTTTATTTGTGACAGCGGATAATCTCGGTTAAGCGATTGAATCACACCTTCAAGATTATCTAAGGCTTCATTCATGGGAATATCTTTTCCGATATCATTTGTCCCAATTAAGAGAACAATTTGATCCACAGCATCTCCATAAAGATGGGCATCAAGATTTTCTAATAAAAGTCTCGTTTGGTATCCTCGGATGCCACGATTGACAATCGTTTTTGCAATCCCAAGTAACTCTTGCAAAGGGTAGTATTCCACAATCGAATCTCCAATAAAGATGATATCTGGCTCTAAGACAGAGACTTGATTCAATTCACGATACTTGGTTTGAATCTTTGCCTGCTCTTTTAGGAGCCAATTTTCTAATAACTGTACTGCCACCTTATCCCTCTTTCTCTAACCAATTTTCTAGAACTTGATAAACACCAGCCTGGCTGTTAGCTGGTGCTAGTGCAGTCGCAACTGCCTTGGCCTCATCATCTGCATTTTCCATCGCATAGGCAATACCAGCCATCTCCAACATCTCGACATCATTTTCACTGTCACCAAAAGCCATAACTTGTTCCGATTGCAAATTCCAGCGCTTGAGTAATTCTTCCAATCCCCAAGCCTTGTGAACACCAGCCTGTAGGATATCGATACAACCATAACCACTGGAAACAGCTCTTACATGCCCATCAAAGAGATCATTGATTTCCCGCAAAACAGAACTCGATCGTTCTTCACCAACGACCATGCTCATTTTAAGCACTCCACCAAAGAGGTCTGAGTTTAGCTCATCCACAAAATTGGTCCTTTGGTAAAGTTTCTCAATCATCTCTGGAGTCATAAATTTATCAAGTTCTGTAAAAACAGTTCCTTCCTTGACAAAACTCCCATTCATACTGGTGACGACGAACTGATCTCTACACTCCCTCCCTTTAAAATGAACTAAAGCCTTGTCAACCATAGCATCATCCCAGGTCTGCGCTTGAATCAGTTCATTGTTTTCAAAAATACGCGCCCCATTTGCAACTACTAGGATCACTCGTTCAGCCAAGTGTCCCAATAGTTCTCTCATACGATGAACTTCATTCCCCGTCGCAATGACAAAACGGATATCCCTTTGATCTAGCTGATCTAAAATCTTTTCCAAGCGGGGCAGATCTAGCTGACCTCTCGAGTCTAGCAAGGTTCCATCCATGTCTGTTGCAATTAATTTAATCGTCATCATATCTCCTTTAGGGTGAGCACCTACCACTTCAACCCTACATGTTCATTCATTTCTTTATAGGCCGTGTCAATGCGTTCCTTGGTCGCCTCATCCAACTTGTCACGGTAACTGCCTCCCTCGATGAAGTCCTCTAGGATATAGGTCTGATAGAGGAAGAGCGGATAACCTTCTGGAGAGTAAGTTCCTTTGGGTGTTCGATTGACCCAAGTAGGATGCGCTTTGGCAGTTTCAATCCTAGTCTTGCCATCTTTTTTCTTAATGGTCACATCCATAAGGACACCGCGCTCCGTCCACTTGGCATTTTCCTCATCTTGCATGGTTTCAATGCGTTGATTTGAGAGGAAATTTCCCATGGAATAGATGATCAATTTTTTGTCACCATCTTTTTCAACTGTCTCAGCAGGTTCAACGACGTGAGGGTGCCCTCCAAAGATAATATCAGCTCCCCAGTCAATCATCTTGTGGTACAGTGTTTTCTGTTCTTCCGTCGGTTCTAGCTGGTACTCAATTCCCATCTGAGGCATGATGACAGTGATATCCGCCTCTTGCTCAGCTCGTTCGATTTCCGCCTTCATCTTATCTTCATTCAGGTCAGAAAGATAGCGATTATAGTCCTCTTGTGAGATATACTGCTCAATGCCATTAAAACCGTAAGAATAGGCCAAAAGAGCTACCTTGATACCATTGACTTCCTTGATAACTAGTGGAGCTTGGTCACGGGATTCATGTGTGTAGACTCCTATGGGTGTCATCCCTGCCTTTTCGATAGCTTCTGCTGTCGAAACCACTCCCTCTATCTGAGAATCCAAGATGTGATTGTGAGCCAAGTCTAGAACTTGATAGCCTGCATCTTTGATCGCATCCATGACTTCTCCAGGTGCATTAAAGAGAGGATAACCTGCCAAATAGTGATCCTTGTTCACCGTTCCTTCAAAGTCACCAAGCACTAAATCCGCTTGCTTGAGCCATGGTTTTACATATTCAAAATTTTCGTGGAAATCGTAGCTACCGTCTTCTTTCAGAGCTGTTCGGTAGATAGGAATATGATAGAGAAGGTCACCATTTGCCATGATACGGGCTGTCTTTTCGTCAGAATCATTTTCCTTGAATTGACTAGAAGTACTTGCAGAATCAACTGTTTGACTACTAGAACTCGTTCCCTTGTTGCCTTGTACTGCTCGAATCAACAAGTTCAGCCCCATGGACAAGGCAACTGCAAGTAGTAACACCGTAATAAACTGGGCATTGGTCCAAGATTTATAATTCCTAAAGAAACCAATACTAGTCTTCAACAATCCATAAATAGGACCCTGAGACCGTCTGTCTTTTCGCTTTTCCATCTTTATTCCCCCTCGCTCTCTTATGCAAGTCTTTCCTTTTATTATACCACAGACAAAAGGGGAATACCGTTTATTATATTATTTTTTAAGAACTTCTGCGACTTTCTTTCTCGCCTATTTTGTGTTATCATGTAGAAGTAATGAAAGGAGAGAAAATGTCTGCTATAGAACGTATTACAAAAGCTGCTCATTTGATTGATATGAAAGATATTATCCGCGAAGGAAACCCAACTCTACGTGCGGTTGCTGAGGAAGTCACTTTCCCACTATCTGATCAAGAAATCATCCTTGGAGAAAAAATGATGCAATTCCTCAAACATTCTCAGGATCCTGTTATGGCTGAGAAAATGGGACTCCGTGGTGGTGTTGGACTTGCTGCTCCCCAGCTGGATATCTCAAAACGCATTATTGCCGTCTTGGTCCCAAATATTGTAGAAGAAGGTGAAACTCCTCAGGAAGCCTACGATTTGCAAGCTATTATGTACAATCCAAAAATCGTCTCTCACTCTGTTCAGGACGCTGCTCTTGGCGAAGGAGAAGGATGCCTATCTGTTGACCGCAACGTGCCAGGCTACGTTGTCCGCCATGCCCGCGTCACTGTCGATTACTTTGACAAGGACGGCGAAAAACACCGTATCAAACTCAAAGGTTACAACTCCATCGTTGTCCAACATGAAATTGATCATCTAAACGGAATCATGTTTTACGATCGTATCAATGAGAAAGACCCATTTGCTGTTAAAGATGGTTTACTGATTCTTGAATAAAGAAAATCCCGTTGCAAGACGGGGTTTTGTGTTATAATAGAGGCATGAAAACAAATGATATTGTCTATGGCGTCCATGCCGTTACTGAAGCCCTCCTTGCGAACACAGGAAACAAACTCTACCTCCAAGAAGATCTAAGGGGTAAGAATGTTGAGAAGGTCAAGGAACTGGCTACTGAGAAAAAGGTCTCCATCTCTTGGACCTCAAAAAAATCCCTCTCTGAAATGACCGAAGGCGCTGTCCATCAAGGATTTGTCCTTAGGGTATCTGAATTTGCCTATAGCGAGCTGGAGCAAATCCTTGCCAAAACGCGGCAAGAAGAAAATCCTTTGCTATTGATTCTGGACGGATTAACTGACCCTCACAACTTAGGCTCCATTTTAAGAACCGCTGACGCGACCAATGTTTCAGGTGTCATCATTCCCAAGCACCGTGCTGTCGGAGTTACTCCTGTCGTTGCCAAAACGGCCACAGGTGCTGTTGAGCATGTACCGATTGCCCGAGTGACCAACCTCAGTCAAACCTTAGATAAACTCAAGGATGAAGGCTTCTGGATCTTTGGAACGGATATGAACGGTACCCCTTGCCACAAATGGAATACAAAAGGGAAAATCGCCCTCATCATCGGAAATGAAGGAAAAGGCATCTCTAGCAACATCAAAAAGCAGGTTGATGAAATGATTACCATTCCCATGAATGGACATGTTCAAAGTCTCAATGCCAGTGTTGCTGCAGCCATTCTCATGTACGAAGTTTTCCGAAACCGACTATAAAAAGTTTCCAATCAAAAGATTGGAAACTTTTTTGCTTAACTATGTTCTGTGATAAATTTATAGGCTTCTTGACCTGCGATAGCCCCATCTCCAACTGCTGTTGTCACTTGGCGAAGGTCTTTCTGGCGAACATCTCCAACCGCAAAGATACCTTCAACGGCTGTCTTCATGTGGTTATCTGTTACAATCCAGCCTGACTGGTCTTGAATATTCAAATCCTTAACAAAATCACTAACAGGGTCCAGTCCAACATAGATAAAGACACCTCCAAAGGCTTGCTCTGTTACTTGACCCGTCTTTACATTTTCAAATACAACTGACTCTACTCGGTTTTCACCTTTGATTTCCTTGACTACAGAGTCCCAGATAAAGTTGACTTTCTCATTTGCAAAGGCACGGTCTTGCAAAACCTTTTGAGCACGAAGTTCATCTCGACGGTGAACAATGGTAACAGTCTTGGCAAAGCGAGTCAAGAATAGAGCTTCTTCTACCGCAGAATCTCCACCACCAACTACGAGTAAGTCTTGGTCACGGAAGAAAGCTCCATCACAGACCGCACAGTAAGAAACGCCTCGGCTATTTAGTTCTTCTTCTCCAGGAACACCCAAAAGACGGTGTTTAGAACCAGTTGCCACGATGACAGTACGGGTTTCATAAACTTGGTCATCAGTGATTACCTCCTTATAGTCAGCATGATCTTCAATCTTTTCAACAAAGCCATAAAGGTGCTCTACTCCAAGATTTTCAAGAGGTTCAAACATCTTCTCTGCCAATTCAGGTCCACTGATATTGGCATATCCAGGATAGTTTTCGATATCAGATGTGTTGTTCATTTGCCCACCTGGCAGACCACCTTCAATCAAAGCTACTTTCAGATTGCTTCGAGCGGCATATAAGGCAGCTGTCATTCCCGCAGGTCCAGCACCGATAATAATCGTATCGTACATTTCGATTCCTTCTTTTTTGTTGTAACTATCTTTATTATAACTGTTTGAAGTTTATTTAGCAAGCATTATGCTCTGAAAACTAAAATGAGACTCATGACGGCAAAGGATAATACTGGAATCACCAAAACCCCAATCATGATCATATCATAGAGATGGGCTTGACGGGCCTTAGCTGTCTTGTCCACACCAGACATAGCTCGCAATCCAATCCAAATCCCTAAAAAAATCACGACGAGAATGGTCGTTAAGATCAAACTCTCGAAGTATAAAGAAAATAGTTGCAGCAGCATGATCTCTCTCGTTTCTATCTTTTTTAAAGAGTAAACTCAGCTAGTCCAACTAACTGAGTTTTCCTTTTTCTATTATATCAAATATAAGTCCGTTTGTAACTAGCGAAGAATTCTTTTGTCCGTTCTTCTTTCGGATGATTGATGATTTCATCCGGTGTGCCTGACTCGATAATTTTCCCCTTATCTAGGAACAAAACCTTATCTGCCACTTGGGCTACAAAAGACATATCGTGACTAACCAAGATCATGGTCTGACCAGACTTGGCGGCGTCTGCAATAGACTTTTCCACTTCTCCGACCAATTCTGGATCAAGAGCTGATGTTGGTTCGTCCAAGAGCAAGACGTCTGGTTTCATAGCGAGGGCACGCGCTAGGGCAACCCGTTGCTTTTGCCCACCTGACAAATGACGAGGGTAATGCTGTTCACGATCAGAAAGTCCAACCTTAGCCAACTCTTCCTTGGCGATTTTGGTTGCTTCCTCGTCCGATAGTTTCTTAACAACGACCAAGCCTTCCTTAACATTGTCAAGCGCTGTTCGGCGTTCAAACAAATTAAACTGTTGGAAAACCATGGACAACTTGCGACGAAGGGTTAGGATCTCTTCTTGGTTAATCTGAGAAAAATCAACTGTAAAATTGTCAATCTGAATCGTTCCACTATCTGGTATTTCAAGATAGTTGAGGCTACGCAAGAAAGTTGATTTTCCAGCTCCAGATGATCCAATCAAGGCCACTACTTCTCCTTTTTGGATATCCAAGTCCAGATGATCCAAGACAGTCTGTCCTGAAAAGGATTTGCTTAAATTCGAAATCTTAATCATTAACGAAGGTCTCCTTTCACATCTGAAGTTACTGTATCCGGTGCTGAAATTGCCATTTTCTTCTCGATAAAGCGACCGAGGCTTTCAATTCCGATATTGACTACCCAGTAAACAAGAGCAACGGAGATGAAGCGTTCAAAATAACGATAATCTGCTCCACCCAAAATCTGAGCTTGAGCAAAAACTTCGACAACACCCGCACTAAAGGCTAGAGAAGTTCCCTTGGTCAAACCAATGAGGGAATTGATCAAGGTTGGAGTAGCTACCACCGCTGCATTAGGAATAATTACACGACGATAAACTTGCGCACGTGTCATACCAAGACTGCGCGCTGCCTCAATCTCACCTGGATTGACAGAAAGGATGGCTGCACGAATGGTTTCGCTGGCATAAGCTGCCTCATTAAAGGCAAAAGCTACAATAGCAAAGGTTGCTGCTGGAATAGCATTGATATTGAAGCTGGTTCCCCATTGTTGATTGAGTGCTTTCAGTGCAAGTGGAATCCCGTAGTAGGTCAACATGAGCTGAACCAAAATCGGTGTCCCTTTTAAAAAGCTGACAAAAAAGGCCTGCAAGGGATATAAAATCTTAACGCGATTGATTTTAACAATGGCAAAAACCAAGGCCAGCGCCAAACCAAAAATCGCACCTCCAAGAGTCAACATCAAGGTTGTAGGCAGTTGTTGGACAATCCTTGGAATCCCATCAAAAACCGAACGCAAACTAAAGAGCTTGCCATCCGGAATGAATTGCATCAAACTTTGGTACCAATCTGACGCTAAAAATGTTGTAACAGTCATAAAAACATCCTCTCCTGATAATGATTCATTCTACCATACTTCTGCTCGCAAGCAAATTATTTGCTACGGGCTGATCAGACTTTGTCTATCTTCTAGTTTATCACACTTTAAAACAGGGAGGCTATATATTTTACCTATCAAGGAGATAGATAAAAACTATCTCAAACCTAAGTCCTCATAGCTTTTTCTATAGCCGATTTGTTTAACAGCACCATTCTCCACCAAAATTGGACGTTTCAATAACATGCCATCACTAGCCAGAAGCTTAGCTGCTTCTTGTTTTGACAAGCTTCCCACCTTATCTTTCAAGCCCAGTTCACGGTATTTAATCCCGCTGGTATTGAAAAATTGTTTCACTTCAAAACCAGAAGTTTCCAACCAGTTCAAAATCACTTCTTCACTTGGTGTTTCTTCTACAATATGGACGTCTTGGTAGCCAAGTCCGAGTTGGTCTAGTTCATTTTTTGCTTTCTTACAAGTTGAACATTTTGGGTATTCGATAAATTCTAGCATCTTCTTTTCTTTCTATTCTTTATTTTCTTGAAAAACCGCACCTTCATGATGCAAGAGCCAGGCTTTCTTTTCGACTCCCGAAGCATAGCCTGTCAGACGATTTCCTGACCCTAGCACACGGTGACAGGGGACGAGGATGGACCAGGGATTACGCCCCACTGCTCCGCCAATCGCTTGGGCAGAGGGCACCTGCAATTCTTGAGCTATTTGACCGTAAGTCACTATTTGCCCATAAGGAATGCTCTGTAAGTAGGTCCACACCCGCTTTTCAAAATCCGTCCCAATGGGAGCCAAGGGCAAGAGAGATAAGTCTTGATCCTCCCCATCGAAATAAGCATCTAAATAGGAAATAACCTGGTCAAGAACAGGATGACCCTTAACGATTTCCATCCTATGCGTATTGACGCCTCTCTCAAAATGACTTTGGTCCTGCACCCAAATTCCATAAAGATATTGCTCGTCTGCAACCAAGGACAAGGTTCCAATTGGCGACGAGTAGAGCATTTTTACGTACTTTTTTTGCTTCATTTTTTTAATTTCTGATAGGCCAAGCGTTCCCCATCAACTGGAACTTTTCCGACCTGACTAAATCCAAGTTTTTCAAAGATATGCTGCATGACCTTGTTTTCTGCATGCGTATCTGAACGAAAATCTAGGTAATCAAATCCTTCAATCAAGCCCTCTAGGAAAGTCTGAGCAACTCCTTGCCCTTGGACATCTGCTGCCACAGCGATACGGTGAAAGACCAGATATTCTGATTCTCTCCCTTGCCAATTCCCTTCATAAATCGCTTCATAGGCTTCCTCTGGGCTCTTGGTCACAGCAGCATAAGCTAGCAGTTCTCCTTCTTCCAAGGCTACATAGGCTTGACCTGAGATGATATCATCAATAATGATGTCGGTATTTGGATAGCCATTTTGCCACTGGTCACTACCAGACTTGGCTAAGCATTTTTTGACATCCTCCATCACCTGCATAATCGCATCTACTTCGTTTGGAAAAGCTAAGCGAATCTCCATCTTTTCCCCTCATTTCTAACTATTTTCTCTCATCATAGCATAATTTAGGGCTTTCTACAAGCAGTTGAAACTTGACTTTTGTTTTTTATTATTTTATAATCTAGTTATCAAAACTAGATAAAAAGGAGTTGGAAATGAATTCTATTTTTTCCTACCCAAAATGGGAAGAAATTCCAAACATTGACCTCTATCTGGATCAGGTTTTGCTTTATGTCAATCAAGTCTGCGCCCCCATTTCTCCAGATAAAGAAAAGGGCCTGACCGCATCCATGGTCAATAACTATGTCAAACATGGTTACCTGACAAAGCCTGACAAGAAGAAATACCAACGCAAACAGATTGCCCGTTTGATTGCCATCACCACTCTCAAATCTGTCTTTTCAATCCAAGAAATCGCTCAGACACTTAATACTCTGCACACTTATGCAAGCTCAGACCAGCTCTACGATGCTTTTGTGGACTACATGAACCAAGGAATCGATCCAGAAAATCCTATTATCCAAACCAGCTGCCAAACGGTTAAACTCTATCATCAAACTCTAGACTTAATCCTTAGCAAAGAAGAGGAGGAAATCCAATGAATACCAGTCTAAAGCTCAGTAAAAAACTCAGTTTTGGAGAAGAAATCGCCAATAGCGTAACCCATGCTGTGGGTGCCGTCATCATGCTCATCCTACTCCCTATTTCATCCACCTATAGTTATGAAGCACATGGATTTTTATCGTCTTTTGGCGTTTCTATCTTTGTTATCAGTCTATTTCTCATGTTCCTCTCGTCAACCATTTACCACTCTATGGCCTATGGTTCGACCCACAAATACGTCTTGCGAATCATCGACCATTCTATGATTTATGTGGCTATCGCAGGCTCTTATACGCCCGTCGTCTTGACTTTGATGAATAACTGGTTTGGCTATCTGATTATTGCCATTCAGTGGGGTACGACCATTTTCGGTATCCTCTATAAAATCTTTGCTAAAAAGGTCAATGAGAAATTCAGCCTTGCCCTTTACCTGATTATGGGCTGGTTGGTTCTAGCTATCATCCCTGCCATTATCAGCCAAACAACGCCAATTTTCTGGAGTCTCATGGTAACTGGCGGACTCTGTTATACAGTTGGAGCTGGATTTTACGCTAAGAAAAAACCTTATTTTCACATGATCTGGCATCTCTTTATCTTAGCTGCGTCCGCACTCCAATACATCGCCATTGTTTATTACATGTAAAAAAGTTGAGAAAATTTTCTCAACTTTTTGTTTTCATATTCAAATAACAATTCTATTATTTTTCAGCTGTAAGTGCAGCCATTGTGATGTAGTTATATGGTTTGTTAAAGTGTGGCAAGAAGAATAGGTCTGTCAAGGCCAATTTATCAATTGTCACATGCTCTTGGATAGCAAGTGAGAACATATGGATTCCCATACTGATAGCTGAATCACGTGATACCATTTGAGCGCCAAGAATTTCACGGCTGTCTTTGTCAAAGACAATCTTGATAGCAACTTCGTGGTTGTCATGTTTGATAAATTCAGGTTTTTGAAGATCGTTAAAGCCAGTTTCAGTTGCGTTATAACCAGCAGCTTTTGCTTTCTCAAGAGTCAAACCAGTTGAAACCATGTGAAGACCGTAGATAGAGATACCGTTTGATCCTTGTACACCGATTCCTTCCAATTCATGTCCACAAGCATTGTAAGCACCAACGATACCAGTACGAACAGCGTTTGAAGCAAGCGCGATGTAGCTAGTGTCTTTACGAGCGTTGTCATAAACAGTTGCACAGTCACCAACAGCGTATACACCTGGAATAGATGTTTCTTGTTTCTTATCTACAAGGAAGGCACCGTTGCGGAAGAGTTCAATCTTACCATCAGCAAGAGCTGTGTTAGGACGGAAACCAACTGCAAGAACCACCATATCCACATCAAATGTTTCTTTGTCCGTTACCAAGCGTTCAACTTTGCCATCACCTTGGATTGCTTTTACTGTTTGACCAAGCGCCAAGCGGATGTTATGATCTTCCAAGTTCTTTGCCATCATTTGAGTGAAGTCTTTGTCGTAGTATCCGTTCAAAACAGTGTCTACGATATCTACAAGAACCACTTCTTTTCCTAGACGTTCGAAAGCTTCAGCAAGTTCTACACCGATGTAACCACCACCAACAACGGCAATGCGCTCAAGGTGTTTGCTCTTGTCTTCAAGTTTCTCAATAACTTCTTCAGCGTTTTGGTACAACTTAACAAATTGAACATTTTCAAGGGTCGCTTTGAATTCGCGGTTACCCTTAACGATTTCAACACCTTCGATTGGAGGCAAGATTGGAGTTGAACCAGTCGCAAAGATCAATTTGTCGTAAGATTCTTTGTGTTCTTGACCTTCAACTTCTGCAGTCACAACTTTATTATCGTAGTCAATTGAAAGAACTGGTGAGTTCATGTAAACTTTAGCACCTTTTGCTTCCAATTTTTCTTTATCAGAGTAGAAGAGACCTTCTGGGCCATCAATTTGTTCCCCGATCCAAAGCGCCATTCCACAACCTAGGAATGAAATATTTGAGTTTTGGTCAAATACAACGATTTCATTTTCATGTCCAAAGTTGTCCAACATAGTGTTGATACATGCTGTACCAGCGTGGTTAGCACCAACTACAACGATTTTACTCATAGAATAATTCCACCTTTAAAATTTAATTTACTCTCCTAGTATATCATTTACTGTTAGCGTTTACAAGGTATTTGCTTAGAATTCTCTTATTTTCAGAAAAAAATACACTTAACATTGATAAATCTAATTTTTCCATCGTTTTCATACTAATTTTAAGCATATTTCTTGACTTTTGTTAAAATTTATTTGTGAAAACGCTGACTTTATGGTATGCTAGATACATGGAAAGAAAATGTAAGGGGTTAAATTTTCTATTAATCTAACTTATCTTGAATGATTTCCTACAAGAAGAAAGGAGTTGGTAGCTTGCCTCTTCGTTCACGTTCTGAACGGCTAATGGGAACAACTATCACCATTTCATTAGTAGATGAACAGGCCGATTGTCTGCTTCAAGGAGCCTTTGACTTGCTCAAGGAGCTCGAATACCGCTTCAACGCTAATAGCCAAGAATCCGAACTGATGGAAATCAACTACCAGGCTGGAATCGCACCTGTTAAGGTTCATCCTGACCTGTTTGAACTGGTAGCTCTTGGATTAGAACACAGCCTAGCTCCATCTAGCCACCTCAATATCAGTATTGGCCCCTTGATTCAAACTTGGCGAATCGGCTTTTCAGATGCCCGACTCCCAGAGCTAAACGAAATCGAAGCTGTCTTGCCTCTAGTTGACCCTCATTTTATCAAGTTAGATCCCGCTAACTCTACTATACTTTTAGAGAAAAAGGGAATGAAGCTTGATTTAGGTTGCTTAGCTAAAGGCTATAGTGCAGATAAGGTTGCTCAGTATTTAAAAGCACACGGAGTCACTTCTGCCTTGATCAATCTCGGAGGAAATATCCTTACCATCGGGAACAATCAAGCCAAAGAAGGGAAAGCCTGGCAAATTGGTATTCAAGATCCGCGAAATCCTCGTGGCAATCATCTCCTAACCATTCCTGCTTCTAACAAATCCGTCGTCACTTCAGGTATCTATGAACGCCACCTGACAATAGACGGAAAAGACTATCACCATATTTTTGATAGTGAGACAGGATTCCCTGTCGAAACAGACCTCGCTAGCCTAACGATTATCTCTGAAAAATCCGTTGATGGTGAGATTTGGACAACCCGCCTATTCGGAGAACGTAGCGCTTCTATCCTCTGGCAAGTCGAAAGTTTAGATGGTATCGAAGCCATCCTCATCGACAAAGAGGGACGCCTTGCTTGTTCTTCAGGCCTTCAAAATTGTATTATGTAAAAAGAGAAAGGAAATCTCATGCTAAAACTTATTGCCATTGTTGGAACGAACTCTAAACGTTCTACAAACCGCCAATTGCTCCAATACATGCAAAAACACTTTGCTGATAAAGCTGAAATTGAACTCGTTGAAATCAAGGATATTCCTGTTTTCAACAAACCAGCGGATAAACTTCTTCCTGCTGAAATTCTTGAAATTGCTGCTAAAATCGAAGCATCTGATGGTGTCATTATCGGTACTCCTGAGTACGATCACTCTATCCCTGCAGTTTTGATGAGCGCTCTTGCTTGGCTATCTTATGGTATCTACCCACTTTTGAACAAACCAATCATGATCACTGGTGCCTCTTACGGCACTCTCGGTTCATCTCGTGCCCAATTGCAACTTCGTCAAATCTTGAACGCTCCTGAAATTAAGGCAAATGTTCTACCAGATGAATTCTTGCTTTCTCACTCTCTTCAAGCATTTAACCCAAGTGGTGACTTGGTTGACCTTGATGTTATCAAGAAATTGGATGCCATCTTTGATGACTTCCGTATCTTTGTGAAGATTACTGAGAAATTGCGCAATGCACAAGAATTGCTTCGCAAAGATGCTGAAGAATTCGACTGGGAAAATTTGTAAGATAGGAGACCGAAAGAATGAAATTTGTTGGACTTGTTGGATCAAACTACGATCAATCATATAACCGCAAACTCTTGGAATTTATCCGTCGCAATTTCAAATTCAAATTTGAATTAGAAGTTCTTGAAATCGACGAAGTTCCAATGTTTAACCAAGACGAAAAATGGGACGAAAGTTTCCAATTGCGCTTCTTGTATAACAAGATTACACGTGCTGATGGTGTCATCATCGCGACTCCTGAGCACAATCACACTATCTCAGCTTCTCTCAAATCTGTACTTGAATGGCTTTCATACGAAGTTCATCCATTTGAAAACAAGCCTGTTATGATTGTGGGTGCATCATACTATGACCAAGGAACATCACGTGCCCAAGTTCACCTTCGTAAGATTCTTGACGCTCCAGGTGTCAATGCCTACACGCTTCCAGGTAACGAATTCCTTCTTGGTAAAGCCAAAGAAGCTTTTGATAACAATGGAAACATCACTAACGAAGGAACTGTTAAATTCCTTGAAACTTGTTTAGATAACTTTGTTAAATATGTAGGAGTCGTTTCGAAATTGAAAAAACCAAAACCTATCGAACCAGAAGATTTGGATTGTGGAAGACCAATTGCTACAACCATTACAGAAGTTGACCCTGACGATCCAGAATGGGTAGAAAAAGTTGCAGCAATCACTGGCGCAGTTTCTGGTGATACTTATGTCAAACTCGACCATGGTATCTTAACTGTTAACCAGATTGATATGTTCTTGAAAGCTATGCCATTTGAATTGACATACGCTGACGATAACAACCAATTCCTCTACTACAACAACGCTCACCAAGATCCAGACACCATGTTTGCCAAACGTGTACCACCTCAATCAGGTAACCGTATGTCGACTGTTCACAATTCTCTTCCACCAGCACGCATGAAGAATGTAGAGTGGGTCATCGGAACACTTCGCAATGGAAACCAAGAATACGTCCGTACGATCGTTCCAGGTTCTCCTGCTGGCGTTATCAACACTCACAACTACCAAGCAATGTACTATCCTGATGGATCATACGCTGGAATCAATGAAATTGTCTTTAACTTCCAACCATGGCTTGACTGGTACCTAAAAGAAACTGGTCAACGTTTGGTAGGTGGTAGCGGACCATTTGCTCCTGCTGCTGGAGGACATGGAGATGCTGATGCTACTTCTGGCGCTTCTGATTCAGGTGACGCTGGAGGCCACGGTGGTGGCGCAGACGCTACTTCTGGCGCAAGCAACTAAGAAACCAAAAAGGAGCCAAATGGCTCCTTTTTTATTACAACAGAAAAGAGGCTTGTAAATCATCTACAAACCTCTTTCATTTTATGAGTTAGGATCATCTAAACTACGGCCGTGCAAGCCTTTTTCACGTTGTACTTGACGTAGTTTTTCTGGTGTAACGTCGTTGCCTTCTTCGTCCACAATTTTAATTCCTTCAATGTGGTGACGAACAGAACGACGATAGCCTTCGATGTATTCCTCACGAAGTTTAGCTTGTTCCACTTTTTCAGCAGAGGTTAAACCTTCTGTTTTTTTCTTTTTGGCAAGCTCGTTGATACGAGCGATTTTTTTCGGATCCATTTTTTCTCCTTTGTGATAAGATACAGTCCGTTTGACTGAGTTTATTTAGTATTGATTTGGTTAAAACGAGCGAGCTTAGCTGCTTTCTTGGTTAGTTGTGACAAGATGGCCAAACGATTTTGACGGACAGTCTGATCTTCAGCCATTACCATGGTATTTTCAAAGAAAGCATCAATAATTGGACTGAGCGCAAAGAGTTGTTCTAATTGCTGGCTTGCAGTTCCTGATAAAACTAATGATTCTACTGCCTCCGCCAAAGCTTTTTCTTCCTCATTCTCAAAGAGGGCCGGATCAACCATGTCAGAACCTTCTGCCTTCTCAGCCAAGTTAAAGGCACGTGAGAGGGATTCAACAGACGATTTGAAATCTTCTTTCTTGCTTGCTTCTACGAGAGCACTTGCAGCTTCCAACATATCCGCCACGACAAAATTCGAACTTGCAAGGACTGCTTCCTTAATGTCTTTTGGAGTAGAACCCATCATCTTATCGACACGAGCCTTGATAAAGTCCATGACCTCTGCTTTGTTTTCATAAGTCAAGCTGTCGAATTTCAAAGCATAAAGGCTATCAATGAGCTCATCCATGGCAATGTGCCAACCAAAGGCATCCAAGATACGAACAACACCTTGAGTCGCACGACGAAGAGCATAAGGGTCATTAGAACCTGATGGAATCAAGCCTACTGAGAAGAAACTCAAAATCGTATCCAATTTGTCTGCAATGGCTAGAATGGCTCCAACCTTGCTCTCAGGGAGTTCTCCTTCAGCTGATGTCGGCATGTAGTGTTCACGAATAGCAGCTGCAACTGCTGGAGTTTCCCCAGCAAGAAGGGCATATTTCTCACCCATAATCCCTTGGAGTTCATCAAACTCACCAACCATCCCCGTCAACAAGTCAAACTTGTAAATAGCTGCTGCACGAGCAAGGTCAACTGTTTCATCCACTGACAAACCAGCTTTTTCTGCTAAGAGAATGGCAATCTGACCAGAACGAATCATGTGTTCACGAAGGGAACCAATCTTTTCGTGGAAGGTGACGTTGTTTAATTTTTCAACAAGGTCAGAAATAACCAATTTTTGATCTTCACGCCAGAAGAATTCTCCGTCTTCCAAGCGAGCTACCAAGACTTTTTCATTTCCTTTGATGACATTTTCCAAATGCTCTGCGTTTCCGTTACGGACTGAAATGAAGTTTGGCAAGAGTTTTCCATCTTGATCACGGACAACGAAGTAGCGTTGGTGTTCCTTCATTGAAGTCACCAAGACTTCTTCTGGCACTTCAAGGTATTTTGCGTCAAAACTTCCCATGAAGGCAGTTGGGTATTCAACCAAGTTCAAGACTTCATTAAGCAAGTCCGCATCAATTTCGATACGTACACCATGCTTCGCCTCGATTGCTTTGATTTGGTCAACAATCATTTGCTCACGTTCACGTGGATCCGCGATTACAAACTGTTCACGAAGGTCTTCTTCATAGCTCACTGCTGACTGAATCTTGGTTTCTTGTCCTAAGAAACGATGACCACGACTGACACGTGCCCCCTTGATATCAAGGAAGTCCAAGTCAAACTCTTGTTCGTCCAAGAGAACTGTCAAAGTGTGTACAGGGCGGATATATTCAAAGGTGTTGTTTGCCCAGTGCATGCTGACAGGGAAAGTTAGGGATTTCAAGACATCCACGACACCAGGAATGATAGATTCAACTGGTTGACCAACCTCTTCCTTGGTAACATAGACATACTCTTCACCCTTGATTTCACGGAATTCAATATCTTCAACCGTCAAACCTTTTCCACGGACAAATCCTTGGGCTGCTTTGGTGAAGTTCCCATCACCATCCAAGGCAATTTTCTTTGCTGGACCCTTGAAATCTTCTGTCAAATCAGATTGCTTGTCTGCAAGACCAGTTACACGAACAGCCAAACGACGTGGTGTTGAGAATGTCTGAATAGCTTCAAAAGACAGACGGTTTTCCTTGAGGAAGGCTGCCATTTTTTCGCCTAGTTGTTTTTCACTTGGAGTTACTACATAGGCTGGTAACTCTTCAAGACCGAGTTCTACTAATAAGTTTTTTGTCATGTTTTTTTCCTTTACATCTTCTTCAATCTTTTTTGATATGCACCTTAGGTACTGGGGACGTCGCTAACTAACTTTGTGAGTCTGTGTGGAAATCTGATGCTAAATTGATCAAGATTTCCAACAGTCTCATCAAAATGGATTTAGCTGACTGATTTTTGAACCTAAGGTTTCAAAAATCCCCACATAACAGTACAGCGGTGCATATCCCTCTAGCAAGTCTTCGACTTGCCTCTAACGATTTTAGAGCACAGTATTACTCACTATTCTGCGTCTTCTGCTAAGAGTTTAGCTCGTGTTGCTTCATCTAAAAGTGGGTAACCTAGGCGTTTGCGTTCTGCGACAAAGGTTTTGGCTACGACACGGGCCAAGTTACGGATACGGGCGATATAGCCTGCACGCTCGGTTACAGATACGGCACCACGCGCGTCAAGTAAGTTAAAGGTATGTGAACATTTGAGAACATAGTCATAGGCAGGGTGAACCAAGCCTTCCTCTAAGGCACGACCAGCTTCTTTTTCAAACTTATCAAAGTTTTCAAGCAACATTTCCTGGTCTGAAATCTCAAATGAATATTTTGAGTGCTCGTACTCAGGCTGGATGAAGATTTCTCCGTATTTTACACCATCAGCCCACTCGATATCATAGACAGAGTCAACCTCTTGAATGTAAGAAGCCAAGCGCTCCAAACCATAGGTAACTTCCGCAGTAACAGGACCTGTTGCCAATCCACCAACTTGTTGGAAATAAGTGAACTGAGTGATTTCCATCCCATCAAGCCAAACTTCCCAACCGAGACCTGCAGATCCAGTCGATGGATTTTCCCAGTTGTCCTCAACGAAACGAATATCATGTTCCAAAGGATTGATGCCCAATTTTTCCAAAGACTCAAGGTAAAGTTCTTGAATATTTGATGGAGAAGGCTTCATCACTACTTGGAATTGGTGGTGTTGGTAAAGACGGTTAGGATTTTCCCCATAGCGACCGTCAGCAGGACGACGTGATGGCTCTACATAAGCCGCATTCCATGGCTCAGGTCCAATAGCACGAAGAAAAGTGTAAGGACTCATGGTTCCCGCACCTTTTTCATTATCATAAGCCTGCATAAGCATACAACCTTGATCATTCCAAAATTGTTGCAAAGTAAGGATGATTTCCTGGAAAGTCAATTTTTTAGACATTGTTTACTCCTTTTTTATAAATTACTTGCGACTTTGGATACAAAAAGAACCGTGTCTTTACTCCTAAGTCAAGTGACCTAGGGGCGTCAGAAACGCGGTTCCACCCTAATTTATTACTTCATTGTTTTTAAAAAATACGACAGAAAGTGCCAGTTTCTTACCTTGTTCTACTTGGCTCCCACTATCCCAAGCTCGCTTGAAGAACGCCATAAGACTTTCTTTCCTGTTGAATATTATATCAGAAAGGTACAAAATTTACAATTCTTTTTCTTACTTTCTAAAAATCCATCTCATCCACACGTGGTGCCCCAGAAGTCACCGAGATAGTCTTTAAGATTTCTCGCTCTTCTTTGCTGAGTTCAATTCCAAAACAGTCAAGATTACTCTGGATGCGAGAGGCTGTTACGGACTTAGGTAGTGGTAAGAAGCCTTCTGCCAAACTCCAAGCCAAGGCGATTTGAGCCACTGATTTCCCATGCTTTGCAGCAATTTCTTGGACTTCTTTCTTATCAAACAATTCTCCTTGCCCAAAAGGTCCCCAGGCCTCTAGGAGAATGCCTTTCTCTCTACCGTAGTCAACCACTTCCTCTTGATAAACTCCTGGTGCCAAGCGCACCTGATTGACCGCTGGAATGATTCTTGCTGTTTCTAGCAAAGCATCCAAATGCTTGGGAAGGAAATTACTAACTCCGATAGCACGGATTTTGCCTTCTTGGTAAAGGTCCTCCATCGCTCTCCAGACCTCAGCATTGCGGGTTTTCCATGCGTCATTTTCTCTTAAAGGTTTTGGATTTGGCCAATGGATGAGGTACAAATCTAGATAGTCTAATCCCAGTTTTTCCATTGATTCCTCAAAAGCTTGGCGAGTTTCTTCATAGCTGTGATTTGTATTCCAAAGTTTGGTCGTTACAAAGATTTCTTGACGTGGAATACCGCTATCTCGAATAGCGCGACCAACACTCTCCTCATTTTTGTAGATAGCTGCAGTATCGATATGGCTGTAACCAGCCTTCAAGGCGTCTAAAACGGCTTGGTAGGCCACTTCTCCATTTTCAGCTTTCCATGTCCCAAATCCTAAAACTGGAATTGAAACTCCATTATTAAGTGTGTAAGCTTTCATCGTTTTTCCTTTCTATGTGAAGAAAATCTAAAGAAACAATGCCTGATTACCAGAACACTTGCTCCTTTAGATTTTGTCGATTATTGATCACGGTCATAATACATTTCGTGAGCTTTCAATCGAGAATTCAGCAATTCCGGAACGGTCACAAATGTATAACCTTGGTCTTTCAGATATTCTATAATCTTTGGAAGAGCATTAACTGTAGCGCCATGAATATCATGCATAAGAACAATCGATCCATTACGAACCTGATGCTGAATCTCTGTCAAAATGGCCGTCTCATTCTTACTCTTCCAGTCCAAACTATCCACATTCCACATGATAAAGCTCAAATCAAGACTGTTACGGATATCATCAGTAATGGCACCATAAGGCGGACGCATGAGTTTAGAACTCGATCCTAAAACCTTGGTCAAGGCATCTTCTGTATCCGTGATTTGCTTTTTAGCATCTTCAAGAGTCAATTTTGAAAGAACTGGATGATCCCAGCTATGGTTTCCCACAACATGTCCTTCTGATTTCATTCGTTTCAGAAGATCTTCATTGCCAGCAATGTTTTTACCAAGTACAAAGAAGGTCGCCTTTACATTGTACTTAGCCAATGTATCCAAAGCTTGTGTCGTTGTAGATGGATTTGGACCATCATCAAAAGTCAAGGCTACAACTTTTTTATTTTTTTGTACAAAGTAAGCTTGGTAGAGCTCAGCATCCTTTTCTAATAGATAAGAGGACTCAATGACATCAAAGAAACTGGATACCGGTAGAGCAATTTCCTCCAGAGTCTCCCCTGGATTCTCAGGATAAAGGATGATTTGACTATCTTTATAATCAAAGCTCCATGATGCCAGATCTTGGTCTGTAAAGTTTTTTAGAACCTGATCAATTTTTGTCTGGTCGAGCTTCTTATCTTCTAGAGTTGATTTGATTTGACTCAGCAGGAGTTCCTTAGCCTTGGTCGCATCTTTGAAAAGTTGACTAAGAGTAAAAAGTTTACCATCTTCTGTCAAGAAAATTTTCCCTAAAGACGTCTTTTCTTTTTCTTCAACCTTTGCTGCAGACAAATCGTAGACTTGCTTACTAATATTACGAGCAATAACTCCCTTTAAAACAGGATCCAATTGCTCGGTATAATAAAAGACCAAATCTTCTTTATCTTCCAGCTTTTCTTTAATATCCTGGTTGATTTTTTCTCTAACAGGCGCAATGACTTCCTCTCCTTGAAGAGGATAATAGGCAATTACCTCAGCTTGACCTTTTCGGAAATGGTCTTTCTGGCTGCCTGCGTTGAATTGTTGGTCTTTTTCGTTTTTTAAGGCTTCAATTTTTTGTTCATAGGATTGTTTCTGCAAAATCTTGTGACCAATCAAACCACCCAGGCAGATCATAGCAAGACTTAAAATACCTACTAAAACAAGTAATACATTTCTCTTTTTATCGTGGGAAGCACGCTTCTCTCTATTTTTCTTCATACCTCCATCATATCAAATCAGAACTATAATTTCAATGATAAATCGATATTCTTCTATTTTTGAAAGAAATAATAAAAAGCCTAGATGATCTAAGCTTTTCGGGTATTAGAAGCGAATCGCTTCACGTGTTTTTTCATAAGAAGAAACAAAGCGATTTGTGACTCCTGGTTCTGCAACTTCTAAGGCCTGAGAAATCTTCTCAAATGATGCCTTGTAGTCAAATTCTTTTTCAAAAATTTCAAGCGCTTCATTGAAAGCTTGCTGTATACGCTCATCAAATGAACGGTAACGATTTGAATACTGCAAGAGTTGCTCCGTCAAGGTCGCATATTGAACAATATTGTAGGTTTCTGTTTCAAGAGCCTCCATGTCATGGGTCGCAATTTCAAGAATTCGTTTAACGGATTCAATATTCACTTGTGGTTGTTCTAACTCTGCCATCAGATCTTCTGTGTTATGGCTTGCAGTGAAGAAAAGTTTCAAGAAACTTTGAGGAATACCCGGCAAGTTTCTCTTTTCCATATACCGTTTAATGGTATGCAAACGATTCACATAAACATTGGCTTTCTGACGAGCATTGATGTCGTCTTTTTCGATTTGAGCTAGGCGTTCACTAACAGAAACTTGTTCATCTTCAATATCCTTAAGGTTGCTTTGCAGCATTTCCAACTGTTCTTCAAGAACAGAGTAAGCCTGAGTAGGTTCTGTCTGATCTTCAGTTGCCTCTGTGATTGCTGTATCAAGAGCTGACAATTCAGCTTGAAGACGGCGGACATGGTTCCCATCACTTTCTGGGAGAAGATAGGTCTTATTTAAGCGTTCAAGATCCTGAACCAAAACCTGATTATTTTCTTTCAAGTGATTGAGATAGGTTGGAAGCGTTGAAAGGAGACTTTCAACGACTTTTTGGGCAGCTATTTCACGCGTGAAGATATCGTAGAGCGCATTAATCTCTTCTTGGATTTGTGTATTTTCATACTCTGCATTATCCAATTCCAACTGGCGGATGTTTTCTTGATTATTTTTCAAGGATTCATGTAAAAGTTGGAAGCGTGACTCGATGTCCGTTTCAGTGAAGTGATAATTAGCATCCAAGAGTTTACGGTAGCCTTCCTCCAAATCTTCCAATTGTTCTGGAAGTTCTGTTGACAAAGTCTTCACGAGAGATGGAACACGATCAACGATATGTGTCAAAGCGAGAATATGATTTTCAGTTGAATCAAGAATTGCTGCAGCTTCAACTGGGTCACCTGAAGAGTTCAAGGTTACAAATTGAGAAAACTCTGACTGGATATTTTCCAATTGTTTCTCAATTTCAGGAAGGGCTTTACCATACTGTTCCGAATTTTCTGCTACGGTATGTTGCAGATTTTCAAATAAGTCCAAAGCATGCAGAACACGTCCGCTATTCTTAGACTCTTGTTTTTCAAGCTCTGAAAGCGCATTGCGAATCGCCGCAATGTCTTCTTCAATTAAATCAATTTGACTTTCGATTTGATCGATTTGGTGAGTCGCTTTGAAAAAGCGAAAAGAATTATTATAGCCTTCAGCCTCAAACAGGTTATTTTCAATATCAGCAAATGAGTTAAGGGATAAATCAACCCATTTTTGATTCCATTCACGGAAGGTTACCTGACTTTGACCAATCAAATGCATGTTTTTAACCGCTTCAACCTCATCATTTACAGGAAGGTTGTAGAGTTCTTCTTTTCTTTCTTCGAGGGCCGTCAATCTACTTACATTACGCTTACGTAGGAAGATTGCCGCTACATAAGCCAGAATCAAAATGACTGCAATCGCAACCATTAGATAAATTAGTTGTCCATTAGACATATCAAACTCCTTTTATACTAGAAACAATCGTATTGATTATATCATATTTTTTAGGTCATGGGAACTATTTCCCACATTTTTTAGACGTCAAGGGTGCTGTAAACGGCATTTTCTTCGATAAATTCACGGCGAGGTTCAACTCGGTCCCCCATCAACATATCAAAGATCTTATCTGCTTCGGCAGCATCATCTACCGAAACACGCGCCATCAAGCGATGTTCTGGATCCATGGTTGTTTCCCACAATTGGTGGTCATCCATTTCTCCCAAACCTTTATAACGTTGGATGGTTGGTTTTGAACGCCCTTCACTGTGACGTGCTAAGGCTTCTTGGAGTTTAATTTCTTGATCTGCACCAGGCTGGATGTATTCTTTGATCTCACTTCCAACTTTTACTCCGTAGATTGGCGGTTGGGCAATGTAGACATAGCCAGCTTCTAGAATTGGTTTCATGTAGCGGTAAATCAGAGTCAGTAAGAGGGTTCGAATGTGGGCTCCGTCAACATCGGCATCGGTCATCAAAACGAGTTTTTGGTAACGAGCCTTAGTGACATCAAATTCTGCTCCAAAGCCTGTTCCCATGGCTGTGAAAAGGCTTCGAATTTCTTCGTTAGCTAGAATTTTATCCATGCTAGCTTTTTCAACGTTCAAAATCTTACCGCGAATTGGAAGAATTGCCTGAAATTCACGATTTCGACCAGATTTAGCTGATCCACCAGCTGAGTCTCCTTCGACGATGAAGAGTTCGGTTTCAGCAGGGTTATTTGAAGAACAGTCTGCTAGTTTTCCTGGTAAATTGGAAATTTCCAAGCCAGATTTCTTGCGAGTGACTTCACGCGCACGCTTGGCAGCCACACGAGCCTTGGCAGCCAAAATTCCTTTTTCCACGATGCGCTTGGCAATCTGTGGATTCTCCATGAGAAAATCAGAGAAGGCATCGCTAAAGAGACGATTGGTGATCTTAACTACTTCGCTATTTCCCAGTTTGGTCTTGGTTTGTCCTTCAAACTGTGGATTAGGGTGCTTGACAGAGATCACAGCAGTCAACCCTTCACGAACATCTTCCCCTGTCAGGTTGTCTTCATTGTCTTTTAGCAGTTTATTTTTGCGGGCATAATCGTTGATAACACGCGTCAGAGCCGTACGGAAACCTTGCTCATGTGTTCCACCTTCATGGGTATGAATATTATTAGCGAAACTCATGACGTTTTCGTGGTAACCAGTTGTGTACTGCATAGCTACTTCAACAGTAATGTCTTCCATTTCACCATCTGTATAGATTGGTTTGTCAAAGATCACATCTTTATTCTCGTTGATATATTCAACGTAGCTAGCAATTCCACCTTCATAGTGATAATGCTTGGTTTGTTCGAGACCTTCACGCTTATCTGTTATTGAGATTCGAAGACCTCGGTTCAAAAAGGCTAGTTCTTGAATACGTTTGTTTAATTTGTCAAAGTCAAAAGTCGTTGTTTCTGTAAAAATCTCTGGATCTGGTGTGAAGTGAACTGTTGTTCCAGTTTTATCCGTATCTCCAACAACCTCAAGATCAGCAACAACATGACCACGACGGTATTCTTGGTAATGAATCTTACCGTTTTTGTGAACATGAACATCTAGTTGCGTTGAGAGGGCATTTACTACGGAAGAACCTACTCCATGGAGACCACCTGAAACCTTGTATCCGCCACCGCCGAATTTTCCTCCAGCGTGAAGGACTGTAAAGACGGTCTCAACAGCGGGACGTCCTGTCTTTTCCTGAATGTCAACAGGAATTCCACGGCCGTCGTCCACAACGGTGATGGAATTATCTGGCTCAATAAAGACTTGGATGTGACTGGCAAATCCAGCTAAGGCTTCGTCAATTGAGTTATCAACAATTTCCCAGACTAGATGGTGAAGACCTTCTTTTGAAGTCGACCCAATATACATACCTGGGCGCATACGAACGGCTTCAAGCCCCTCCAAAACTTGAATTTGACTGGCATCATAATCCTGTGCCTGTTGGTTTTTGATTTCTTCTGTCATTTTTTTCCTTTTTCTTACATGTCTATTGCTCGTCTCAATGTTGCAACGTTATTAAAAAGATAGGCATCTAAGCCAGCAGCTTTACCTGCTTCTACATCAATGTTTCTATCTCCGATGACCAAACCGGATGTAATATGATATTTATCACGTAAATATATCATGGACTCAGGATCTGGTTTTCGTTTAAAACCTGAACTGGCAGTCACTACTTCTGTGAAGTAGTTGACTATCCGGGTCTTAGAAAGAAGCTCCAAAACTTGGTCATTTCGATGAGAAACTAAGAAATGGCGTCCACCCTTATCAGAGATGTCTTTGAGTAACTCTGGAATTCCCTCAAACAAAACTGGGTGCTCTAGCTCACGTGCTTCATTTTCTTTGTAGTTCTCTAAAAAATCCTCGATATCTGGGGCAAATTTCTCAATGGCAAAAGCTGTCGAAACCTTCAAGGCTTCGTAAACACGGTCGTGTTCTTGCTCAATTCCATATTGGGCCAAGGTTTCTACAAAGGCTGCCGTAGAAGTCTCGTAATTATCCAATAGGGTACCACCTAAATCCCATATGTAGTCGTGATATTTCATACCCTTCATTATACCATTTTTTTATGAAAAAAGCGATGATTTCCTAGATTTTTCCAAGTGAAAAACGAGAGTCTAGCTCTCGTTTTACTGTTGATTTTCAAAGACATCCCGATAGAGCATGCCGACTCGTAAACTTTCAGCATCTCCTCCCAACTGCGCTACCAACTCATAGGCAAAGGCAAGAGCGGTTGACGGTCCTCGGCTGGTTGTTAGATTGCCATCCACAACCACTGTTTCCTTTTGGTAAATCCCGTCAGTGATGTTCTCCTGAACACCGTCATAACAGGTGAAGTGCTTGTCTTTCAGGACACCTGCTTGATGGAGGGCGATTGGAGCTGCACAGATAGCCGCAATTTTCTTTCCCATTTGGTCAAAGGCTTGAAGCTCAGAAATGAGGGCTTGATTATCCCGTAGATTTGCTGATCCAGGCATACCACCTGGTAGGACTAGTAAGTCATAGTCGGATAAATCACCATCAAAGACACGATCGGCTTTCACCTGAATGCCATGTGATCCTGTCACCTGCTCTTCAAATCCTACCATATCACAGGAAATGTTTGCTCGACGCAAGACATCAACTACTGTCAAGGCTTCGATTTCTTCAAAGCCATTTGCTAAGATAACTGCTACTTTTGCCATAGTGGCCTCCTTATTTGATTTGTTTTAGGACGACTTTTTTTCGTTTGAATGGAATTTTTCCACTCTTTTCTTCTGCTAGATTGGTCTGGTAACTCATAGACAAGAGGAGACCGACTCCGATGAGGTTACTAATAATTGCGGAGCCCCCTTGAGAAATGAAAGGCAGAGGAATCCCTGTCAAAGGAAGTAAGCCTGTCACAGCACCGATATTTTCAAAGATATGGAAGAGCAACATCATGATAAATCCAGTCGAAATGTAGGTGTAGAACTGGTTATTTGACCTGAGCGTAATCTTCAACATCCGGTAAATAAGAAGCAAGTACAGGGCAACGACAAAGACCGAACCAATGAAGCCAAAGTCTTCAGCAATTACGGTAAAAATCATATCACTTTCACGTACTGGAATGAGGAGATTGGACACATTGAAACCTTGTCCAAACAAGCCACCACTTCCAATCGCAATTTGTCCCTGCGCCTGTTGATAAGTCGTTGTTTGCGCAAAGTCAAAGGGATTGAGCCAGGCCAAAATACGGTTAATCTGGTAAGTTGGCATCCCAATCTGATGCAAGAAGGCACGTCCATCCTTGCTTATAAAGATGGCCATGAAGCCTGCAACCGCAGTCACTCCTGTCGCAAAAACAGGAATGATAATCTTCCACGAAACCCCTGAAAGGAGAACCATGCCTGCAAAAATAGCTACAAAAACCAAGGCAGTCCCCAAGTCACTTTGTAGGGCTAAAAGGACCAGCACTGGGATAGTAAAGGCAATCATCCAACCAATCAATAGGAAATCCAGTGGGATGGTTCGTCGCCATTCCTTGTGCTTTTGAGTGAATTGTACAATGACTCGAGCCAATATCAAAATATAGGAAATCTTCATGAACTCAGATGGTTGAAAGAGTGTCGTTCCACCAATCGATACCCAGTTCTTGGCACCTGTAGAAGCTACCAAACTCGGATTGTAGAAAACAAGAGGTAGGACCATCAAGACTAGACCTAAGCCATAAAGGTAGGGAGTCACCTTCCATAAAAACTCGGTATTGAAGAACATGACGACAAACCCAATGACAAGCCCTAGGGCAATCCAAGCGATTTGCTGACCTAGAATCGGAAGTACATTATTGGGATAGTCATGGCTAACTGCTATATAAATGGCCACTACTCCAATCACCAGTAAACAAAACACTGGTAGGAGGAGGCTATAATCGACTCGAGAGTCGAAGGAACGTTTCATATTTTTTTACCTTTTCTCTTTCTTGGATTTTTCTTTCATTTTATCACGACGGGATTGGAAAAAATCAGCTATTGCAGACTCTAGCTGTTCTCTAGCAAGGATCCGAACAGTTCTTTCTTTTGACAAGACCTGAGCGATTTGTTTGCCATAGCGCTTGCTGACGACACGGCTGTCTAAAAGCACAGCAACCGAACCTTGGTCAGATCGTCTAACAGTACGGCCCAGAGCTTGTTTTAGCCGAATGATCGCCATCGGCAACTGATAATCATAGAAAGGATTTTTCCCTTCTTGACGCAGTTCTTGGTTTAATTTTTTGGTTAAAGGCTCTTGGGGATTTTGGAAAGGCAATCTCGGAATCACTTGAATCACACAAGGATGGGTTGAAAAATCAACTCCTTCCCAGAAACTACCTGTTCCAAGCAAGACTTGGCGCTCACCTTTTTCAAAACGTTTTTTCAGTTGGCTTGGTTCCCCATTTTTATACTGAGCCAGATGCGGTTGGTCGAGCAGATCCGAAACTGCCAGCAACATTTCTTTTGAGGTAAACAAGACCAATAAGGGTTCTTGAAAGGCCTGTAACTTTCGGATAACAGAAGCCACTTCACTAGCATAGTCAACAGGCGAAACTTCTGTCACAAGAGGAAAGTCATCGATTAGAAAGACTTCTTGTTGCTCCTGCTTTGTTACATCAAGCCTAACAAGTGGAGCATCTGGAAATCCCAGTAAATCAGCTAAGGAAACCCGATTGCTGATTTCAAGAGTGGCAGATACTCCTAGGAGCCGACAATCTTCTGGCAATAAGTCTGCTAGTATAAAGCGACCTTCTTTGCTTGAACAAATCAGGACATCCTTACTAGACTTCTCTGCTGGGGCAAACCAAAATTCACGATCCGACGTAAAAAAGTTTGCAATTTCTCTGTACTCCGGGAGAGCTAACTCTGAAAAATGTTGGCGCAACTGTTCGAGAGAATCCAACCACTTTCCATTCTCAAGTCCTGACTGATACTGCTCCATCAAGTAACGACATTCAAAACCTATACTCTCAAGCAAGCGTTTCTGAATCAAATCTTCTTCTGTCTCCAAGGACTTTTCAATTTGAGTTACAAGATCCTCAAGGCGATAAGCTTGCTGGGCTAGATTTTCAAGAGCTAACAGCATTTTTTGAGCTTCATCTAAGATCAGCAAACGGTTGTCGACAAACTCTGGATTGTCCTCCAAACGAGTGACCAGATAGGCATGATTTGTCAAGAGAACACGACTAGTCTTGGCTTTTTCCTGCCCTCGTTTCCAAAAATCCTCTGTGGCAAATAAACTTTTCTTTGAAAGCTTGCCATCGTGGACTAGTTCAGGTAGAAAATGCTGATAGCGATAAAGTTGGCCGATTTCGTCCAAGTCACCAGTCTCTGTCTCTGTTAGCCAGATGAGCAGTTGCATTTTAAAGCGTGTGAAAAGGCGATTGGACTCAGGGCGATGGAGAACTCGGTGAAAGGCATCCAGTTTTAAATAATTTTGAGGACCCTTAAGACTATGAATCTCCAGATGGAAAACCTCTTTTAACCGCTGACCTTCTTCTTGCATGATCTGATTTTGAAGAATTTTGGTCGGAACGCTCACTAAAATCCCTGCTTCACTCTTCAAATTTAAAGCTGGAAGGAGATAGCCGTAAGTCTTGCCCAGTCCCGTTTGAGCTTGGATAAAGGAAGTCTGGTGTTCTTTCAATAAGTACTCAACCTTCTCCGCAAAATCTAGCTGTTGCGAACGCTCCTCCAGCCCTAATAAAGAAATGTTTTTAGCAAAATCTTTGGATAACTTTCGTGGGACTAAGGCTTTGCTTTCCTTTCTGAGAAAAAGCCCATGAAGCTCCATCAAGTCTGGCGAAGATAAGAGCGATTGTTGCTGATAGACCTCCTCAATCACCAAATAACTTTCATAGAGAAGGTTGTCTGCAAGGTTTAACAAGCTTTCTAAGAGCCCTTTTGGTAACTCAAATAGTTTTTGACGCATGTAAAGCAAGAGTTCAGCTGTTGCCTGAGCATCTGACAGGGCAGTATGGGCATGTTCCAGCTCAATGCCCAACTCTTGACAAAGGATACCTAAGTTATACTTTTCAAACTGAGGATACAGAACTTGAGCAAGCTCAACTGTATCCACCCGCGGTGTGCGCAATTCATATCCTTCAAAAAAGAGAAATTCTGCAAGAAGGTTGGCGTCAAACTGTACATTGTGCGCAACAAAAATACCGTCCTTAACCAATTCAAAAATTTTTCCGGCCACCTGAGAAAACTCTGGCGCCGCAGCCAAACGCTGATCGGTCAGACCTGTTAATTCTTTGATATGAGAATCCAAGGGTTCATGGGGATTGACATCGGTCGCATACTGATCGACGATTTCGCCATTCTCAATCACCACAATGCCTACTTGAATAATTTTTGCCTTGCTTCCGGTGCTGGTCGCCTCTAAATCAACGACCACATACCGATCATTTCTCGCATTCATCATTAAAAATTATATCAAAAAAAGCATGATTTGACACCCCTCAACTTTGATAACAATCTTGCTTCACTTGTCAGTTTGATTAAAAAACAAGATCTTAAAAGTGAGAATTTCTCGCAAGTTCAGCAGTAGGTTTTTGGTTCTGAAGTATTTGAAAATGTTACCAGAAAAACAAAGCAACTGTAAAAACATAAAAAGGCAATTAAGATTTCAGTTGCCTTTTTGAGATATTGTTTTCATTGTTTTCGGAAGAGCCTTGCTAATTTCCGTTGGCAAAACAAGATAGTGTTCTTGAGCTAGTTCTTGGGCAATGGCTGAGTGAAGATGGGTCGCTACCACCACTCTCTCATAAAGACTGGCTTGGTGAAACTGACCTGCAAAACCAGCAATCATTCCAGCCAGAGTATCTCCCATCCCACCAGTTGCTTGATAGGGGCCTCCAACCTCCAGTTGATAGTATTCACGCTTGCCTGCTTGCCAGATACGAGTCGCTGGACCTTTTTCGACTAGAATCGTTCCTTGAGGAAAAGCTGAAAGAGACCTAGCAGTCGTCTCCATATTTTGATGGTCAAGAACTATACCAGACAATCTTTCCCATTCCTTTTGGTGGGGAGTTAGGATGAGCTGACTAGATGGGAATGGCAAATGACCTTTTGCTAAGATGCCCAAAGCACCGCCATCTATAAGCAAAATCTGATCTTTTCTAAGACTGTCAAAGACTCGTCTTACAAGTTCTTCTCCGAATGCATCCTCTCGCAGACCCGGACCTAGCAAGACAACTTCTGCTTTCTCCATCTGTTCCTTTAGTAATGCTTTATCCTTTAGAGAAAAAGCCATGGCTTCAGGTAAATGGCTGTGCAGAGCTGGGATATTCTCCTTATCTGTCCCAACAGTCACCAAGCCAGTCCCGCTTTTAACTGCTGCAATGGCCGACATGATGATAGCACCCCCATAAGGATAGGTTCCTCCCAGTAACAGCAGACGACCGTAGTCTCCCTTATGACTGTGACGAGAACGTTCAATAATGACTTTTTCTAGTAAAGTTTGATCAATCGCTTTCATCTTTTTTCCTCAACTATCCTTTATCTGATTGTTTTAAAACAACTTGATAGACTTTCTTAGTCCACTCTTCTAAGTCTTCTCCATCATAGTCAAGATAATGCACCCTATCTTGTATTTTAGTTGGAATAATATTTTCAAATTGGCACTTATTATGAGTTGGAATAATGCAAATATACAACTCACTTAATAAATTAAGCATGTCCTTAATTTTTGCAACATGGTAACCATCAAAAATATAACCAGGAACTTTAATCAAATCTGTATAGATAAAATGAAAACTTACTCCCGGAATAAACTTATCTTGTAATTCTTTCTCTGAGGGAGCTCGACCTAATAAACGCTCCATCGCCAATCGATAACTAGAACTTGTATTTGACCACCCTAACATGACATAGTCAAAATAATCTTTCGGATCCGATGCAGCATTTCGACTATCCAAAACCAACTCCTCAGCATCTCGCCTAAAGGCTTTCACAGCAGATAAGAGCTGACCTGTTTTAAAAATAGAAATCGCTGCATCTATAGTCGTAGTATGACTACAGTAGTCTGAAGTCACTAACCTCTTATGTAGGTCATAAGTAGAAGCTACTCTTTTATCTGTAGGGGTAAATGGTGGAAGAAAGGGATACTGACAGATGTAATCTAAAATCTCTTTTTTTAAACAAGAATCAGCACACTCGATACTTGTTTGACGTTTATGAAGTTTTTCGTAAGCTATAAATTTAGTAATTTTTTCTAATTCCCACTCTTGAATATTTGGATAATCAAATAGTGCTAAGTAGTATATTCCATCCCATTGTAAACTATATTCTCCATTATAAATTTTTAAAATCATCTAATCACCTCACTCCATTATACTACAAAAGGAGGTTCATACCTCCTTTTATCTATTTTCCCTTAAACTCCACAAAGGTCTGTAAGATTTTAGCTGCCACTGCTGGAGAAGGAGCTCCTTTTAGCTCAAACGTTTCATCCGCATATGAAGTAAGGCCAGCAAAATCTCCTATCTGGACTGAATAAAGAGACGTTTTAAACAGGTCAATATCATTTTGGTCATTTCCAAAAGCAATGAAGTTCTCTCCACACAACTTTTCGACAGTTGTCGCCTTATGAGTGTCCAAGGGGTTGACATAAAGGCACTTTTCATGCGCATGATAGGACAGATGAGCCTGCCCCAGTCTTTCTAACTGTCCAAGCAGGTCATCAAGCAAATCCTCATGATCTCCCATATAAACGACAACCTTAATCGGAGTACCCAAGTCCTTGAGTTTCTGATAACGAGCTACCTTTAGGGGATCCACGCTAGAGATAAATGGAATCTTCTCCACGATCTGACCACTATAGTCAAAGCAATCGTCCACAAAGAAAGGGAGATTATAGGTCTGGCAATAATCCACTAGCGCCTGATAAACTCTAGCATCGAGATTTCTTTCATAGATAGCTTTCCCCAGATAATAGGCTACGCCACCATTCAAACCTATAACCAAACGCTGACTGAGTTCAGGACCCAACAAGCCCAAACAATCCCGATAAGAGCGAGCTGAAGCAAATACAACCTCATGCCCATAATCGCTAGCTTTTAAAAGAACCTGCTTAATCTCCTCATCTATGGTCATATAGTCAAAAGACAGCGTCCCATCCAGATCAAATACGAATTTCATCTTCCTAGTCCTTGTCCAATGTCCTCAGTGCTGCTTCATAAGTTTGCTCCATCAGCATGGTAATGGTCATAGGACCGACTCCACCAGGTACGGGTGTGATGTGACTGGCAAATGGTGCAACGGCATCATAGTCAACATCTCCACAAAGCTTGCCATTTTCATCGCGGTTCATCCCTACATCAATGACAACTGCATCTGGTTTGACAAAGTCAGCAGTCACAAACTTGGCACGACCGATAGCTACGACAAGAATATCCGCTTGCGATGCTACTTGAGCTAGATCTTTTGTACGGGAATGAGTTAAAGTAACAGTAGCATTTTTGTCTAAAAGAAGCTGAGCCATTGGTTTCCCAACGATATTTGAACGACCAATAACGACCGCATTTTTACCTTCCAACTCAATCCCATACTCATGAAACATCTCCATAATCCCAGCAGGAGTTGAAGGAATCATAACTGGATGCCCAGACCAGAGGCGTCCCATGTTTAGCGGATGAAAACCATCCACATCCTTTTCAGGATCAATGGCTAATAAAACGGCCTCTTCGTCAATATGTTTAGGTAAAGGCAACTGGAGCAAAATCCCATGCCAAGCTGGATCTTGATTATATTTGGTAATCAAGTCTAACAATTCTTCTTGTGTAATAGTTTCTGGAACTCGCACTACTTCACTACGGAATCCAGCAGCAAGAGCTGACCGTTCCTTGTTACGGACGTAGACTTGGCTAGCAGGATTTTCTCCCACCAAAATCACCACCAAACCTGGAACTAGACCTGTTTCTTCTTTTAGTTTGGCAGTCTTTTCAGCCAACTGTCCTTGTAACTTAGCTGCAAGAGCCTTCCCATCAATAATCTGTGCCATATTTCTTCTCTTTTCTATCAAATATACTCTATTATATCAAAAAATACCTTGTCATTCTAACACTTCTTGACTAATGGACCTTATAGTCTGAGACTATAAGAAAAAGCTCTTAGCGAGCTTTTATGCCTAATTGTATTAGATTAATCTATCATGTTTTCTTTTTTACTTTTGGAGTCGGTAAGACTTCATACATATCCTTGATTAGTTTCGCTAGAAATGACTTATCCTCAAGGGCTTCTAGCAAAATCATCTCCTTGGCTCCTTCATAAGGACGTTCAAGCCTAGTCTGTCCCAGTTGATCCATGACTACCTTCACAGGCTTCAGTAACAAACGATTATCATAGATTCCCCCAATAACCTTCCCACGATAATAAAGGATATACTCTCCCATCATAGGACGATAACTCATCTCCTCTAGCTCCGAAAACTGATCGAGAATAAAGGCTAAATATTCCTTACTGGATGCCATGATTTCTACTCCACTTCTTCTAAAAATGAGCTCTTACAAAACCTTACTCAAAAAATCCTTGGTCCGTTGTTCTTGGGTTTGGTCAAAAATTTCCTCTGGCCTTCCATCTTCGACAACAACACCATCTGCCATGAAGATAACACGGTCTGCTACCTCGCGGGCAAAGCCCATTTCATGAGTCACAATCACCATGGTCATCCCTGACTTGGCAAGGTCTTGCATAACAGCTAGAACTTCTCCAACCATCTCAGGGTCCAAGGCTGAAGTCGGTTCATCAAAAAGTAAAACATCTGGTTCCATGGCCAAACCACGTGCAATGGCAATCCGCTGTTGCTGACCACCTGACAAACTCTGTGGATAGGCCGTCGCCTTATCTGGCAAGCCAACTTTTTCTAATAGTTCCTGCGCTCTCTTCTCCGCAACTTCCTTGCTTTCACCTTTAGTTTTGATCGGGGACAAAGTAATATTTTCCATCACCGTCATATTAGGAAAAAGGTTGAATTGTTGGAATACCATGCCCATCTTTTCGCGCATGGCAAAAAGGTCATTCTTCTTATCCGTAATATCGACTCCTTCAAAGATGACCTTTCCCTTACTTGCTTCTTCGAGAAGATTCATCGAGCGAAGAAGGGTTGATTTCCCGCTCCCTGACGGACCGATAATTACCACAACTTCTCCTCGTTTAATCTCAAGGTTGATCCCTTTTAGAACTTCGTTTTTCCCAAAAGACTTATGCAAGCCTTCGATTTTTATCAAGGTTTCTGTCATTATTTTTTGTCTCCTTGTCCAATGTAATTTTCAAATGCCTTCAAAGCCACTGTCAAAACAGAGGTCATAATCAAGTAGTAAAAGGCTGCAAATAAAAGGGGAGTCAACGGTAAATAAGTTGTTGTTGCTACTGTCGTTGCACCATTCCACAACTCCATTACCCCAATCGCTGACAAGAGGGAACTATCCTTGATAATGGTGATAAATTCATTTCCCAATGCTGGCAGAATATTCTTAATTGCCTGTGGCAAAATAACATAACGCATAGCATTTTTAGGACGAATACCCAAGGAATAAGCTGCCTCTAACTGCCCTTTAGGAACCGCATTGATCCCCGCACGAACAGTTTCCGAAACGTAAGCTCCACTATTCATAGAAATAATCAGAATACCAGGAATCAAACGAGAGAGATCAACTCCTAAAATTCCCACTTGGATAGTCGGAGCATTGATATGCATAAGAGCAAAGGCAATCATGATCTGAACCATCATCGGTGTTCCTCGGAAAATCCATACATAAACATTTGCAAACCAGACAAGAGGTTTAAAACGTGAACGTTGAGCAAAGGCCAATAAGACACCTAGAATGGTACCGAAAAAGACTACCAGAATTGAAATCACTACAGTGACAAGAGCACCATAATTAAAATAAGGTAAATACTTTGGTAAAAAGGAAAAATTCATATAAATTCAGCTTTCTAAATATCAGATTGTATGATTATAACATAATTTGAATTAAAATACAATATTTTTTCATTGGTTTTCACCAATAATTTTATGCAAAAGAGAAATAGCGAGAAATCTTAGTTTTTTCTAGTCAAGTCCCCGTGGTTTATGGTAAAATAGTAACGATAAGAAATGAAGGAGAATCATAATGGAATCACATTTGGTTAGAATCATCAACCGCCTAGAAGCTATGACAAAAGATGGCGGAAATCTAAAACGTAATTTTGAACGTGAGGGTGTTGTTGTTGCAGAAGTTGCCTACAGCCACGACGAAGAAAACGGATCACTCTTCACCCTTCGCGATGTAGAGGCTCGTGAAACTTATACCTTTGATAGCATTGACTTGATTGCAATGGAGATCTACGAACTCCTTTACTAATATAAAAATAGCAGAGGGAACTCCTCCCTTATGAATGAGAATCCTTTTTGTCACTACAAATGGGATTTTTTCTTACCTTCAAAGTTGCTTGATTCTCCATGAATCTCTCTTATAAAAACGACCACTTCCCAATAAAAACGACCACTTCCCAATCTTTTTACTTGCTTTACACCTTAATCATGCTATAATGAGAGTATAAAACTTTGACTATTTTTGACCTTTTTCTTAGGCCAAGGATAAGAATGAAATGAGGTAGATGTATGCTCTGTCAAAACTGTAAAATTAACGACTCAACAATTCATCTGTATACCAATATTAATGGACAGCAAAAGCAAATTGATCTCTGTCAAAATTGCTATAAAATTATCAAAACGGACCCAAACAATACCCTCTTTAAAGGAATGACTGACTTGAACAATCGTGACTTTGATCCTTTTGGAGACTTCTTTAACGATTTGAATAACTTTAGACCTTCTTCTAATAACAATATTCCTCCAACCCAGTCAGGTGGCGGATACGGTGGCAATGGTGGTTATGGCTCCCAAAATCGCGGGCCCGCTCAAACACCTCCTCCTAGTCAAGAAAAAGGACTCTTGGAAGAGTACGGCATCAATATAACTGAGATTGCCCGTCGTGGAAATGTCGATCCTGTTATCGGTCGTGACGAAGAAATAATCCGTGTTATCGAAATCCTCAACCGTCGAACCAAGAACAATCCTGTCCTCATCGGTGAACCAGGTGTTGGTAAAACAGCCGTTGTCGAAGGTTTAGCTCAGAAAATCGTTGATGGTGATGTTCCTCATAAACTCCAAGGCAAGCAAGTCATCCGTTTGGATGTGGTCAGTCTAGTTCAAGGAACAGGTATCCGAGGCCAATTTGAAGAGCGTATGCAAAAGCTCATGGAAGAGATTCGCAAACGTGAAGACGTCATTCTCTTTATCGATGAAATCCATGAAATTGTCGGTGCCGGCTCTGCTGGCGATGGCAATATGGATGCAGGAAATATCCTGAAACCTGCCCTTGCCCGTGGTGAATTGCAATTGGTCGGTGCTACTACTCTCAATGAATACCGCATCATTGAAAAAGATGCTGCTTTGGAGCGCCGTATGCAGCCTGTCAAGGTAGATGAACCAACTGTCGAAGAAACCATTATCATCCTCAAAGGGATTCAAAAGAAATACGAAGACTACCATCACGTCAAGTATACTGATGTTGCTATCGAGGCAGCTGCTAATCTGTCCAATCGTTACATTCAAGACCGTTTCTTACCTGACAAGGCTATTGATCTTTTGGACGAAGCAGGCTCAAAGATGAATCTGACGCTGAACCTTGTTGATCCCAAAGTGATTGACCAGCGTTTGATTGAAGCTGAGAATCTCAAGGCTCAAGCTACACGAGAGGAAGACTTTGAAAAAGCTGCCTACTTCCGTGATCAGATTGCCAAGTACAAGGAAATGCAAAAGAACAAGGTGACCGATCAGGATACTCCTATCATCAGTGAGAAAACGATTGAACACATCATCGAGCAGAAAACCAATATCCCTGTTGGGGAGCTAAAAGAAAAAGAACAGTCTCAGCTCATCCATCTTGCAGAAGACCTCAAGGCTCATGTCATTGGCCAAGACGAGGCTGTCGATAAGATTGCTAAAGCCATTCGTCGTAATCGTGTTGGACTTGGTACTCCAAACCGTCCAATCGGAAGTTTCCTCTTTGTCGGACCAACTGGAGTCGGTAAGACAGAACTTTCCAAACAACTAGCCATTGAACTTTTTGGTTCAGCTGATAGCATGATTCGCTTTGATATGAGCGAATACATGGAAAAACACAGCGTGGCTAAATTGGTCGGAGCCCCTCCAGGCTATGTAGGCTACGATGAAGCGGGTCAATTAACAGAAAAAGTTCGCCGTAATCCCTATTCTCTCATCCTTCTAGATGAAGTGGAAAAAGCTCATCCTGATGTCATGCACATGTTCCTTCAAGTCTTAGACGATGGTCGTTTGACAGATGGGCAAGGACGTACAGTTAGCTTTAAGGATGCCATCATTATCATGACTTCAAATGCCGGCACTGGTAAAGCCGAAGCCAGTGTTGGTTTTGGAGCTGCTCGTGAAGGGCGAACTAACTCTGTCCTCGGTGAACTCGGCAATTTCTTTAGCCCAGAATTTATGAACCGTTTTGACGGCATCATCGAGTTCAAAGCTCTCAGCAAGGACAACCTTCTCCAAATCGTCGAACTCATGCTAGCGGATGTTAACAAACGCCTCTCTAGCAACAACATCCACCTCGAAGTGACAGACAAAGTCAAAGAAAAGTTGGTTGACTTGGGTTATGATCCAAAAATGGGGGCGCGCCCACTCCGTCGTACCATTCAAGACCATATCGAGGATGCTATCACAGACTACTACCTTGAAAATCCAAGCGAAAAAGACCTCAAGGCAGTTATGACAAGTAATGGCAAGATTCAAATCAAATCTGCAAAAAAAACTGAAAAAACAGAAGAGATCGCTTCTGAAAAAGAAGATTAAAACGATCTGACAGGTGCAGGAAGTCTATCATTTTCTGCACCTTTTTTTACTAAAATAACTGTAAATTCTTGACAGCTTGCCCCTCGTCCATTATGATAATAATAAAGATACTAGAGAATGAGGACAGTTCAATGGCAAACCCAACTTTTGGTGAAAAAAAAGAGAATGTGACCTACCAGCCTCGCTATGGTGTTTACGCAGTTATTCCTGATCCTGAAAAAAAACAAATCGTTTTAGTTCAAGCTCCCAATGGTGCTTGGTTCTTGCCAGGTGGAGAAATTGAAACGGGCGAAGACCATCAAGAAGCACTAAAGAGAGAACTAATCGAAGAACTTGGCTTTACAGCTGAAATCGGAAACTATTTCGGACAAGCTGATGAGTATTTCTACTCTCGTCACCGTGACACCTACTACTACAATCCAGCTTATCTCTACGAAGCTATTTCTTTCCAAGAAGTACAAAAACCTTTAGAAGACTTTAATCATATTGCTTGGTTTCCTATTGACGAGGCAATAGAAAAACTCAAACGTGGTAGCCACAAATGGGGAATTGAAGCTTGGAAAATCCAGCATGGAATTGACTAAAATACACGATTTTATCCAAAAAGTGCTATAATAGAGTTAGAAAATCGGAGGAACTATTATGAAGCTTATCAACACGACTAATTCACACTCGCAACTTGTTAAAAGTCAGCTAGAAAGTACCGACGCAACGCTTGTTGAGGTCTATTCCGCAGGAAACACCGACGTGATTTTCACACAAGCTCCGCTTCACTATGAAATCCTCATTTCCAACAAACACCGCGCTATTCGTGAACCAGAAATCGAAACCATCCAAGATTTCTTCATGAAACGCAAAATCGATAAAGATAATATCGATGAAGCCAATATCAAGACGCTTTATTCAGATAAATTGATTGAAATTTCTATTCCTACAAAATAAGAAAGCCAGCCAAAAGCTGGTTTTCTTTTGCAAAAAAAGATTGGTAGGCCCTACCAATCTTTTATTTTTATTTCACAGCTTCTTTCAAGGCCTCTACCTTGTCCAAACGTTCCCATGGAAGGTCAATATCTGTACGTCCCATGTGTCCATAAGCCGCTGTTTGACGATAAATTGGGCGTTTAAGGTCCAGCATATGGATAATTCCTGCAGGGCGAAGGTCAAAGATTTGACGAGCCGCTTTTTCAAGTTTGCTTTCAGCTACTGTTCCTGTACCAAAGGTATCAATACGGACAGAAACAGGCTGGGCAACACCGATAGCATAAGCCAATTGAACTTCTGCCTTCTTAGCCAAACCTGCTGCAACGATATTTTTGGCAATATAACGAGCCGCATATGAGGCTGAACGGTCCACCTTAGTCGCATCCTTACCAGAGAAGGCACCACCACCGTGACGAGAGTAGCCACCATAAGTATCCACGATAATCTTACGGCCAGTCAAACCTGAGTCTCCTTGAGGTCCACCGATAACAAAGCGACCAGTTGGATTGATGAAGAACTTTGTTTGCTCATCCAAGTAAGAGGCTGGAATTACCTCTTTGATAACCTTGTTAATCACATCATTGTGAATTTGTTCATTGCTGACTTCTGGATCGTGCTGAGTTGAAATCACGACTGTGTCCACGCGCACTGGACGGTCATTTTCATCATACTCGACTGTAACTTGGGATTTAGCATCTGGGCGAAGATAGCTGATTTCACCAGATTTACGAAGTTCTGCCAAACGACGAACCAGTTTGTGGCTAAGCGAGATTGGCAATGGCATGAGTTCCTCTGTCTCATCCACAGCAAATCCAAACATGAGACCTTGGTCACCAGCTCCAATCAAGTCCAGTGGATCTTGATCTGCATTTCCACGAACTTCCAAGGCTTCATTAACTCCTTGAGCAATATCTGGTGACTGCTCAACAAGTGAAGGATGGACTCCCACCGTCTCCGCAGAAAAACCATACTCGGTATTGGTGTAACCAATCTCTGCAATGGTATCACGAACCACACGGTTGATATCCACATAGGCATTTGTAGAAATTTCACCAAAAACGTGGACAGAACCAGTATATACAGCTGTCTCAGCAGCAACGTGCGCCTCTGGATCCTTCGCTAAAATAGCATCCAAAATCGCATCTGAAATTTGGTCTGCAATCTTATCCGGATGCCCCTCAGATACAGATTCAGACGTGAATAATTTACGTTCTGACATAAAAATGTCCCCCCTTAAAAAATATTGTTATAGAGTTACAAAGTACTGATAGAAATTTCTACCATCTTATCGGGACTATATAACCTTATCATTATACCACTTTTTACTATTTTTTGCAGTATTTTTGAAAATTCATAAAACGAAGTTAGAAAAAGGAGCTATGCAGCTCCATTTTTGTCTTTAAAATGTTTGGCGTTTAGCTTTACGCTCGGCACGGCCACGAGCACGATTTTCAGCACGCTTGGTTTTGCGACGTTTTTCATCCACCGCCCATTGAATCTTCTTCTTATAGCCTGGTTTGACTTTTTTCTTTTTCTTTTTAACCAAGCCAATCATTTCAATATCTAGCTTATCCTGCTTCTTTTCACGGTTGGCACGACGGTCACGGTCATAGGTATCTTGAAACTCTCCGTCTTTGACCATCTTCGGAGTAAACTTGATCCCTAATTTTTCCAACTCACGGATATCCGAGTCATCACTTGGCTGGTAAAGGGTGATAGCTGTACCAGGTAAACCATTACGTCCAGTACGTCCCACACGGTGGACAAAGAAGGACAAGTCTTGCGGAATGGCATCATTGATGACATGACTGACACCTTCAATATCAATTCCACGCGCTGCCAAGTCCGTTGCGACAATATACTCAAAATCTAGATTTTTCACCTGATTCATGATCCGCTTGCGCTCACGAGGAGCAATATCTCCATGAATCTTTGCTACCTTCAACCCTTGAGCAGTCAAGTATGCATGCAATTCATCAGCACGCGTCTTGGTATTAACAAAAATCATAGCCAGATAAGGTTGCATGACTTGAGTCAACTGGTAAATTTGAGCATTCTTGTCACGTCCCTTGGTCGAAATCAACCAATTATCAATAGTATCAGAAATAACCGTTTTGGTCTTGATTTTCTCCATAACAGGATTTGACAAGTATTTTTTCAAGAATGGCTGCAATTTTTGTGGAATAGTCGCTGAAAAGACCATGAATTGCAAGTCTTTTGGAAGACTTCCTGCAATCTTATCGACTGTTTCCAAGAAGCCCATATCCAAGGTCATATCGGCTTCATCGACAACAAAGGTCTTGGCCTTGTGAATGGCCAAATCACCAGATTTAACCAAATCATAGATACGCCCTGGAGTCCCGACGACAATATGGGGCTGATTGCTCGCGAGCTTATCAATCTGACGAGCCTTATCCGTACCACCGACATAGTTGACCACACGAACTTCCACATCTGAGTGGGCAGCAATCTGACGAGCCGCTTGGTAGATCTGAGTAGCTAATTCACGACTTGGAGCAGTGATTACCGCTTGCACACTATCGCTAGTTTCATCTAATTGCTGGAAAATGGGGAGCAAAAAAGTATGAGTCTTTCCTGAACCTGTTTTTGACTCGCCGACCAAGTCACGACCTGCCAAGACAATAGGAATCAACTTATCTTGAACCTCTGTCGGAGTTGTAAACTTCAACTCCTCCAAAGCCTTTTCTATATAGTTTTTAAACTGAAATTTCGTAAATGACATATTATCCTCAATTCTATTCATTTAACCATTATACCATATTTTGAACATTTTCAGTAGTCCAACTCATCTGGCCTATCACAAGGCTATCAATTTCTCCAAATACCTCTCTTAGACTTGAAATCACACATTTTGATTTCTACCCAAAATACAAAAAGAGAAGACCAAATTGGTCTTCTCTCAACCTTAAAGCTTGTGACTCAGATAGATTTGTCAAACAGTCAACTACCTGCTTAATAATCTTATAAAAGTCGATATACCTAGATAAAATCAGTACTTAATCATCTTTCCGCTTGCGACCAAGAAGTAATGCTCCTAGACCTGCAAGAAGAGAGCTAGTCATTAGCCCAGTGAGTGAAAGTGGTGCAGTGCTACCTGTATTTGGCAATGTAGCCTGTTTTACTTTTTCTCCTGCCGGACTTTGAGCTGGTGGATTCTCTTCAGGTTTTCTTGGTTGTTCTGGTTGATGTCTATCTGCCTGGTTATTATCATCTCCCTGCTCTCCCCCTGGGTTCACTGGTGGAACTGGATTTGGTTGCGGTGCTGGTTCCGGTTGTGGCTGCGGTTGCGGCTGTGGTTGCGGCTGTGGTGCTGGTTCTGGCTGTGGCTGCGGTTGCGGCTGTGGTGCTGGTTCTGGCTGCGGACTAGGAGCTTGCTTAGCTTCAAAGGTCCATTTGCCGATGAAGGTTAGATTTGCTCCCTCTTCCACTTCTTGATAACCTAGGAATGTCCATGTACCATTTGCAACAGCAACTTCTAGAGGCATTGGTGCTTCTGGAACGAAAGCAATCGCTGCAGAAGAACTTGTGGTATATGTTCCACTTTGTGGAAGTAAGCTCAATACTTCTGCTGGCAAGTTGTTGTCTGCTGTAGCACTCTCGAAGCGGTAAGTCACCGTATAGGTTTCAGTTACCGGTGCAGACAAAACAGTAACTGGTACAGGAACTTCAGTAGAAGAACCATCTGGATAATCAACTCGTACTTTACCTGTGTAAGTTCCTGGTTTTGTTGTGTCAATTTGACCTGCAGGTGTGATATCAACTACCTTAGTGCCAGATGGAAGGCTTGACAAGTTCGTCACATTATCGGTCAAGTCAGGTGTTTGTCTAACCTTGATAGTTTCTTCCGTTACTTGAGGCGTATAAGTTTCAGCATTTGTCGGATTCGCCTTGAATTCCCACTTACCTAGGAAGGTTATATTGGCCTTGTTCACGACCGCATTGTCCGCGTCATAGCCCTTGAAGGCCCAAGTGCCGTCGTTCACACTATCTGTGTAGGTCGTTTGCGCTGGTTGCTTAGCGGAAACAGGGTCACCATTCACATAAGTCGCGCTGTCACTTGGGGTCAAAGCGGTGATGCCTGCTGGAAGAGCTTTACCTGATGTTGCGCTCTCGAAGCGATAAGTAGCTTGGTACTTGTTAGCTACAAATTCCCATTTACCGACGAAGGATACATCGGCCTTGTTGACAACAGCGCTAGCTGCATCGTAGCCTTTGAAGGTCCAAGTGCCGTCGTTCACACTATCTGTGTAGCTCGTTTGCGCTGGTTGTTGAGCGGAAACAGAGTTACCATTCACATACGAATCACTGTCACTTGGAAGCAGCGTTGCGATACCTGCTGGAAGTTGCTTACCTGCTGTTGCACTTGCGAAACTGTAAGTAGCTTGATACTTGTTAGCTTCAAAGGTCCATTTACCTACAAACTTAACATTAGACTTGTTCACGACTGCATTGTCTGCGTCATAGCCTTTGAAGGTCCAAGTGCCATCGTTCACACTATCTGTGTAGGTCGTTTGCGCTGGTTGTTGAGCGGAAACAGAGGCACCATTCACATATGTTGCACTGTCGCTTGGAAGCAACGTTGCGATACCTGCTGGAAGTTGCTTACCTGCTGTTGCACTTGCGAAACTGTAAGTAGCTTGATACTTGTTAGCTACAAATTCCCATTTACCGACAAACCTAACATTAGCCTTGTTCACGACTGCATTGTCTGCGTCATAGCCTTTGAAGGTCCATGTGCCATCATTCACTGTATCTGTGTAGGTCGTTTGCGCTGGTTGCTTAGCGGAAACAGAGTCACCATTCACATACGAATCACTGTCGCTTGGGGTCAATGCGGCGATGGCTGCTGGAAGTTGCTTACCTGCCGTTGCGCTCTCGAAGCGATAAGTAGCTTGGTACTTGTTAGCTTCAAAGGTCCATTTCCCGACGAAGGATACATTAGCCTTATTAACAACTACGCTAGTCACATCATAGCCCTTGAAGGTCCATGTGCCGTCATTCACACTATCTGTGTAGGTCGTTTGCGCTGGTTGTTGAGCGGAAACAGAGTCACCATTCTCATATGTTGCACTGTCGCTTGGAAGCAGCGTTGCGATACCTGCTGGAAGAGCTTTATCTGATGTTGCGCTCTCGAAGCGATAAGTAGCTTGGTACTTGTTAGCTACAAATTCCCATTTACCGACGAAGGATACATTGGCCTTGTTGACAACAGTGCTAGCTGTATCATAGCCCTTGAAAGTCCATGTGCCATCGTTCACACTATCTGTGTAAGTGGTTTGTGATGGCTGCTTAGCGGAAACAGAGTCACCATTCACATAAGTTGCGCTGTCACTTGGAAGCAGCGTTGCGATACCTGCTGGAAGTGCTTTATCTGCCGTTGCGCTCTCGAAGCGGTAAGTAGCTTGGTACTTGTTAGCTTCAAAGGTCCATTTACCGACAAACTTAACATTAGCCTTGTTCACGACAGCGCTAGCTGTATCATAGCCCTTGAAGGTCCAAGTGCCATCGTTCACACTATCTGTGTAAGTGGTTTGTGATGGCTGCTTAGCGGAAACAGAGTCACCATTCTCATAAGTTGCGCTGTCACTTGGAAGCAGCGTTGCGATACCTGCCGGAAGTTGCTTACCTGCTGTTGCGCTTGCGAAACTGTAAGTAGCTTGGTACTTGTTGGCTTCAAAGGTCCATTTGCCTACAAACTTAACATCAGCCTTGTTAACGACTGCATTGCCTGCGTCATAACCCTTGAAGGTCCAGGTGCCGTCGTTCACACTATCTGTGTAGGTCGCTTGCGCTGGTTGCTGAGCGGTAACAGAGGCACCATTCACATACAAATCACTGTCGCTTGGAGTCAAAGTGGTGATAGCTGCTGGAAGTGCTTTATCTGCCGTTGCGCTCTCGAAGCGATAAGTAGCTTGGTACTTCTTAGCTTCAAAGGTCCATTTACCTACAAACTCTACATCAGCCTTGTTGACAACGGCGCTAGCTGCGTCATAGCCCTTGAAAGTCCATGTGCCATCGTTCACAGTATCTGTGTAAGTGGTTTGCGCTGGTTGTTGAGCTGAAACAGAGTTACCATTCTCATATGTTGCACTGTCGCTTGGAAGCAGCGTTGCGATACCTGCTGGAAGGGATTTACCTGATGTTGCGCTTGCGAAGCTGTAAGTAGCTTGGTACTTGTTAGCTTCAAAGGTCCATTTTCCGACGAAGGATACATTGGCCTTGTTGACAACGGCGCTAGTCACATCATAGCCCTTGAAGGTCCATGTGCCATCGTTCACAGTATCTGTGTAAGTGGTTTGCGCTGGTTGTTGAGCTGAAACAGAGTTACCATTCTCATATGTTGCACTGTCACTTGGGGTCAATGCTACGATGGCTGCTGGAAGTGCTTTATCTGCCGTTGCGCTCTCGAAGCGGTAAGTAGCTTGGTACTTCTTAGCTTCAAAGGCCCATTTACCAACGAAGGATACATTGGCCTTGTTGACAACGGCGCTAGCTGCGTCATAGCCCTTGA
>CAUULS010000007.1:0-91708 GCA_963546055.1 uncultured Streptococcus sp.
GGCTATAGAACTCAGACTCAGAAACACTCTGACTCGCTTGTTCTGATTCGGAATAGCTCCACCACTCTTGCTCTGAGTAGCTTTGGGATTCTGAAACAGATTCCCACTCACTCTGGCTTAGGCTATAGAATTCGGACTCGGAGACACTCTGACTCGCTTGTTCTGATTCATTCAAGGAAAGAGGCTCTGAGTATGCAATACTTTCACTCAAAGTGAATGCGTCCGTATCCTGACAAAGGGACTCCTCTGTCAAATGCTCAGAAATAGAGAGACTATCAACCAAGGAAAGAGACTCAAATTCAGATTCTGAAGAAGAGACCGCTAATGAGTAGTTCTCAGACATGGACTCTCGAAGCGAGAGTCCTTTTGCTGATATACTTTGGCTAAACGACTCACTGTACGAATCTGCGACAGAAAGGCTGAGGGAAGCTAAAGCGCTAGTTGACAAACTCTGACTAACATTCCTTATCAAGTCAGCCACCCCCAAACTGTTCCTTTCCTGAAAGTCTTCTAAGGCTTCCATGACAGAAACTGACTCTGTTGGTAACTCAAGTTCTTCACTAGCACTCAAAATAATTTCCTTTTGCTCTTTGAGTTTTCGACTAACGGGCTTTGATTTAGTTGCATCCGGGCTACGGTAATCGCTATCTTCCCCACCCTTTTGCTTAAACTTTGATATCAAACGTTTAAATCCCTTTAGCTCTTTGTTATTATTTTTACTCATAATATGATTTTCTCCAAAAATACAGTTATATCATCATTATAAAGTCTACAACAGAATCTGTCAAAGCATTAGCCAAAGAAAACTTCTAACTTCCCAGAAGGCTTAATATTAATGTAACTCAATGCCATATTTTTTATAATGTTTAGATTTATATCTGCATTCATTCTTTTGTATGATTTAAAAGCTTCTTTATGAAACTCAAAGACAGGATTTTTTTGGGCATACCCTTGACTAGACACCAAACCTTGAAATTGCTGTAAATAGTCAACCTGCTCAACCCAACAGTCATCTATCGCTCTCAAAACGACAGTTCGTTGAAATTGATTGAACAACTCTGAGTCCTTGATTTTATCTTTTTTCTGCTGGTACTCTGAAACAAGGAGGTCAGATAAAAACTTTTTAACTTGCCGTAAATCCGTAACATCTAGATCATCTGGAATATCCTCACAGTAATAACTAATGTTATCCAAAACAAAGCGAAACAGATCCGCCCGCTCTTTAAACGGTGTTTTACTTGTATAAATATCCACCGCATCCGATAGGGTAGACAAGAAATAGGCCAAATCAAAGTCTGGATGGGAGATGAGCTTATTACGCTTATTGTAGATAATCTGTCGCTGAATACGGATACTTTCATCATATCGTTCCGTTGAACGTCTGGAAGTCGCTGACGCGTTATCACTATTCTTCTGAGCTTCTTCAACCGCATATCTAATACGACGAGAGGTCAAATGAATCTTTTGTTTTTCCTCTGGTTTTGCAATTTCTTTATGATAGTACTCACTAATCCATTTGCTACCAGACTTGGAAATAAGATCATCCTCAAGAGAAATAAAGAATTTGCTCAATCCTGGAGCACCTTGTCGTCCGGCACGACCACGAAGCTGCAAATCCACTCGCTCACTGGACATTCTCTCTGTTCCAACAACAGCGAGTCCACCCAACTCAGCAACCCCTTCTTCCAAGATAATATCTGTTCCACGACCTGCCATTGATGTTGCTACCGTCACTGCAGAACGTCTACCAGCCAGTGCGATCATCTCAGCCTCTTTCGCTGCATTATGGGCGTTCAACACATTATGGGCGATTCCCTCTTGGAGTAAGAGCATAGAATAAATCTCAGACATTCCAACCGATCCTGTCGCAATTAAAACTGGCTGGCCTTTTTCATGTAATTTTTTGATATACTCCAACGAAGCATATAATTTTTGAGGAATCGTGAGATAGATTTCATCTGGATAATCAATTCGTAAATTGGGTTTTCGTGTAGGAACAACTACGACTCCCAAGTCGTAAACATCTCTGAACTCCTCCTCACAAACTTTACCAGTACCCGTCATTCCTGCTAATTTTGGAAACATTCTAAATAAATTTTGATAGGTAATAGAGGCCATCGAACGCGTTTCCAATGTGATTTTCACACGTTCTCTGGCTTCTAGTGCTTGGTGCAGTCCTGATTGGAGTTTATTTCCTTCCAAGAGACGTCCTGTCGCCTCATCCATCAGTTTAACTTCGCCATTATCCACCGTGTACTGACGATCTTTTTCAAATAAGTGGTTGGCTCTCAAAGCTAGATTAATTTGGCGAATGAGCTGGTAATTATCTGGATCATAGGCATTCTGAACGCGGAAATAAACCTCTGCTTCCTTTACTCCTTTTCTCGTCAACCATACAGACGTCCGAGTGGAGTCTAAATTAAAGTCTTCCCCTTCTTTTAGAGTTTTCACAAACTCATCACACGAAAGAAAGAGGTTGGATTGAACCCGGGGAGAACCCGAAATGATTAGAGGCATCTGCGCACTATCTAGCAAGGCTGCATCTACTTCATCGACCAAACAAAAATAAAATTTTGGCAAAAACTTCTTTGATTGAGATGTCGCCAAGTTTTCTTCCAGGTAATCAAACCCTAACGCACTATGTGTTGTATAGACAATATCACTCTTATAGATTTGTTGTTTTTGAGGAATTTTAAGTTTTTTTGTCGGATCTTCCGAGACTCCCACTCCAACTGTCATTCCTAAAAATCGAAAAACAGGTGCCATTTGTTTAGCATCACGCGCTGCCAAATATTCATTGGCCGTGACTAAGATCGTACTTTTTTCCGTCAAGGCATTTAGGTATAAAGGAAGGATAGCTGTCAAGGTTTTTCCTTCCCCTGTTCTCATTTCTGCAATCTGATTGTCTTGCATAACCAAGGCCCCTAAAACCTGAACATCATAAGGATATAATCCTAATACACGTTTGGCTGCCTCACGAATGGTTGCATACGCTTCCGGCAAGATGGACTGCAAACTTTCTCCTTCAGAAAGGCGTTCTTTAAACCATTTTGTCTGAGCTTGCAGTTTCTCATTTGACATAGCTGCATAACTATCAGATAGTTTATTAACCTTCTCCAAAATCTTTTTGTAACGCATTAGTTTATAGGAGTTGGTCAAATTGAATCGTTTAGTTTTCATTCTCTCTCATCCACTCTTCAATCTTCTCCAAGTCAATCGCTTGAAGTAAAAATGACTTATCTAATAAATATTCAATGTTTGCTAGTTCACGTGGTCTAGTCTTCAAGTTCGCATATTCTCTAACTTTTGTCGGATTAAATTGCTGCAGCAATAATTCTTTAAAAATAGGCGGATTTACTCGATTACGGTAACGTTCCAGCAAGCGTTGATAATCTAGTTCACTTAAAAACTCATCCGTCACAAGAGCGTATGAATTTCCAAATTGTTTGGAGTAATGCAAAGCCGCAATATTAGAAATCGCTCCGTAACCAACAAAAGCCACTTTTTCAAAAAGATGCTCTTGCGCTAATTCTTCAATCGTTTCAAGCAAGACTTCGTAAAAATGTTCCTCCATGTATAGGAGTGCTTCTCTATAAGACGAATTAACAATCAATACATTTGAGAAATGTTCACGAACATGTTCTGGGATAAAACCTGTTCGATTGAGTTCGGGTTCAGTAAAGCAAACATACATCGTCTCTTTCTCGGAATCCTGATGAAGCAAATCAGATATCCAGTAGCGATCCACTGTATAATCCGCTATCTGCTCCTCAGCAACATAAATCCCTTCAAACAGGAAGCGATGACAGCCAGAGCTGACTAACTGTACCTTATAATATTGTGTGCTATCTGGAACGCATACGCTCACTCTCTCTCCCTGTTTAATGATTTGATTCGAAATTTCTTCATCTCGAGCATCCATAAATTCAACTTTTAAGTATGTTGAATTTTCTGGGATGGTTTCTATATGGCTGCCAAAGATATAGTTTTGCCCACGTTTCAATTCAGGAAGCTGACTCGTATTGCGTAAAGCCTGATAGTTTGCCCGTGAGTGCCATTCATGAATAACTGTCCCCGAAGGCATGAACTGGTTTTCATACAAAACATGACCACCGTCTAACAGTCTGACAGATGAACCGTATAGATACTGAGATACGCTTTGGATATCCCAATAAGCAAAATAGACTTCTTCCTTGTATCTCACGATTTAAACTCCCTTTCAAAACTATTCATTAATAGCGTTTTATATTGATTAAAGAACCATTCAACAATACCTTGTGTATCATCGTTGTGTCGTCCAGTCAACCCTTTACTGATAACGCTGACGCGGTAATCTCGCTGTCCTAACTCATCCAGCATATCAGGATAGGCAGACATATCATAGTCATCTTGATACATAAAGGAGATAATGAATTTTGTTTTTGAGAAATCAGCTGACTCAAAAGCCGTCCAAAAACGTTCGTTAAGCTGAGCTGTAGCTTCACTTGATAACTCCCCTATTGTACGATACACCAAATCCAGTGACGTTGGAAATCCTCCCGGACGAATAGTTGACTCATTTTCTGCCATATCTCCCAAGTTAACAAGAGGTTTTCCGACAATTACGGCATGAGGTTCCAACTTAGAACTATAGTAAAGGGCGCCAAAAGTTCCCATTGATAAACCTGATAAGGTCAGTTGTTCCTTCGTAAAACCAAGTTCATCTAAGCAGTTATGAACCACTTGGAGAAGTTTTTGTTCTAGCTCCTCCGATCCAAGATAGAAAGCGCCTCCCTCTGAACGCGGATCCCCTACCAGTAAGAATGGCGATCCCAAATTATTCATCATCCAGTATCCCTCAAATCCCTCTGCGGGACGGTACCCTGAAAAATAGATGTTCAACGGTGGTTTCAAATCTCCTGGATGGAAAAAATAAATCAGCTCTTCTCGATTTTTGTCGCTAATTCGTTTTCCTCCAACTAACAAGTCTCCATAACCTAGATGGGAGTCTCGATAGTGGCAAGGACCAAGTTTTACAATCCCTTGTCCCTTTGCTTGAATGCTGATACTCAAATAATAAGAATCATTTACATCTAACGTCAGAGACTGATCAAAACTCGTTTCATCATAAATCCATTCTTGCATAGGAGAATTTCCAGCAGGAAAACCTTTAACAACGTAGCGGATCGAACAACCTTCTGAAACCCTGAACTCAGGCCACAGATCTAAGGGCATCTCCCCACTCAGAAAAACATTATGTTGATAGGTCGCAATAGTCTGATAATCTTCACCGTATCGGCCACACAAACGAAGGTAGTTTGTCCCTTCATAACTGATTTGACCCTCAAAAGATGGTGCAGCGACTAGATGATTAACACTTAGTTTCGTTCCATTTTGCTTGGAGAAAAAACCACGTGAAAATATATGTAGCATCTGCTCTGGATTTTCAAAATTTGTTTTCACAGCTTTTTTGCGCAAAAGAAATCGTTCCAGCGTTTTTGTAGTGATTTGACAACGCTCATGATAGAACATACGGTAAACCTGAATTTTCTGATCCAAGATAGTGACATACTCTAAATATTCAGCGGTATCTACCAACACGACATCAAACGGTTTATCTACTTTTTTCTTTTTCTTTTTTTTCCCGTTTTCCGCCTCAGCCTCTCTATTTAAGATCCCGATATCTTCTGGCAATAAAGAAACGATGTCTTCTGGTTTGACAAATGTCCATTTTATATTACTAGGAATTTCATATTGCTCCTGCCAATTTTCATCAGCAATTTGCAAAACACTAATTTTTTTCATTTCCTTTTAATTCCTTTATGGTATTTTTCCACATATCGACAATCTCACCCCTTGTATACTGTTCAATCTTCTTGACTGAGTGAACTAGAGATTGATTCCAATGTTCTAAGTTTGTGAGGTAGTATAAGAGTGCCTCTTCAAAATCTGAAATATCCTCTAGAATCCAACCATTTTCTCCATGCTTCACATAAGAAGAACTATACAAGTTAACCTGAGGGATCCCTCCACTAATGCCAGCGATTTGAGTCAACACATCAGCTGGAGTTCCCAAATCTAGTATAATACGAACATACTTCAGAACTTTAATCAAATCTGTGTCGCTATGAATAGTCTCAATATCAATCCGTTCACGAACAATCTCCTCTTCATCATCAAGAACTCGGTTCTCACCTCTCGCTCTTTTCTCTTTATCAACAAAAATCAAGTCTTGTTCATATTCTGGCTTAAGTGATAGATAGCTTTCTAGTACCTGTTTTATATAGGCCTCTCGACCAAAATCCTGACTTTGTGTTCCGACCAGCAAGTCAATCCATTCATTTTTCAACATCATTTCAAACAAAGTCGTAAACACATATTGAATTTGATCTGCTGGTAGATTGTCGAAATTGACGTAAACAATTAACTCTTTTTTTCTTTGACTATGCCCTAGGTTTAGATGAGTATCATAAGGCGGAATCTCATAAAAGCCCGGCAACTGTTCTAGATCCACATTAGCTGCTATCGTTTCAATTTTATTTAAACTATCCACAACGAAGAACGGTGTGTCTGTCAAATCCGTTAACAGTTGTTCTTGGTTTGTGATTGGATAGCGATCTCCAAAAAAAGATAAAATAACATGATGATTTTCCTTAATCTTTTGGAAAAAGTGATTGTGCTGCACATCTGACGAAATCACTATCGTATCATCCTTCGTTAGCGCAGAAGTTAGATACTGATCTAATTTTTCATTGATCAATTCTTCAATATCTTGGTAAACTTCTTTTGCAAATGTAGCCTGTGCCTCAGGGTTGATAAGTACTTGATGATTTTCTGCGCCCAAAAATTCCCTAAACTGCCATGTACCTTGTAAATTTAAATAATCTTGGTAGTAAGGCTGATCATTTTCAAAATAGATGATACTTGAAACAAATCCACGATCATCAAAAATTAACTGATGATTTGTCTGCCCACCCTCAAAATAAGTAATATCAAAGAAATTACCTGTTTGTGAAAAGTTAATTTTAGCATAGTGCTCTTGATTTAAATATACCTCAATCATAAAAGGAGTATAGAAGAATTCTACTCCTTGAGGCCATTTAATATCTTCCAGACGAATTTTACGTACAGATACATCCGTCAGGCCTTGTATGGTATCAAATAGATTCCATACAGTTTCTGGCAATATTCTTTGCTGATAAAGAAAGGTTCGAATATGTGGTGAATAGTTCAAAATCAGAGTGGTATTTGCCTCTCCTGATTGCTGAAACATTCGCAGCAAATTCACCGCATCATCAAACATCATATTTTTAGACACGTAATAGAAAGGCAGAGTGGTAGAATACCATTTCCGATCTTGTCTATACCAAGATGGTACAAAGTAAAACATATCCCTCTATTCTCCTTTAAATTCTAATTCTTTGTGGTAGTAAGTCCCAATCCTCAAGATACGTATTTCTTCATGCAAAGGTAAGAGCATACTAACTAAAATGATCAATGTACTTGGTATAGTCAAAAGCAAATTTGGAAGAGGTAGGAAGAAATTAATGAAATAGGGTAAACCAATAAAAACGATCAGGTAGAGTGCTCCTACGTTAGACTGTAAGGAAATATAATGTTTCAAAACTTTTAAAGTTGCTTTCCCAGGCTGGATATAATCTAGGTATTCTCCTTGACGTTGTAAACGTTTCGCTGTTTCTTCTGGTTCCAAGTTGATATAGGCAAACAAAATTGCAAGAAGATAGATGGCCAGCAGATAAAAGGCCAAACTTAAGGGTTTTGTAAAGTCAAATAAACTACCAAAATTTTTCGTAAAACCATGTCCAAACCAGTCTAATACCAACTGAAGCAACATAATAACACTCGAGGCATACATAATAGGCATTCCCCCAGAGGGAAGAAATTTGATAGGAAGGTAAGACTTGCCATAGTAACGACTACTTAACATAACTCGATTTAGAGGCAAACGAATTTCAGCTCTCTCGCAGACCACGGCAATATAGCCCAAAATCAAAAACGAGATCGCCGCACCTACTAGAAAGGCCAGTCCTTCTTTAGACAAAACAGATTGTCCTATCAATACCACTAATTGGTTAGCAAATTGTAGCAGAATTCCTGAAATAATAATAATTGTCTGCCCACCTACTCCCTTGCTAACATTCAAACCAGCCAACCAGATAATAACAAAGCTTCCTGCTACAACAGTTGCTAGTACAGCCATATTATAAATCCAATCATCTACAAGAAGCAAAAAGCGTCCATTTTCCGAACGAGCTGTGTACATAACAGCTATCCCCTGTAACACTGAAAAAATCAAAGTGAGAATTTTTTGGACAAAATCCGCTTTTTTCAATGACCAGGACTGGATATTCCAACTTTTATTTAAATTGATAACCTGCCAGACAATCATGGTCGTAATCCATGGACCTAATCCCAGTGAAAACATGGAAATCTGAGAGACATCTACTCCTGCTAAAGAATACAAATAGGCCAAGGGATTTTGCTCACTTATTTGTGAAAAACCTGTATTGCCATTGTATCCTGGAAGTAAAATATGGCGACCAAGTAAATAGATCGCGATGATCAAAATTGTAAAAATTGCTCTTCGGAAAAAAATACTTGTTCGTTTCTGTTTCTTAAGACCGAAATGTTTCATCTGTCATCCTTTATTCTTTATATTTAGCAAATCTTGCGATCGTTCTCTAGTAATGTTCATGCACCATCATAATAGCAAGGTAACCCAAGAAAACAGGCTCATCCCACTGATAAACAAGATAGGATTAACTGGCTTACCATGATATTTCGCCTACGAAATATAGGAGCACCTCATGAGTGTAAATCTACTTGGAGCTTCTCTTCTATCCTTGAATATTTTCATGTGAGAACACCTGTTCTTCCATTTCTTCTATTTGAACACTATCAAATGCATAAACGGATTTAGTTAATCCTTAAAATTTTTATAAGTATATCAATTTTGTCACCATAATTGACATCTAAAAAATCAGTTCCATAACAAAATCCCTAAAGGGTGAGGAATTTTACGCTTTCTCACCTGATCATGATCCTTCGAAAGTTGAATGGATTTTATCCGATTTTTCTCATTAAAAAATCATTTATAAAAATTACCAGTGCCTACTATTGTAGCATATTTATCAATTATTTTCAAACACGACCTCTCTTTTTATAAGCGTGAAGGGCACCTTATGAATTTTGGGCAAAATCCATTTGGAATGGGATTGACTATTCTAAACATTTGTTTACGATTACAACTCAGACGAAAAAGACCAGAGTGTTACTCTGGTCTTTTCCTGTTCAGTTTAGCTTGTAACTAAACTTAATCTTCTTTTTTGCGAGTAGTAGCTGCAAGGCCTGCACCTAAGCCCAAGAGAGCCAAGCCCGCTGCTAAAGCTGACATATGAGACTCACTGCCTGTATTTGGAAGGTGATCTTTTTCAGTTTGTGTCGCTTTTTCTTCTTGAGAGCGCCCTCCCGTTTGAGCCGGTTGGTGCGCATCTGGCTGGACAGAAACTTGTGGATTTGGTTCTCCTTGCACTACAGCAGTTCCGACTTCAACGATACGATCTTGCGATGCTACCTTATCAAAGGTTTCTTTCAATGTACGCTTACCGTTTTCGACTTCTACTAGGTGGACACGAACGCCTTTTTGACCTTCTTGGATTACACGAGTTTGCCCTGCTGGAAGTTTATCAGTCTTACGTTCTTGAACTTGGAAATCAACTTCCTTTTCTTCTACTAATAGTTCTGGTTTGTGATGAACTAAATCTCTGACACCATCAAGTGGTTGAGCTGTACCTCGCTTAGTTCCAACTTCCACGATACGATCTTGCGCAACTATCTTATCAAAGGTTTCTTTCAGTGTACGCTTACCGTTTTCGACTTCTACTAGGTGGACACGAACACCTTTTTGACCTTCTTGAAGAACACGACTTTCACCCACATAAAGTTTGTCAGTCTTACGTTCTTTAACTTGGAAATCAACTTCCTCTTCTTCTACTAGTAGTTCTGGTTTGTGATGAACTAAATCTCTGACACCATCAAGTGGTTGAGCTGTACCTCGCTTAGTTCCAACTTCCACGATACGATCTTGCGCAACTATCTTATCAAAGGTTTCTTTCAGTGTACGCTTACCGTTTTCGACTTCTACTAGGTGGACACGAACACCTTTTTGACCTTCTTGAAGAACACGGGTTTGACCTAGTGGGAGTTTATCGTTTTTACGTTCTTGCACTTGGAAATCAATGTTCTCTTCTTCTACTAGAAGTTCTGGTTTTTCATGAACTAAACCTGCAGCTCCATCAAGTGGTTGGGCTGTACCACGTCTAGTTCCAACTAGAAGAACCCGGTCAACAGGAGCCTGAAGCACTTCACGGAGTTTCTCTTCACGAGTTCCGTCTGGGCTTACAGATGTAAGAATGCGTTCCTTACCAACTTGTCCTTCTTGTTCTACACGGCTTTCACCTACATATAAACTGGAATCTTCTTTTTCAACGGTCTGGAAGGCAAGTTCTTTTTCGACAACCTCAAGACTTGGATTTTCTTCTTGAATAGCAGGGGCTGCTTTCTCAGAAACTGGTTTTTCCTTGATCAACTGGATACGGTATTCCTTGACTTGTTTTCCACTTTCTGAAACGAGGCGAACAAGAACTGGAAGGCTATCATCTCCGCTATCTACAACTGTTGATGCTACTTGATTACTTTCTTCGACTGAGACTTTTGGACGTTGACCTTTATAGGTGATTTGATAGTCTTGACGATTTTCAGCGAAATCAGCAAGTTCTTTTCCATCTACAAGAATCTTCGATTGAGTGCTTTCTTGAGGCAATTCGCTTGGCGCAAGGAAGGTCATCTCAATCATAGCAACACCCTTCTTATCAGCTTTGCGCTCCATACGCCATCTCATGGCTTTGGCTTTCACGGCTTTAAATGTTAGGTTGATTTCATCACCAGCTTCAATGTCTTTATCCGCACGATAAGGAACAGCTTCCCAGTTATCTGGATTGTTAAATGGATGGCCTGATTCATAGGCTTGATAATTTGAATAGTAGGTTGGCACTTCAAACTCTGGACCAATATAACGTTCTAGAACAAGTTTAGATGGTGCATCCGTACCACTATCTGCAAAGAAGTGAAGTTTGGCTTGAGCAACAGTTCGCTCTACAATCTTGCCATTTTCACGGAAGATCACACCTGCTGATACTTCTGGGTTAGAAGATGGTGTTGGAGACCAGTTTGTCCAACGACGATTTTCAGAATGATCTCTGTCATTGATATAGTCTACACGGTCATGAGAACTGTCGTCAATATCATTAGTTGCTGAGGCAAAGGCCTGGTTACTGTTTTCATCATAGTCAGGGTTATCTGAGAGAGCTTCACCAAGTTTGTCTGTCACTCGTACAGTGAACTCCGCAACGAGGTTACTACCAAGGACACGGCCTCGAACAGTAAATTGACCTGCTTTTGTCAGATTTTCTGCTGGAACTTCTTCCCATTCAACTGCCAAGTCTTTTGTTTCATAGCCGTCTTTACCTGTGAAGTAAACAGGAACCTTAGTTGGCAATTCAAGTGGTTGACCTAGTTGTAGCAAACGAGCTTGTTTAACCGCAACAAGAGGTTTACGAGAAAGTAAGTCTTTGTCCTTAGTGAAGTGTAGACGGTATTCTCCTAAAATGTCACCATTTTCAGCTTTCGCGATGACACGGACTGGCTCACCTTCACGAACGCTTGGAACAACAGTCGCAAGACCATTATTGCTAACACTTGCTGTTACTGCAGGAACTTTTCCATCTACAGACTCAAGGTAGTAGTCTGTCAAATCAGGGTTGAAGTTTGCTAAGTCTTTACCGTCAACTTGAATTCTTGTTTGTCCTTGTTTGGCTGCCGCAACTTGTTTCGCAAAGATTTGTACTTCTGTGATAGAAGTTCCACGCTTATTATCTGCTTTAACCATGCGAATGCGAACAGCATAGGTTTCAACCTTATCAAAGCTAAAGTGATTCATTTCTCCAGCCTTGAGTTGTGCTAGGGCTTTTAGATTTGTAACAGGTTTCCAGTTAGCTGGATCGTTAAAGACATGTTCTTCATTGCCTACAAAGCTAGGGTTTTTAGGAGCTGTTGGAACAGTCTTACCAACATAATACTCAATCACATAAGACTTCGGTGCACCGACTCCATGGTCTTCGTGGAATCCGACACTTAGATTATCAACAGAACGTTTGCTCAAGATACCTGAATCTCCGAACAGAACACCAACTGAAGCTTCTGGATTACTACGATTCCAGTTCGTCCAACGGTTAGCTGGTCGGTCATTAAAGGATATCAATTTATCGTTAACGTTTGAAACAGGGTCGCTCGGATTTGAGTCTGAAGCAAAGGCAAGTGGCAATTCTGAACCTGTCCATTGGTCAGAAATATTTGCTCCTTGCTCAGTTTGAGCAGACACACGAACATGAAGTTTAGTAGTTAATTGGGTACCTTCTAGGCGACCAGTGACTGTAAAGACACCTTCCTTAGCGTATTGGTCTGGATGAATCGCATCCCAAGTAACCTTAGCTGATGAAACGTGACCATTTGAATCGTAGGTACGAACACTTTCTGGTAATTGAGGCGCTTCTGAAATTGGTGTTGTCACACTGACTTCTTCAACTGAAACGATACCTTCAACAGATACTTTAGCACGCGCTTCAAGGTCAAGGCCTTCAACTTTACCTAGAACTTCAAAGGTTTGATAGTGGTCTAGTTTTTCTTTCGGAATAGCTTGCCAAGTGACTTTATGAGTTTTAGGGAAACCTTTGTCATACTCAACCGTTACTGTTGTTGGAAGAGTAGGTTCCTGATGCAAATCTGTGACTACATTTACTGGACGGATCGATTGCGCTACTTTTTTCTCAGTATTGACTTGGATAGTGAGATCAACTTGACCTCTAGCCCCCTCATATTCTGCTTTGAGAGTGACTGCTCCTGGCTTATGTAACTCAAGCATTCCTTTACGAACTGCGACTTCCCCTTCACCACTTGTAGAGAAGGTCACTTTATCTGCTGGTAAAACTGCTTGTGTTCCGTCTTGATAGTGTGCAAGGACAGACAATTTCACTGTTTGGTCTTCCTTAAGACCGTCAGCTTGCTCTACTTGTAAGCTCAAGTGGTCAATTTTTGGTGCTTCTTCAAGGAATTGAATTGCATAGGTTTGAAGAGGGCCACCATCTTTTGGTTGAACATAGATGCTTGCACGCATGCCGTTTGCTGCACTTGCTTGGACTACAGTAACATCCGAATTTTCAGCACTTGCTACAACTTCTGGCAAGGATGCACCGTAAGCAAGAGTTCGATATTGCATTGGATTTTGAGTAGTAAGACCAGTGACAGATTCGCCACCTACAGTTACATTTGGCACTACAGGTGCTGCAACATCACCGTCTCCTACTACAAGGGTAGCGTGAATAGTCTCACCACCCAGTTGGCCAGTCATTGGAATACGTGATCCTGCAACTGACAGTTTAGCTTTATCTGCTTCCGCAATCTCCCACTTATCAACTTCGTATTCTTGAACGCTTCCATCCGTAACAGCAATAGAAACGTATTTGTCAACAGCACTCAAGTCTGTTCCTGGAGCAACACGCTTAACAGTTGGAAGCTCATTTGCGATTGCTAGAATTTCGACACGGGCCTCAACTTCGCGTCCGTCTGCCATACCTTTAACAGTCACAACTCCTGCTTGGCTCACATCAACTGAAGACCAAGTTACTGGACGTTTTTCACGACTGCCATCACTGTAGATAAAACCGACTGTCTTCGGCATTTTTGGCTCTTTCTCAATAACGGTACGTACTTTTGGTACTTCTGTTCCGAGAACGGTCTTTTCTTGGTCTTCTTTTTTACCAGTAAAGACCGTTACTTGACCAGATTTCAAAAGATCAGAGTGGGCAGTAAGCGTGAATTTACCTGCTTGCTCAGTTGATTTAACAATGGCAACCCCTTTACCGTTAAAGGCTCTGCGAATCCAAGAACCATCTGGTTGGGCCTTATAACGTTCACGGCTGGCTTGTTCCCCATTATCGACACCGACAAGTTGACCTTGTCCATGCAATTGGAAACGAACTAAATTATTAGCAGTTGGGACTACATTACCTTGGCTGTCAACAATTTCGTAGTAGATGTAAGTCAAGTCTTTTCCATCTGCAGCGATTGCGTGTTCTTCCTTGATGAGACGAACACCTGCTGGTTGACCTGCAGTAGTAATCTTGTCACGTGCAATTTCTTTACCAGCTTCATCACGAGCTACTGCTTCTAAAGTACCTGGTTGGTAAGCAACCTTCCACTCAAGGTAGAGTTCCTTGGCATTGGCACCTTCTTGGTAAGTTCGTCCATCGCTAGTTTGTTTTTTGTTGAAGGTCTTAACTCCGAGAGATTGACCGTTCAAGAACAATTCTACGCTTGCAGCGTTTGAATAGGCGCGAACTGGAATCTTACCTTCTGCATCAGCTACATTCGCTTTTAGAGTAGGGTCTTCCCAGTTCCAGTGAGGAAGGAGGTGAACCATCGGTTTCTTCTTAACAGAAACCCATTGGCTTTGGTAAAGATAGAAGTCATGTTTTGGAATACCTGCTGTATCTACAATACCAAAATAAGAGCTCTTAACAGGAGTTTGGTTTTGATTATGCCATGGCGTAGGCTCCCCGATATAGTCTGTACCTGTCCAGATAAATTGTCCAGCATAGCCAGCATTGTCGCGGTCAAAAGTCCATGAATCTGTTGCAGTTTTACCCCAACCAACACGGTCATTACCATAGTCAGACTGTTCGTAGTTACGCTCAGGTCCGTTACTATGTTTCAATTCCTGTTCAGGACGATAGTAACTTCCGCGTGTACGGGTTGCTGAAGATGTCTCAGAGCCGTAAATCAACCAGTTTGGATGTTTCGCACGAAGTTTCTTGTAGTTATCTTCTGAGTAGTTAAAACCAACTGCATCCAGTTCTTCGGCAATCTTCTCATGACCACCACTACCATTACCGAAACGGAACTTATCTGCTCCCATGGTAACGTAACGAGTCTTATCAACATCCTTGATAACTTTAACCAAACGTTTTACAGTTGCTAGAGAATGAGCATCACCGTTGGCTTCACCGATTTCATTTCCGATAGACCACATGAAGACAGCTGGGTTATTTTTATCTCTTTCGACCATGGTCCGAAGATCGTAATCAGACCATTTTTCGCCTTTTCTAGCTTCTGGGTGAGTGGCATCTTTTTCAAAGAAACGACCATAGTCATAAGGTTTCTTTCCACCGTACCAGGTATCAAAGGCTTCTTCCTGAACGAGCAAACCAAGTTCTGCAGCGATTTGCAAGGTTTGTTCACTAGCAGGGTTGTGAGTTGTACGAATAGAGTTAACCCCCATCTCCTTCATTTGTTTGAGACGGCGATATTCTGCTTTATAGTTTTCTTCTGCTCCGAGCGCTCCGTGGTCATGGTGCAAGGAAACTCCATGGAATTTAATGCGTTCACCATTTAAAGAGAAGCCTTCATTTGGAGTCCAATGATAGTAACGGTAACCAAACAAATCCTTCTTAGCATCTACCAACTGGCCATCACGGTAAACACGCGTAATCAATTCGTACAAGGCAGGTTTGTCATTTAAAACTGTCCAGAGTTTCGGTTTTTCAACTTCTAAAATAGCATCTAGGCTTGTTGACTCATGTGCTTTCAAGGTACGACTCGCCGTACGAACCACGCCTGTTACTGCCTGACCACCACGTTCAACGATTTGATACTCTGCCACAAGTTCATGGTCTTTATCGTCTGTATTGACGATTTTGCTGGTCACATGCGTTTCAACCTTGCCATGTTGCTGTTGTTCTAGTTTTGGCGTTAAGATGGTTGTTCCATTTTTCTCAACATGAACCTTATCTGTCACTTGCAAGGTCACATCGCGGTAAATACCGCTACCTGAGTACCAACGGCTACTTGGTTGTTTATTGACAGCATGGACAGCAATCACATTCTCACGACCATCTTTGTGAAGGTATTTGGTGATATCGTATGAGAACTGGTTATAACCATTTGGATAATGCCCCACTAACTGGCCATTGACATAGACTTGAGAGTCCATGTAGACACCATCAAAGGTCACACGAACATTCTTCTTGAGGTCTTTTTCATCAAGTTTAAAGGTCTTACGATACCAAGCTTCACCCCCATTGAGCTGTCCACCTTCGTTTTGGGCAGGTGATTGATGATCAAAATCGTTAAAGATACTCCAGTCATGTGGAAGATCCAATTTTTGCCATGTTGATACATCTGCATCTGGTTTCACAGCCTCTTTAGAGTTCGCATTGAGTTTGAAGTGCCAATTTTGATTAAAATTCACTTTTCTGTCTTCAATCATTTGATTTACTTCTTCATTTGTCGCAGCTTTCAATTCTTCCTTGACAGGTTTTTCTTGACTTGAAGCTTGAGATTCTACCTTTGGATCATTTTCTTCAGGTTTAGAAGACGCTTTTTCCTCTTTAGGAGATACAGGTTCATCTTCTTTAACCTCTGGTTTACTCGCTTCAATGGCAGTAGCTTGGCTTTGATCCACACTTGTAGCCTTGCTATTCTCTGCTACTGCTTGATCCTGTTTTTCCGCCACTGCCGGACCTTCCTCTTTTGCTTGTTCCATAGTGTGAGCAATAGGAGTTTCATCCGCAAAAACTGGTGATTCTCCAACGACACTTCCTCCAAATAGAACCGCACAGGTTCCAATCATGACAGAGCAAGCTCCTACAGCAAACTTACGAATACTGTAGACCCTTTTACGATTCCAATGGCCTTTTTCCATAAAATCCTCCTTTAGTAACCGCTTCCATTTCTTTGTAAGCATATTACTTTTTCATAGCCTTTTATTCTTATTTTATAAAATAATATAGGAAATTTCAATACCCTAAACACAAAAAATCATATTTTTGATTGTTTTTTCTAAAATTTGTAGAAGATACAAAAAATGTGAATGTAGATTTAGAACAAAAACAAACATTTCTTGTCACTCAGTAAAATATAATAAAAAAATTCCCTTTCTAAGGAACTTCTTTTACTTATAATTAAAGATTCCCCCTGCCAACTTATCAGCTAGCTTAGGAAAAAGGGTATAAAATTTGTGGGCTAAATTGAGCAAAAGAGGAAGATTGAGTTCTCGTTTATTTTTTCCTATGGTTTTGACAATCTTTTTAGCAACCGCATCTGGTTCTAAGAGAAATCGCTCAATAGACTTGAGGTAGCTGCCATCTGGAGTTAAATTAGGATTCCCATTAGCAAAGCGTTCTGGGAAAATCTGATACCACACGGTATTTGAAACCCAACTAGGAACCTGACATCCATCAATTTCGTGAACATAAGGAAGTTTAAAGCCATTTCCTTCAGCATCCAAGTTTTCTTGAGTATGTTCCTTATCTCCATAAAAATACCCTTACCCTCTTTATCAAGGAGTTCAAAGAGATACTGAATGCGTGCAAAATCAACAGAGACCGTAACCTGCCAATAATCAAGTAAGGCGTCTGAAGTTACTTTGGTCATTTCTTTCTTAGCTTCATACTTATCCTCAATGAAAATAAATGGATCTCCATAATGCAAAATGACCTGCTGGACATCATTTTTCTTGGTTCTAATTCGGATATGTAGCCGACCTTCTTTGTAAAGATAAGCATATTCTGATTCTGGTCTATGATAAATGGCTGTTAATTCCATCATTTGTCTCCTAAAATTAATAAAACGCAAACGTTTTCATAAATAATAGAACTAGTATACTATTTTGAGAGTTAAATTGCAATACTTGGTTAAATTTGACAAGAAAACAGCTCAAAATAGATACTGTAGAATAGCACCTATCAATAAAAAGCTCCCATTTGTTCAATAGGCTTAACTTTAGCTTCCCTATTTGTTCCCTCCTAAACAATCACCATTCATTGATGGCATATAGAATGGCTAATCTAATATTTCTTACAATTGATCCGAAAGTTCATCATATTGTTGACCAAGTCCTTTATCTTGTGCCAGCCATCCAGGCTCATCATTCCAGGAACCCATTGCTCCAAAGACATCTGCTGCACTTGCAGCTCTGAATATATTTTGATTTTGTGGTGGAATTTGAGGATCCGACAGTCCTTTACCAGATTCTGGGTCTAGCAAAAAGTTTCTAGCAGAGTGGAAGACTTTGGCAAAGTTGGCACATTCAATTCTAATTGCTAGATTTTCTATACGAATCAATATGTCCTTAAATTCTTCGATATTATTTTCATAGTGGGGAATGTCTTGAGAAGACCTTTCCCATTCATACTCGGTGTAGGTAACATCCCAACCCCTGCCTGGGGAAGCAACGTTCCAATTTGGTAGGAAATAACTTGCCTTCCCATCTTTATAAAAACAGAGAATTGAACTCTGTGTCGTATTGGAGAAACCTAAAATACTTCTGTCATTTACTGAGATATGGCAAAATAATTTTAAGTCCTTCAAACCTTTTTCCTTAAGATTTTCAAGCCAATCAGCTACAGAAAGTTCTGCAGTTTTCCCTTTTTCTGACGGCAAAATTTGAAAGCAAATCTTATTGATATATTGGTCAGGATGATACAAGATTGCCTGATCAGTTTTTAAAGCCTTCCTAGCTGCTGCCACGATACAGGCTATCTGATACATTTGTCCGTTCATACTATCTCATCCATTATCCCTTCAATCAGATTCCTAAGGCTCTCTGCTACATAAATCACCTGGTCAGGATCATGGATGTAGCAAATAACCTGTCCTTCCTGCCCCTCCTGGTCTGGATCAAAATCCAGCATAAGATAACAAGAGTCACAATACTGAGCAAAAGGAAGCCATTTTTTATTAAAAAGATAGGGCTTAATTCTACTATCATGCATGTTTTCTAGGTCTTGACTAGAAAAATAGTCGGGAAATTCGGTTAACAGAGCTTCTCTATTTTGAAAGTATTTTTTACAACTTTCCATTTCCTGCAAACTCATGAGAGAAAAAGGCAGCTCTCTCTGGTCAATCACACAAGGTAAAATAGAGAAGTATTTACTCCCATTTTTGTAGCTATAAAGCTCTTTGAAGTCACTAGGTAGACGAATACCATATATTTCCTCAAAGGCTTGAAGCTCTTCCTCGGAAGCACCAGAAATATTCTGATAATCATCTAGGTATTCCTCTTCCACAGGATTATCCAAATCCCAGTCTTCAAAATACTCACAAATATAAGTTTCTATTTTTTTAACTTGGTCAATTAGTTGCATCATTTCACCATGATTTCTTTATTTAAATTAGCTTAAAATTACCATTACCGCTTATAACTTGTTTTTTCTAGGGAAATGGGCTCAGGATTTTGCTTAATCCAAGCAATAGCTAGCTGACACAGGCGGTCTAGGCGAGGCTCGTCATCAAAATCTTTCCCATGAACTTGAGCAATAAGCTCTTTAGTCTCTGCTAATTCTTGATCTGAAAGAGGGATTCCTAGAGACAAGTATTGAGGGAGAGTCTGAAGCATTTTTCTATATTCCCTGTCCCAGTTGACCCCACCATTGCGATCCAGTTCATCTCGGACTCGACCTGGTATACGGATAACTTCTCCCTGAACAGTTTTTGCTGCTCCACTTGAAGGAATCAAGAAGGACCAAAATTCCTCATATTGCTCCTCCCAACTACCTTCTTTTACGAGAATCGGAGAAACTCCATCGTGAGTTAATCTTTTTTCTACAGGCTTGATATCGAAGAGCTCATAGAGCTTCGCTAAGCCTTTATCTGCAGCCTCTATGTAGTCAGGATGGATACCTTCTCTGTGAAATTCAAAATCCTTACCAATATTTTCAATCTTTTCTTTCATAGCAGAAGTTTTCTTAGCGCCCGCCTCTACCAACATGGTGGCAATTTCAGCTGTTTGGGCAATATAGATTCCCCGGCAGACCATCAAGACTGAAGCAAGTGGGGTTCTTCCCATATCATTCTCTACATTGACATTAGCACCCTTCTCAAGCAAGCATTTGACTGTCTTAGGATGGAAAAACTCAGCTGCCACATGTAAAGGTGTCTCTCCATAGGTATTGGATTTCCCAATGTCTGCACCCAATTCGAGCAATAGTTTTACAGTATCTCTTCCCATGGTTGCCTGACGATACAAAGGAGTCGCTCCATAATAATCAGGGATATTGATATCTAGGCCCTTTTCTACCAGCCAGATAACCAATTCATCCGGGACTCCTCCCATATGCAGAGGTGTACATAAGCTAAATCTTCCATCATGGGCGGTTAATTCACAACGATCATAGACTGCTTTAAGGGCTTCAATATTTCCTTCATCCATTAAATCCTTAAACTCTTTTGGTAATGTAACTCTTTTCTTTGCCATCTTTAGTTCCTTTCTTCTGATTCAGCATCTAGGGCAAGCCAATGAAGATTGTCAATATTTTTCAAAGTCCTGACTTTTCCATCATAATCATTTTTCAACTCAAGACCGTTTTGCTCAATAGATATATGATTGTACCAGTGGTCTAGGCTGGCGTATTCCCCCATATGAATATTGATGAGGATACTCGTTATGGGATTCCAAGTCCCTTTCTTAACTGTTTCTGCTAAGAGGTAATAAGCATCTAAAAATATGAGATTTCTCCCATAGATCCAAAAGGGCAGATCAAGTTCTAACAAAGGCAACTTGGCAGAAAAAATCTCATCACCGTGTGGTGGTACGGTTTCATAATGAAATTCTATCTCACTGCCATAATAGGCAATCAAGGCTCCCTGACATCCGATATCTTGAGGAATCCCTTCCTCAGCTACAATAAATTCCATGACCTGCTCCTTCTATTTTCAATCATAGAATCCGACCAGACTCTGCCAGAATATCAGGCTGGACGCATTCCCTATTCTAGTCATCAAGTGGATGAAGTTACTTTCACAACCCTTCCAAACTGCAGATTGGGCCGTTCCCATGGCTCTCACAAATGCTAGAAAATCTGGTGTCAGCCATATTTTTTCATCATAGGTCATCTCTGCATCAAGAGCATAGACCGCCCCAGATTGACAATCCAGCAAAATAGTGTAGGGATCTCCATTTGCAATGATGATCAAGCCTCTTTCTTGTAGAGTCGAGTAATCGTGGTATTCCAAATTGCGATTGATCAGCCAAGTAAGACTAGTGTCGTCCCCATATCCAAACTGGGAACTTAAAAAACCGACCTGCCCCCAGTTATAAGCTAGAATATATTTCCTAAAAATCGCATCCAAATCTTGGATTTGCAGTTGTTTTTTCAAACGATCCAGTTCAGACACAGGCAGTTCTGTTTGGTTCAGGACAATTCCTTCTCTTATCTCAGAGTCAATCCCTAGGGTTTCTTCTTCTATAATGGAAATGATTTGGTCAATTGTCAATAATTCCATTGTCAACCTCCGACTATAAATAGTCCATTTTCTAGAGCAAACTAGCTAGTTTAGGTCTTCTTTTTTCTGATGAACATTCTTATCTCTATTATACCGCAAAGCTATCTAATAGGGATAAACTACCAGTATTTTCAGGGATTATTTTTGATGAACAACTTCTCCTAATTAAAACAAAAAGCCCTTCCTCAAGGGAACAGCTTTCTCACTTATAATTAAAGATTTCTCTTGCCAACTTATCTGCTAGCTTAGGAAAGAGAGTGTAAAACTTATGGGCTAGATTGAGTAAGACTGGGAGATTGAGTTCTCGTTTATTTTTTCCTATGGTTTTGACAATCTTTTTAGCAACCGCATCTGGTTCTAAGAGAAATCGGTCAACAGACTTGAGGTAGCTGCCATCCGGGTCTGCCTGGTCAAAAAATCCTGTTCGAATTGGACCTGGATTGACTGTTGTCACATAGACTCCATAGGGCATAAGTTCGAGGCGTAGAGCGTTGGAAAAACCAATGGCCGCAAATTTTGTCGCTGAGTATAGACTAGATTTCCCTGTAGCGATCAAGCCTGCCATGCTGACGATATTGATGATATGACCTTTTCGACTTTCTTTCATGCGCTCCGCAAAGCGACGAGACAGGTTCATCAGAGCAAAGGTATTGACCTCGAACATCTGGTGAATGTCTTTGTCAGAAATCTGGTCGAAATCTTCAAAAATTCCGTAACCAGCATTGTTGATCAAAACATCAATTTTGGTATGACGTTGGTAAAGGTCAGCCACTAAAGTTTCTAGGGCTTGGTCATCGGTAATATCGATTTCAATCAATTCTACATGGGGATGGTTTCCATATAGTTCCGACAGTTTTTCCTTGTTTCTACCTAACAAAATCAGTTGGTCATCTGGCAAGAGTTTGACCATTTCTTGGGCCAAGCCACCGCTAGCACCTGTAATGAGAATAGTTCGCATACTTATCCTTTTTCAATCTTTTAGACTTCCACTTCTTCCAGGTCTTTGACCACATGGACATTTTCAAAAATGCTAGCCGCATCTTTCTTGAGCTGGCTGACATCTTTTGAGAGAAAGCGGGCACTGATGTGGTTGAGTAAAAGGCGTTTGGCTCCTGCTTCTGCCGCTACTTGCGCTGCCTGCATGTTAGTAGAGTGACCATGGTTGCGGGCAATTTTTTCATCGCCCTTGCCATAAGTGGACTCATGGATCAGGACATCGGCATTGACAGCTAGACGCACACTGACATTGGTTTTACGGGTGTCACCAAGAATAGTGATAATTTTACCTGGACGGGGAGCTGAGATATAGTCAGCAGCCTTGATTTCAGTCCCATCTTCTAGAACAACGTCCTGCCCGTTTTTGATTTTTCCAAAAAGCGGGCCAAATGGGACGCCAGCAGCCTTGAGCTTTTCAGCATCCAAGGTCCCTTCAAGATCCTTTTGCATGACACGGTAGCCAACACAGAAAATAGTGTGATCCAGCTCCTCTGCATACACAGTGAATTTATCAGTCTCAAGGATTTTTCCTAAAGAATCTTGGTCAAACTCATGGAAATGGATGCGGTAAGGCAAACGCGAACCTGACACACGAAGACTGGTTAAGACAAATGACTTGATCCCTTGAGGTCCATAGATTTCCAAATCTGTCTGCTCTTCATTGGCCTGAAAAGCACGGCTAGAAAGGAAACCTGGTAAACCAAAGATGTGATCTCCATGCAAGTGAGTGATAAAGATTTTGCTGACCTTACGTGGTCGAATCGTGGTTTCCAGTATGCGATTTTGCGTTCCTTCTCCACAGTCAAAGAGCCAGACTTCGTTAATCTCGTCCAGGAGTTTCAGGGCGAGACTTGAAACGTTGCGGGCTTTAGAGGGCTGACCAGCCCCCGTTCCTAAAAATTGAATATCCATTTGATACTTTCTAATTAATCAATATATAACATGGCTGTGCGGTTTTCCGATCGGAAATAGCGCTTGCCAAAAAAAGCTCTAGCTTCCTGTAGTAAATCCTCTTGGCTGTAGCCTTTGAGACGCTTACGACCATCAGCCAAGCTTTCCAAATCAGTCAAAGCTGTGAGACTTTTCACGCTAACAACTTCCTCATCCCCTACAGCTTTGATGTAAATCTTTCCAAACTCCTCAAAGACTAGCTGATGGGGGAAAATTTGCGCAATCTCAAAAAGTAAGTCATCCGAGATTACTTCCTTATTTTCAGAAAAAATCCGACCAAGACCTTCTTCCTCATAGCAAAAACCAAAGGATTTGCCAGATAGATTCAGACGGATAAAGGGCTTATTTTCTATGGTAAAACTTGGTTCAGGATTGAAGAGGTTTAACTCCTGACTCAGTTCAGCAAAGTAAGCTGTCGCAGCTTGAGGACTCTTTTTTTGATAGAGTTCTGCAAAGTAGGCATTGACCACGCTGGGCGGAGGGGTGATGAGAGCCAACTGCTCCTGTTCTGTTCTACCGGCCAGAAGGGAATCCAGATAAATCTTGTCCAGACTTGTATAGCCCCCATATTTTAAAGCCAAGGTTTTGATATCAGTCATAAAATTCTTCTAACCTCCATTTGTTTTTCTCAGAAATGTAGCCTGTGATGACTTCCCCGTCCTCTTGATAGTCACGATCTTCAAGAATCGCTACACTTTCTAAATCATGAATCTTATAGGACTTAGAAAAAGGCACGCGCAGGGTAAAGGGTTCGAAAATATCCTTAATTTTCTCTAAAAATAAAGCTTGCAGCTGCTCACGACTATCCTCGGACTTGGCAGAAATGAGCGCGTATGGCGTTTGGGTCGGCGTAAAATCCTCCACCAAATCCGCTTTATTATAAAGGGTCAAGCGAGGAATATCCTCCATGTCCAAGTCTTTCATGATAGACAGAACTGTTTTTTCATGCTCCTCGTGGTAAGGGTTGCTGGCATCGATGACATGAACTAGAAGGTCTACATGCCTGCTTTCTTCCAAGGTTGACTTGAAACTCGATACCAACTCAGTCGGTAAATCTTGGATAAAGCCAACAGTATCAGTCAAGGTTACCTGTAGATTGCAACCCAGATGGATACTCTTAGTTGTCGCATCCAGAGTTGCAAATAGCTCATCTGCTTCGTACTGGGTCTTACTGGTCAAGGTGTTCATGATAGTTGACTTCCCAGCATTGGTGTAGCCAATCAAACCAATCTTAAATGTACTCGACTCCAGACGTTTTTCTCTGACTGTAGCTCGATTTTTCTCAACAACCTTGAGCTGACGCTCGATGTCTGTGATTTGGTTGCGAACACTACGACGATTCAGCTCCAGCTGGCTTTCACCTGGTCCACGAGAACCAATCCCCCCAGCCTGACGACTAAGCATAATCCCCTGACCAACCAAGCGAGGTAAGAGGTACTTGAGCTGAGCTAGGTGGACTTGTAGTTTCCCTTCATGGCTTCGAGCTCGCATAGCAAAAATATCCAAAATCAACTGCATACGGTCAATGACCTTGACACCGAGAATTTCCTCCAAATTGACATTCTGCCTTGGTGTCAGACGGTTGTTGACAATGACAGTTGTGATTTCTTCCGCATCTACCATAAGCGCAATCTCTTCCAACTTACCAGAGCCAACAAAGGTCTTAGAATCATACTTTTCACGTTTTTGTCTGTAACTATCTACAACGACTGCACCAGCAGTCTTAGCCAGACTGGCCAACTCTTCCATGGAGAGGTCAAAATTATCCATGCCCTGCAGTTCAACACCAATTAGCAGGACCCGTTCCTCTTTTTTCTCCGTTTCAATCATTTAAAAACTCCTCAATCTGGCTTAGAATGCGTTCCTTCACGCCAGACTCTCCTATCTGATAAAAGGTCACCTGCATGCGATTACGGAACCAGGTCAACTGACGCTTAGCAAAACGACGCGTTGCCTGTTTGAGACTCTCACTAGCTTCCTCCATAGTCTGCTCCCCACGGAAATAAGGAAAAAGTTCCTTGTAGCCAATGCCTTTAGCAGCCTGCACATCTGGATAGTTGTCAAAAAGCCACTTGGCCTCATCCAAAAGCCCAGCCTCAAACATCAAATCCACTCGATGGTTGATCCGCTCATAGAGTTGACTACGTTCATCATCCAAGCAGATAATCAACGGTTGATACAAGGTCTCTTGATTCTCCAAATCCTGACCAAAATGGGCGATTTCCAAGGCTCGCATAGCTCGACGACGGTTAAACTGGGGAATTTCAAGGCCTGCTTGCTCTACAAGATGGGCTAATTCCTCATCTGAAAAAGGCTCTAAACTAGCTCGATAGGCTAAAATCTCCTCATGGGGCATCTCCCCTCCTAGATGGTAGCCTTCCAGCAAGCTCTGGATATAAAGCCCGGTCCCACCAGCAATAATAGCTAACTTACCACGGCTTTGAATGTCCTCGATAGCTGTCTTAGCTTCTGAAACAAAATCAAAAGCCGAGTAAGACTCGGTTACCTCTCTAACATCAATCAAATGATGAGGAACAGCAGCTTGCTCCTCTGGACTAGCCTTGGCCGTCCCAATATCTAACCCTCTGTATACTTGCTGACTGTCACCGCTGACTACCTCTCCACCAAAGCGCTTGGCTACTTCAATAGCAAGGGCTGTCTTCCCAACAGCAGTCGGTCCAACAATCACAATTATTTTTGTTTTCATCTTTTTTCCTTGAAAAATTCCCATTTTTTCGTTACTATTATTATATCACAAAAAGGTCAGTCAGAAAAATGCTACCACTTAAGGAGTCTGTCTGATCAGGAAGATAAAGGAGGAAGACTCATGGCTAAAGGATTCGCTAAAGGTCTTGTAACAGGTGTCGCAGGAACTGTCGCTGCCGTTGCAGGTGCAGTATACGCAATTAAAAAGAAAGTGATTGAGCCAGAAGAGCAGAAAGCAGCTTTCATCGAAGAAAACCGTAAAAAAGCAGCTCGCCGTCGCGTATCACATTAAGCAACAAAAGAAGTTGAGAAATCTCAACTTCTTTTTTATGTTATTAAATAGCCAAATCAAACTTCAGCTGCGGCTTGACTGGATCATAGTCAACCAACTCAAAGTCTTCCGCCTTGATATCAAAGAAATTGGTCCCATCTGGCACATTCAAGACCAAACGTGGTTGGCAGTTTGACGGCTCACGACGAAGCAATTCTTCTGCTTGTTCAAACTGATTGTCATAGATATGAAGGTTGTTGACAAAGTAGAAAAACTTGCCAACTTTCCAACCGAAATGCTTGGCAATCATCATCTGTAGAGCCACATACTGCATGGCATTGATGTGATGGGCTACAAGCATATCATTAGAACGCTGGATCAAGGTCGCATCCAGATAGATTTCCCCATCTACTCGACGAACATCAAACATAGTCTGAAAGGCGCATGGAAGAAGGCCGTCTGTCTCCTCAAAAGCTTGGTAATCCCAGAGAGAGATGATATTGCGACGGTTCCAAGGATTGGCTTCCAACTGCTTGAGAATCTTATTAATGATGTCGTGTTTCTTAACGACCGCCCCATAGCGCTCACCGATGGTTCCTGTATCTCCCACTTCCCAGTCATTCCAGTAGTGAACATTGTACTTGCTATTTAGCACTTCTAGGCTATTAGACTGATCTTGGTAGATCCAAAGTACTTCCTTGATGGCTGATTTGATGGCAATAGGACGCAAGGTCGTGATGGGAAATTCCCCCTTGGCCAAGTCATACTCTGCAAAGGCACCCGTTATGTACTTGGAGTTGGCAACTGTTCCATCCTTGTACTTGGGCCGTGCCTGCTCAGAAAAGACGCCATCTTTGAGGATTCGTTCAATATTTTCTTTAAAAATTGTATCTGCTTTGGTCATTTACTCTCACCTCATTTATAGTCTTAACTAGTATAGCATAAAAAAGAAAGGAGGAAAATCACTAGCTTTGAAGTAGTGTTTTTCCCCTTTTATTATCTTATTGCAATACAAGCGATGCTGCCCCGATCACTCCAGCGTCATTTCCTAGAGTTGCAAGAGCTAATTTAGTGGATGTACGTACTTGTGGGAAGGTATTTTCATCGTAGACTTTTTGAACACCTTGGAGAAGGAATTCACCCGCAGCTGACACCCCACCACCGATAACGATTGTTGATGGATTTAGGATGGAACCGATGTTGGCACAAGCAATACCCAAGTAACGTGAGAAGTTACGGTAAACGATCAAGGCAAGGTCGTCTCCTTCTTTTGCCAAATCAAAGACAGTTTTAGCAGTTACTTCTTCTCCATCGTCGATCAAGCGTTTCAAGGTCGCATCGCCTTCGTATTCATCAGCGTAACGACGTGTCAAGTTGACAATCCCTGTTGCAGAAGCCACTGTCTCAAGACAGCCTTTCTTACCACAGGTACAAGCGATTGGTTGGTCAAAGTCAACAGTGATGTGACCAAGCTCTCCTGCTGCATCAGCAACACCGTGGAGAAGTTTCCCTTCAGCAACGATACCACCACCAACACCAGTACCAAGTGTCATAAAGACAACGTCTGGTTGGTTGTCACCAGCACCCATCCAGCGCTCACCAAGAGCAGCTACGTTGGCATCATTATCGATGAAGAATGGAATACCCAAGGCTTTTTCAATTTTTTCTTTAATTGGTTGGAGGGTTTTCCAGTTTAGGTTATAGGCACCGATAACAGTCCCTTTTTCACGGTCAACCACACCAGGTGATCCCATTCCAATGCCTCGGAAATCCGTAGCTGACAATCCAAGCAAGTCCAAACGATGCTGAATAGACTCAATCATATCATCTACGATATGGCTTCCTTCATCCAAAATATTAGTCTTGATAGACCATTTTTCTTGGATTTCTCCCTCTTGAGTTAAAATCGCAAACTTGATAGATGTACCACCAAGGTCAATCCCAATAATCTTTTGACTCATCGTCTTCTCCTTTTTAATTGAAAATGCTTACAGATATAGTATAACAAAATCGTTTCTTTTGTGCAAAGGTTTGCATGAAAAAGTTACATTTTATAATTAATAACTATTTATCCCCTAGATGTTGAATGGCATAGTTTGCTTCTTCTTTTGTAAATTTTCCAATCCAAGAAGAAGTTAGCCTGTCATAAATTTCAGTTTTTGAGATATTACTATATTTTCGATATTCTCTTGCTTTAGCTAAGGCATTTGCCTTATAATCTGCATTCAAGTGATCGATGGCATACTGCACTGCTGAACTTGAAAAACCATGAAACATTAATTGGTCATAGAGAGCTTTTTTTGACATATTTGCCCACGAATTATAGCTTTTCGCTCTCCTTAAAGCAGCATTGTACTGGTTCCCATCTGCTGGTTTTGGTTGCCGCACACCATCGTATCCTACATAGTAACGACCACCATCTACCCATTTGTCCCTTACCATTTTGCCTTCAGAATCAACATAGTAACGACCGCCATCTACCCATTCATTCTTAGCCATCTTACCATCCGGTTTATAATAATAAGCTCCTACCCATTTATTGCGAACATGGCTGCCTTCTGATGGTAGATTAAGTTTTTGAATGGCATAGTTTGCTTCTTCTTTTGTAAATTTTCCAATCCAAGAAGAAGTTAGCCTGTCATAAATTTCAGTTTTTGAGATATTACTATATTTTCGATATTCTCTTGCTTTAGCTAAGGCATTTGCCTTATAATCTGCATTCAAGTGATCGATGGCATACTGCACTGCTGAACTTGAAAAACCATGAAACATTAATTGGTCATAGAGAGCTTTTTTTGACATATTTGCCCACGAATTATAGCTTTTCGCTCTCCTTAAAGCAGCATTGTACTGGTTCCCATCTGCTGGTTTTGGTTGCCGCACACCATCGTATCCTACATAGTAACGGCCACCATCTACCCATTTTTCCCTTACCATTTTTCCTTCAGAATCAACATAGTAACGGCCACCATCTACCCATTCATTCTTGGCCATCTTACCATCTGATTTGAGATAATAATTTCCTACCCATTTGTTGCGAGCAGAGCTTCCTTCTGCTGTTAGATAATAATATGAACCATAGTTTTTATCATAAATCCAGTCACTTTTAACCTTTTTTCCATCAGAATCAACATAATAACGACCACCATCTACCCATTCATTTTTAGCTCTCTTTCCATCTGATTTGAGGTAGTAATTTCCTACCCAGCCAGACTGAACTTTAGATTGTGATTTATCCTGTTTAGGAGTTGTTTCTTTAGGTTTTTCAGTCGGTTTTGGCGCCGGCTTCGGCGCGGGTTTTGGTGCTGGTATTTTCGGTTTCTCAGCTGGTTTCGGTGCTAGTTTCGGAGCTGGTGTTTTCGGTTTCTCAGCTGGTTTTTGTGCTGGTATTTTTGGTTTCTCAGCGGGTTTCGGTGCTGGTTTCGGAGCTGGTGTTTTCGGTTTCTCAGCAGGTTTTGGTGCTGGTGTTTTTGGTTTCGGTGCTGGCTTTGGCTCCGGCTTTGGCGCGGATTTCGGTGCTGGTTTCGGTGCTGGTTTTGGCGCAGGCTTTGGCGCGGATTTCGGTGCTGGTTTTGGCTCTGGTTTCGGTGCTGGTTTTGGTGTCGGCTTCGGCGCGGGTTTTGGTGCTGATTTCGACGCTAGTGTTTTTGGTTTCTCAGCAGATTTTTGCGCTGGTGTTTTGGGTTTCTCAGCTTGATTTGGCGCCGAAGTTGTATTCTCTTTTATAACCTTACCATTTTTAGACGCATCCTTTTCTTGAGCAGAAACATGCTGAGCCGAAAAAGGAAAGGCTCCAGTTGTATCTGCAAATGAAATAAGTCCCAGTGTTGCAGTTGCTAAGCTGGTTACTAAAATTTTTTTTGATTTTTTCATAAAAATCTCCATTGTTTTTAATGATTTATAACTATAGTATACCATATGCTTAATTTTTCTTTCAAATCAAATATTAAATATTAACAAATAAATCTAAAACTTAATTGAAAAATCCATAGTTATATCACTTCCAACTCATACATCTCCCTAACCGCATTGCAGCCGTAGATAGCCTCCGCCTGAGCTAGGTCTTTTAAAGTCAAGACTTTTTCCTCTACCTGTCCTCTTTCCAACAAATGCTGACGATAAATTCCTGCCAAAATTCCTAGACTGGTAGGCGGTGTGTAGAGTTTTCCAGCAATTTTCAGAACTAGATTCCCGATAGACGTTTCCAATAGCTCTCCTGCTGCATTATGGTAAATGATTTCCTGTTTACCTAGACTTAAGTGTGGTCTGTGAGTTGTTTTAAAGTAGGTAAATGCTTGCTGTAAATCCGCTTTTTGCAGGCAAAGTTTGGCCTGACAGAAGCTTGGACTAAGAGGTGTTAAGATTTGGCGACTGAGTTCTATCTCTCCAGACTTGCTGAGGCTTATTCGCAAACGGTAGTCTTGGTGGGAATCACAAGCTTGACACTCTTCCTCTATCTTTTGTCTCAAGTATTCTGGATCAAAAGGAAAAGTAAAATAACGACTCGCCTTTGTCAGTCTTTCCAAATGTTGATCTTCAAACAGCAGCCTCTTCTGGCTGATTTTTCCGGTTGAAATCAGTTTGAAACAAGCTTGTTTACGATAGAGAACAGCCGCCTTTTGATGAACTTCACGGTATTCAGATTCCCAAGTGCTATCCCAAGTAATCCCTCCGCCAACTCCATAGATTGCTTGGCCATTGTGAAGTTGAATGGTCCGAATGGCGACATTAAAAATCCATCGTCCATTTGGAAGCAAGAGACCAATCGTTCCGCAGTAGACTCCTCTGGGTTGTGGCTCCAAGTCATTGATAATTTCCATGGTCGCAATTTTGGGTGCTCCCGTTATGGATCCACAAGGAAAGAGAGAGCGAAAAATGGCAACCAAGTCCACATCCTCTCGCAACTGACTCTTGATAGTCGAAGTCATCTGCCAAACAGTTGAATACTGCTCTACCTGACACAGACGCTCCACGTGCTCGCTCCCCACTTCAGAAATACGGTTCATATCATTGCGCAAGAGATCCACAATCATCATGTTTTCAGAGCGATTTTTGGGATCCTGCTCCAACCAAGCTGCCTCTTTCAAATCTTCATCGTCAGTCAGACCACGTTTAGTTGTTCCCTTCATTGGTCGCGTTGTCAACTCACGGTCATTTTGCTCAAAAAAGAGCTCTGGACTCATGGAAATCACTGCCATATCATCATGTTCAACATAGGCATTGTAGCCCGCCTCCTGCTCTACCACCATGCGATTGTAAATGGCAAAAGGATTGGCACTTAAGTCTTGCTTGAGTTGGACGGTGTAGTTGACCTGGTAGGTGTCCCCCTGACGCAAATGATGGTGAATCTGGGCAATAGCTTTTTCATAGTCTGCTGCAGATGTTACTTCCTGCCAATTTGAAGGCAGATCTACTTCCTCATAAGTCAGAGGAATAGGGGATGTTTCCACCCTATCGTGAACAGTAAAGTAAAGCAAGTACTCACCCAGTAGAGGAGTCTTGTGAACTACTAGTTTTTCCTCAAAAGCAGGCGCAGCCTCATAGCTGACATAACCCACGACATAGTAGCCTTGCTCTTGGTAGCTTTCCACTTGCGCCAGCAAATCTGCCACTTCTGCTAAATCTCTCGTTTTTAACTCTTTAATCGGCTGGGTAAAGATGTATCTCTCCCCCAAAGCTCTAAAATCAATCACTGTTTTTCTATGCATACCTTTAGTATAGCACAAAAAAGCCGACCTAGAACGATTAAATCCAGCTTTGTTTACTGATTTCTATAATGAAAAAATTCTCTAAGTTACTTTTTTCTACATAGAAGTGCTTTTAACAAGAATTTAACAAAAAACAGAGAGAGTCTTGGTTTTTATACCCTTACTCTCCCTGTCTTTTACTGTTCAGAAATTAAAAATTGATTTGAAGTTTTAATGATGCCTACCGTTTCCTTAATATCTAAATCATCCGTGTACAGAAAATGATGTTTCTCACTATTTTTAGCTAAGAAGTCATTTCTTGCTTGGATTGATAAATCGCCTGTTCTCTCAATTTCTTTCCGAGAAGAATCCCTGTCTTTCAAGGTTTCTTCTTCTGCCATTAGGACACAATATTTTAGCTTAATTTGTTTTTCCTTTAAGAAAGCTGCAATTTTTTTCAGTTGATCTTCAAATATGACATACTCTATCACGACAGTAATGCCACGGTTCAAGAAATTATTGGTCAGACTGATGATATTATCCCAGAACAAATCCATATAAAATCCATCATCTTCCCAAGGAGCTACGAGACCACTTTTAATCATTAAGTAAATCATATCCCCCTCTATAACTGCACTTTTGTCAAAAGAATAGGCCAACTCTTTGCTGACAGTACTCTTTCCAACACCTGGGGGACCCGAAATAATATAAACACAATTTTCCACTTTAACCTCTATATACTTGAAATAGATCTCTAACTTATGATCATTCTCCACCCACTTATGACTTTCTTATGAAGTCTTCTGGATACTGCGCACGCGCACCTCCAATTAATTTTGGACGACTTGCGAGAGCCGTTACATGGGCGTGCCCAATCTCACGCAAAACTGGTCGAATAGGAACCTGCACATGCTTGACATGCATACCAATTGCGGTATCTCCGATATCCAATCCAGCATGAGCCTTGATAAATTCAACCTCAACTGGATCCTGCATAAACTTGAAGGCTGCCAACTGACCTGAACCTCCTGCATGAAGAGTAGGAAGGACACTGACGATTTCCAGATCAAACTGCTTCGCCACCTGACGTTCGACGACGAGGGCACGATTGACGTGTTCACAACCTTGAACAGCTAGATGAATTCCTTTTTCCTCTAGGATATCTAGGATTGTCTTCACAATGATTTCCCCAATTTCTTGGCTTGATTCCTTACCAATTTGTCCACCTAAAACTTCGCTAGAAGATAGACCTAGGACAAAGAGGCTTCCTTCATGCAATCCAGCCTTTCTCAAAATATCTTCAATTACCTGCTGTGTTTCTGTTTTAATTCTACTTTTGTCCATCACTCTTAACCTCATTTTTCTCCTACTATCATATCTTTTTTTGCTGATTTTATCAAGGTGAACTGATTATTCTAATTTTTCAAAGTAAAACTCCCAGAATTGACTGGGAGTTAACTAGTTTCTATTCTATTTATGTATATTTCAACCGTCGTTCCTTTTTCGGGTGCAGAATTGATCTTCATCTGATAGTTTTCTCCAAAATGAAGTTTGAGTCGTTGGTCGACATTTTGAAGACCAACTCCCCCACGTTTGAGGTTACCCTGACTATTATCGCCAGTATTTTGGAAACCAACTCCATCATCTTCAATGCGGATGACTAGTCCTGAATCCTTTTTCTGGATAGAAAGTTTAATATGACCCTGACCTTCCTTTTCCTTGATACCATGGTAAAGAGCATTTTCTACTAGGGGCTGTAGCACCAGCTTGGGTAAGACTAGGTTATCAAAGGCAGGATTTTCATCAATTTCATATTCCAGCTTATCGCCATAGCGTTGTTTCTGGATAAAGAGATACTGGCGGACATGATTGATTTCATCAGACAGGCAAATCAAGTCCTTTCCTTGATTGAGTGCCAAGCGAAAATAGGTCGCCAAGGACTTGGTCACCTGCACCACTCGCTGACTGTCCTGAAATTCAGCCATCCAGATGATGGTGTCCAAGGTGTTATAGAGGAAATGCGGATTAATCTGACTTGATAAGGCTCGAAGTTCATACTGACGGGTCGTTTCTTCCTGTCTTCGAACATCTGCCATCAGCTGATCAACTTGATCCAACATGGCATTAAATTGGCGAGTCACCTCTCTTAATTCATGGGCACCAGCTTCCTTGGCACGAAGATTCTGATTACCAGAAGCAATTTCCAGCATGGTATCTCTCAGGTCCTTCAAAGGGGCAATCCATCGTTTAAGACTGAACCATACCAAACAGAGACAGGCAAGAAGAGATGTGACACTAGCCCCAAACAAGGTCCACATGAGTTGACTCCGAACCTGGGCTAACTTTTCCAGTGAAGACACGCCAAGGACCGTCCAATCAGTTCCTGCTATCTCTTCCTGACTGACGTAAGATTGGTGGTCTGGAGTATAACCCTTCCCTGTCTCAATATAGGGTTTCATGGCCTCCATTTCACTAGATGAGCTATAAACTGTGTGTTGAGGATGGTAGACAAATTCATGGTTTTCATTGATGATAAAGGCAAAGCCCTGCTGACCTAACTGGAGTTGGTTGAGATAGGCTTCCAGAGTTTCATAAGAAATATCCAAGCGAAGCACGCCCAGATTGGCTCCCTTTGCATCAACAAGTTCTTGAGTGACAGAAATAACCCACTGGCTATCTGATTTACGAGCTGGTGTCAAAACGGGTTTAGCCCCCTGGTGAATAGCCTTTTGGTACCAATCCTCAGCCATCATATCTGAGGAGGTTTTCATCTGCACAGTATCATCTGTAGAAATGACCTGACCGGATTTAGTCACCAGCACAACAGTTTTCAAGTCCTGGTCTGCCTTTAAGATGGTCAAAAACAAATCTCGGATTCCCTCGACCTTGTCTGGACTGGGATTCTCAGCATAGGCTAGGACATCCGTCTGCTGGGTCAAACTAGTCGAGGTTGTTTCTAATTTTTTGACATAAGACTGGATAAAGTGGCTAGCCTGAATGATAGTCGTTTGGCTATTGCCTTCAATGGTAGCCTCAATGGCTGAAGAACTAGATTGATAGTAGAAAGTCCCAACCACAGCTAGGAGAATGAGAAAGACCAGAAAGATGGAAATAACCATTCTGACTAGGAGAGAAGAACGCTTCATCGACCTTCTCCCTTCTTAAACTGACGAGGCGTCACACCTGCAATCTGTTTAAAGCGTTGGGTAAAGTAGTTCATATCTTCAAAACCAACCTTCTCTGCGATTTCATAAATCTTTAAATCCGTTGTCAAAAGCAAGAGCTTGGCTTGTTTGACACGTTCGCGCACCAAATAATCCTGAAAAGGCAAACCCAACTCTTTCTTAATCAAGGAACTCAGATAAGTCGAACTAAAGCCCAAGTCACTGGCCAAGGTCTTTAAACTGAATTGGCTATCAGCTAGACGAGACTGGATTTTCTGGGCCATATTTCCTTCAAACTTATCAGTCAGTAGATCTTGTAACTGCTCTTCCTTTTCTTCCTTGTCTAGTTTTTGCTTGATTTTCCCCAACATTTCCTCAATATCCTGACGAGAAAAGGGCTTGAGCAGGTAGTCATCCACACCGAGTTTGACAGCAGACAAGGCATAATTAAAATCATCGTAACCTGTCAAAAAAACCAGATGAACATGAGGATAGGTTTCTCGAACCAGACTGGCCAACTGGATGCCATTTAGCTGAGGCATGTTGATATCAGTTAAAATAATGTCCGGCACCTGCTTTTGAATCAGTTGCCAAGCCTGCCTTCCATTTTCAGCCTGACCAATGATTTCCATATCGTAGGCTGCTACATTAACCAATTTGGTCAAGCCTTGTCTTACCAGATACTCATCTTCTACGATTAAGATTGTGTAGGTCATGCTCTGCTCCTTTACCACTTGCTAGTATCAGTATAGCAAAATTCTCCTCTAACTGCTTAGGAAAGACTTCTTAATCGACATAATCTAGTAAATAAGCATAGCCTTTTTCTGCCATTTGATCTTTGGGAATAAAGCGGATAGAAAGACTATTGATACAGTAGCGTAAGCCACCCTTGTCCTGTGGACCGTCCGTAAAGACATGGCCAAGGTGAGAATCTCCCACTCGACTTCTTACTTCCATGCGCGTCATATTGTAGGACTTATCTTCTTTGTAGGTGGCAACATCTGGACTGATAGGCTGGGTAAAACTAGGCCAGCCACAACCAGACTCAAACTTGTCCTTTGATGAAAAGAGGGGTTCACCAGTTGCCACATCCACATAGATACCAGATTCAAATTTATCCCAGTAGCGGTTTGAAAAAGCCCGTTCTGTTTGATTTTTCTGGGTGACTGCATACTCCTCAGCTGACAAGGTCTTTTTCAATTCTTCATCGCTTGGTTTGGGATATTTGCTAGCATCGATAACGGGATAGGCAGCCTGATTGACATTGATATGACAGTACCCATTTGGATTTTTCTTGAGATAGTCTTGGTGGTAATCCTCAGCCACCACAAAATTCTTCAAGGGCTCCTTTTCAACTGCTAGAGGTTGGTCGTATTTCTTAGCCACTTCATCAAAGACTTGGTTGATCACCTCCAAATCCTTGTCATCTGTGTAATAAACACCAGTACGGTACTGGGTCCCCACATCATTTCCTTGTTTGTTTTTGCTGGTTGGATTAATGATGCGGAAGTAATGAAGCAGGATTTCCTTGAGGGAAATTTGATTAGCATCATAGGTGACATGGACAGTCTCTGCATGTCCTGTTTGGTTGATCAATTCGTACTTGGTTGTTTCCCCTCTACCATTTGCATAGCCTGAAACGGCATCTGTCACTCCGGGCACGCGTGAGAAGTATTCCTCCACTCCCCAGAAACATCCCCCAGCTAGATAAATTTCGTGCAAGTCTGCGTCTTTACTGACTTCTGTTTTTTTCACTGTTTTTCCTCCTTGGCTAACTGACGCTTTCTCAATTTGCGAGCTATCTGTCTGCCCTGTATTTCGCATCAATAGAAAATAGAAACCGGTTAGGGCTAGGAGAATGACCCCTGCCAAGACAAACAATTTTAATTTATCATTCATGACCTTTCTCTACCCCATTTCTTTCAATGTCTTTAAAATCATATCCTTATCCATAAAACCTGGTTGCGTTTTGACCAGCTTACCTTCCTTGTCTATAAAAGCTTGAGTCGGGTAAGAACGAACACCATAACTTTCCAAAAGTTTACCTGACGAATCAATTAGAACTGGAAGATTTTTATAATCCAAGCCCTTGTACCAGTTCTTAAAGGCCGACTCTGCTTGTTCACCCTTGTGTCCAGGAGACACTACTGTCAAGACCACATAGTCATCACCAGCTTCTTTAGCGATTTCATCCGTATCAGGAAGGCTGGCTAGACAGATGGAACACCAAGACGCCCAGAATTTGAGATAGACTTTCTTGCCCTTGTAATCAGACAAGCGATAGGTCTTGCCATCTACTCCCATCAGTTCAAAATCAGCAACTGCCTGACCTTTAGTCGCAGTTTGCGAACTGACTTGTTCTGTTTTAGTTTGCTCCTTCATAGTAGCTTCGTCTGACATATTTTTAGCCGAACAGGCTGCCAAGCAACAGATTGAGCCGACTCCAAGGAGACATGTTTGCCATTTTTTCATTTCTTCTTCCTCTCTATTCAAATAATCTTGTCAAAATAGACGCATTTCCCAAAAGCACCAAGATTCCCATTACGATAATGAGGAAACCACCCACTTTTTTGAGGGTTCCGAGACAAGGATGCAGTTTTCGGAAATGTTTCAAAACATAGCTGGAGGCTAGAGCTAGAACCAAAAATGGTAGCGCCAAACCCAGCGTATAGATCAACATGAGCCCAGCTCCCTGCCAAGCACCTGAGCCTCCTGAAGCCGCCAAGGCCAAAACAGAGCCAAGAACCGGCCCCACACAAGGCGTCCAAGCAAAACTAAAGGTTAACCCCAGTAAAAATGCCTGACTATAGCCATTACCCTTTTGTCCCTGTCTCTTTAATTGTAGCCTTCTTTCCTTATAAAGTCCCTTAAAATGTAAGACTTCCATCTGGTGCAAACCCAAGAGAATGATAACCGCACCTGTCACATACTGAAACCAAGAGGCATACAAAAGGTTCCCTAAAAAACCAGCTCCATAACCCAGTAAGATAAAGATAAAGGAAATTCCTACTATGAAAGCCAGAGTTCGTAATAAACTAACAACTGAGATTGAAAATTTTCCGCTAGAACTCAGAGCACCATCCTTATCATCCAACAAGACTCCTGCATAGACCGGTAACAAGGGTAAGATACAAGGAGAAAAGAAGGAAAGAATTCCAGCAAGAAAAACACTGATAAAAAAGATAATAGTATCCATTGCCTTCCTCCATTCTTTGATTTGATAGGACTATTATAACCCCAAAACTCCAGAAAAAACAGGGACAATGATAGGAAAAAATAGGAATTTAATCAGCTTATTTAGAAATCTTGCACAAAAAAGAACCTGAGACAAAATAGTTCTCAGCCACAAAAAGCTAGAGATTCTCAATTATGGAACTCTAGCTTTTTAATTTTAAGTCATTCTCTTATTGTATTTTAGGAGGTTATTGGCCATAAGTACCAATCCCATGCCAATTCTCACTTGACGCTCACCCCTCAGATCACATCTCTTGTAACCCAAATAAGCCTTTATCTGCTCAAAAACAGGTTCCACATCAACCTTACGTTGAGCAAAAATCTGTCTACCTTCGGGAGATAAAAGTGCCTGATATTCTTTCGTTTTTAAGTCTTGATAGCTCTCATATTTTTCAGCGCGTACTGAAAAATCATCCTTAACTTTACGCAGGACTTTCTTGAGTTTCCGACGTTGAGTTTTACGTTCATCCTTTCCTTTAACGGGTGTCTCCTCAATGTCTTGGTTCAGTTTTGCCAATTCTTCTTCAAGGACTTGAGCGAATTCAATCAACTGCTCTGAAGAAATCGGCTCTTCTTCATCTAGCCTAATGGCTTGATGGATAAGGGGGGTGATTTCTTCTTGGAAATAGACCTGTATCTGTTCTTGAAGTTTGACGGAAAACTTGTCCCTTGCCTTTTTTCACACGAAACTATACTTGTTGGCATTGGCTTCAATCTTAGTGCCATCAATAAACAGACAATCTAGAGTCACGAACTCTTCTAATTTCAAACGAAGATTGAGGTCAACGAAAAGATCACGAATGAGTTCTTCCATCCTTTCAGCGACTCGAAAGCGATTGATGGTGCGGTAGCTGACAACCAACTGTCCTGCTAGGTACTGCATATCGATATTTTCAATCATCATTTTTTCGATTTTTCGTCCAGAGAAAATCCCTTGTGAATAAGCAAATAGAAGAGTAGCTAAAAGCATTTTAGGGTGATAAAACGTGCAGCCGAGGTCATGATAGAAAGCATGGAAGTGACGCTCCTCCAAGGTATTGACCACTTTTTCAAATGTAAGCAAGTTCTAGTGGTAAAGTTGTTTAATTTGTTTTAGAGTGAATATGCATGAGATAGCCTTTCTAAATGGTTTATTAGGCAATTCTATTTTACCAAGACTATCACAACCATGCAAAAAAGCAACGGCAAATCCGTTGCTTTTTTGGGAGATAAGGGACTATTGTCCCAGACTCTTTTATTCTGCATTTGTCCGAACGTAAGCTGTAATGACATCTGATGTGTACTGAGCTGTTCCAGTTCCAAATTTGTCAATGTTTTCCTTAAACTCTGGGTTGTAGACGTAGCCTTTGCCGATATGGCCGAAGACTTCAATAGAGCAGTCAAATCCATAAGTACGAATGGCTTGCAAGAGCTTGGCTGCTTGCTCTTGGTTTTCAGTTGCTGTTGCAGGTAAACCAGCTTGAAGATTTTGTGCCAAGGCTTGAAAAACTTGGTTAAAGGCAGCCGTAGACTCATCTTCACGACCTTTTTGGCGTTCGAGGGCTTGATCCATGACTTCTTGTCCATACTTCTCTACCGCTTCTTGGTGGTATTTTTGATTGTCTTGATAGCTAAATCCAGTGAATTTTTCCTCAATGGTCATTTTTCTTTCTCCTTTTTGTTCTTGAATAGTTTTTTGCAAGGTGGAAATCAAGGTATCCAGATGTTGCCTTTCTCGAGTTAGATACTCCAACTGCCTAGTCAAATGGGGCAATAAATCTGTCCTTTCTTCCTTTAACAGCTCTGCTATTTTCTCTAAAGAAAAGCCTAGATATTTGTAGTAAAGAATGACCTGAAGGCGTTCCAAATCCTCTTGACTATAGGTTCGATAGCCGTTTTCCGACTTTAAGGGGACCAGAAGTCCTATCTTATCATAGTGGTACAGGGTCTTGACAGAGACACCTGAAAGCTGCGCAGCTTCTTTTATATGGTACATGATTTCCTCCTTACAAGGATAGTATAACCCCTCCCCTTAGGTCAGAGTCAAGCGTTTTTGCGAAAATTTTTTAACTTTTTGAGAAAGGTGTGAAAACTTGAAAATGGTTTTCTTGACAGGCCTTAGAAAACATGATAGGATAGTCAAGTCTATCAATCAAACAGTAGGCTCATAGAGAGCCATTGAGAGAAGGCTATTTGACAACTCAAGTAGCCTTTTCTTATTTTAAAAAACGAGATTGGAGTTTCAACTATGTCAGAAAAATCGCAATGGGGCTCGAAACTAGGCTTTATCCTAGCATCTGCTGGTTCAGCTATCGGACTTGGTGCCGTTTGGAAGTTCCCCTACATGACTGCTGCTAATGGCGGGGGAGGCTTTTTACTGGTCTTTCTCATTTCCACTATTTTAATCGGTTTCCCGCTCCTGCTGGCTGAGTTTGCCCTTGGCCGTAGCGCTGGCGTTTCCGCTATCAAAACCTTTGGAAAACTTGGCAAGAATAACAAGTACAACTTTATTGGTTGGATTGGTGCCTTTGCCCTCTTTATCCTTCTCTCTTTTTACAGTGTTATCGGGGGATGGATTTTAGTCTATCTAGGCATTGAGTTTGGGAAATTGTTCCAGCTTGGCGGAACGGGTGATTATGCTCAGTTATTTACTTCGATCATTTCAAATCCAGCCATTGCTCTAGGGGCTCAAGCTGCCTTTATCTTGTTGAATATCTTTATTGTATCACGTGGGGTTCAAAAAGGGATTGAAAGAGCCTCAAAAGTCATGATGCCCTTGCTCTTTATCATTTTTGTCATTATCATTGGACGCTCTCTCAGTTTGCCAAATGCCATGGAAGGGGTTCTCTACTTCCTTAAACCAGACTTCTCAAAACTAACTAGCGCTGGTCTCCTCTATGCCCTAGGCCAATCTTTCTTTGCCCTTTCACTTGGAGTTACAGCCATGCTGACCTATGCTTCCTACTTGGACAAGAAAACAAATCTAGTTCAATCAGGAATCTCCATTGTCGCCATGAACATCTCGGTATCCATCATGGCAGGTCTAGCCATTTTCCCTGCTATGTCAGCCTTCAATATCCAGTCTGAAGGGGGACCAAGCCTGCTCTTTATCGTCTTGCCTCAACTCTTTGACAAGATGCCCTTTGGAACCATTTTCTACATCCTTTTCCTCTTGCTTTTCCTCTTTGCGACGGTCACTTCTTCTGTCGTTATGCTGGAAATCAATGTGGGCAATATCACTAATCAGGACAATAGCAAGCGTGCCAAATGGAGTACCATTTTAGGGATTTTGACCTTTGTTTTTGGAATTCCTTCAGCCCTATCTTACGGTGTCATGGCGGATATTCATATTTTTGGAAAGACCTTCTTTGACGCTATGGACTTCTTGGTTTCCAATCTCCTCATGCCATTTGGAGCTCTCTGCCTTTCACTCTTTACTGGCTATATCTTTAAGAAGGCACTTGCCATAGAGGAACTCCATCTTGATGAAACGGCATGGAAACAGGGACTTTTCCAAGTCTGGCTCTTCCTTCTTCGTTTCGTCATCCCAATTATCATCATCGTAGTCTTTATCGCCCAATTTATGTAATCAAAAAGGACTTGAGTAGTGAACTCAGGCCCTTTCTTTTTTTATGGATGGCTAACAATCAATTCCAAACCTTGCCCTTCCAAGGTCCAGGCTTCAACATCACTTGGTAGGATAAAGTGGCTACCTTTTTGGATTGGATATTCTTTTCCATCTACAATCAGTTTTCCTTGACCAGCTAAGACACTCAATAAGCTGTAGTCAGCTGTCTTTTCAAAATCAACTTTTCCAGTAATTTCCCACTTGTAAACGGCGAAGAAATCATTGGATACAAGGAGAGTTGAGCGTAAATCATCAGCTTTGACAGTTACTGGACGGCTATTTGCGGGTTCACCAATGTTCAAGACATCGATGGATTTTTCAAGGTGAAGCTCACGCAAGTTACCCTTGTCATCCTTACGGTCAAAGTCATAAACGCGATAAGTGGTATCGCTAGACTGCTGCGTTTCAAGGATTAAGATGCCTGCACCGATAGCGTGCATGGTTCCGCTTGGTACATAGAAGAAATCTCCAGCCTTGACAGGGACTTTTGTTAATAGACCATCCCAGTCTTTAGCTTCAATTTGCTGGCGGAGTTCTTCTTTTGACTTGGCATTGTGGCCATAGATAATCTCTGATCCCTCATCCGCTGCAATGATATACCAGCATTCTGTTTTACCGAGTTCGCCTTCATGCTCGAGTCCGTAAGCATCGTCTGGGTGAACTTGGACACTGAGCCAGTCGTTGGCATCGAGAATTTTAGTTAAAAGCGGAAATACAGGCTCTGGACGGTTGCCAAACAATTCACGGTGTTCCGCATACAAAGTAGCAAGGTCTGTTCCCTCGTAGCGACCATTGGCTACCTTTGAAACACCATTTGGATGAGCTGAGATAGCCCAGTATTCTCCGATTTTTTCACTTGGAATGTCATAGCCAAACTCATCACGTAGCTTGGTTCCACCCCAGATTTTTTCTTGCATAACTGATTGTAAAAATAATGGTTCTGACATGTCGATCTCCTGTCTGATTTTTCTCCCCTCATTATAGCAAAAAAAGAGTTCGAATTGAACTCTTTTTCCTATCTTATAAAGTAGGGAGAAGATTTTATAAAAATAGTGAAGAAATCCCTTCTTATGCTATAATTTTTGCTGGCTATCAAACTCTACTATGCCCTTATTTCATCCTATAAAAATCAATCACTAGACCAGCAGGGCCTTTAACTAGTAGCGATTCCGTTCCCCAATCAGTTACAGCAGGACCGTGTAAAATCTCAGTACCAATTTCTTTCAACCGTTGGTAGTTCTGGTCTACATCCTCAACCTCGATGTGAAGAATGATTCCTGACTGAAACTGTTCCAAAGGAACCAAATGACTTTGTGATAACATGAGACAATGACTGCCAATCGTAAACTGAGCAAAACTGTCATCAACATAATCGGGCTTTTTATCCAAAATACGCTCCAAGTCAACACAGACTTGAGGAACATCTGAAACGATGATATCTAATTGATTTAAATTCATTTACTATCCTCCAGAAAAAGACCGGATTACTCCGATCTTTTCAAGTTCGACTCTTGAAAATCAAAGAATAAAATCTACAAAGTTTACATTTGATTTTCGACGAGAAGAATTATTTAATTGCGCGTGATTGCAATCCTTCTTCTTCCAAGAAGAGGCGGAATGGTACAAGCTCTTCAGCTTCGTATTTTTCCTTGAAGGCTTTGATTGCTTCTTCTGAGTGAAGTTTTGGATCCAACTCAAGTACTTCTACTGGAAGTGGACGATGTTGAGTGATGCGAGCATCGATGACAACTGTCTTACCTTCTTTATTCAATTTAACAGCTTCAGCAACAACTGCATCGATATCTTCGATACGGTTTACTGTAAATCCAACAGCTCCTTGTGCTTCAGCGATTTTCGCGTAGTCAGCGTTTGTAAAGTCTACACCAAACAAGTGTTTGTTTGTGTCTTCGTATTTGTTCTTGATGAAGGCATATTCATCATTTGAGAAGACAACGTTGATTACTGGAAGGTTGTATTGAACGTTAGTAATCACGTCTGGGTAGCACATGTTGAATGCACCATCACCCATGATGTTCCATACTTGGCGATCTGGATTGTCTTTCTTAGCAGCGATACCACCAGGAAGGGCAATACCCATTGTCGCAAAGAGTGGAGATGTACGCCACATGTTCTTAGGTGTCATGTGAAGGTGACGAGTTGATGTTTGAGTAGAGTTACCGACATCGATTGAGTAGATAGCGTCTTCATCAGCGTATTTGTTGATAGCGTTGTATACTTGGTACAATTGAAGCGCACCCTCAGTTTTACCTTCGAGTTTGTTCATGTAATCGCGCCAGTTTTGGTTGTTCTTCACATTCGCACGCCACCATGGAGTAGACTCAACTGGGTTCACTTTATCAAGAATCGCTTTAGCTGCTTGACCTGCATCTCCAAGGATTGAAGCGTCAAGGGCATGGCGTTTACCAAGTTTGTAAGGGTCGATATCCACTTGAATGAATTTTTCAGTGTTCTTGAAGGCTTCGTAAACTTCAGCAAATGGGAAGTTTGAACCAAGGAAAAGAACTGTGTCTGCTTCAAAGACCACTTCGTTGGCTGGTTTCCAACCAACACGGTAAGCAGAACCTGTCAAACCTTCATAGTTCCATTCGAAAGCTTCAAAGTTTTTACCAGTTGTGATGATTGGTGCTTTGATTTTACGTGACAATTCAGTAATCACTTCACCTGCTTTAACACCACCGTAACCAGCGTAGATAACTGGACGTTCAGCGTTGTTCAAGATTTCAACCGCTTTGTCGATTTCAACTTCGTTCAAGGCAGGAGCGATGAATGAACGCTCGTATGAACCTGAACCGTAGTATGAGTTTTCGTCGATTTCTTGGAAACCGAAGTTTACTGGGATTTCAACAACAGCTGGACCTTTTTTAGAAACTGCAGCACGGCAAGCTTCGTCAATCACTTTTGGCAATTGCTCAGCGTAAGCTACACGTTTGTTGTAAACAGCGATACCGTTGTACATTGGGTTTTGGTTCAATTCTTGGAAGGCATCCATGTTGAGTTCGTTAACTGGACGTGATCCAAGGATAGCAAGGAATGGAGTGTTATCCATAGCTGCATCGTAAACACCGTTAATCAAGTGAGTCGCACCTGGACCACCTGAACCAACTGCAACCCCGATTGAGCCGCCGAATTTAGCTTGCATGACCGCTGCAAGAGCACCTGTTTCTTCGTGGCGAACTTGCAAGAAGCGGATATCTTTGTCTTCAGCCAAAGCGTCCATCAATGAGCTGAGTGTTCCTGATGGGATACCGTAGATTGTGTCTACACCCCATGTTTTCAATACGTTGAGCATTGCTGCAGATGCAGTAATTTTCCCTTGAGTCATAATGATAACTCTCCTTCAAATATTTTTAAAATTTGATTCATCCGTTTTCATATACTAATTGGAAACGTTTCAGCAAATTTTTACTCTACTACTTTACCACATTTGTTTTGGGTCTCCTAAGAATGTGCTCAGAAGTTTTGATTCTCTATTACAGTACAGTTTGAAAACGTTTTTCAGAACTGTTTTATAATAAAAAGCGAGCAAGCTCGCTTTTAGTCTATTTTACTAAAGTTTAGTAAGAGTGAACTAGTCAGAACAGATACAGAACTAAAGGCCATGGCTAGACCAGCCAGTTCTGGATTGAGAACGAGACCAATTCCTGAAAAGACTCCTGCTGCAATCGGAATGCCGGCGACATTGTAGATAAAGGCCCAGAAGAGGTTGAGCAGAATTCGATTAAAGGTTTTCTTACTCATGTCAAAGGCACGAACCACTCCTAGAAGGTTATTAGTTGTCAACACCAAATCTGCTGACTCGATGGCAATATCTGTTCCAGCTCCCATAGCAATCCCGACATCCGCTACACTGAGGGCAGGAGCGTCATTGATACCATCACCAACAAAGGCTACTTTTCCAGCTGATTGTAGTTTATGGATTTCATGGGCTTTTTCTTCTGGCAAGACACCTGCAATGACCTCTTCGATTCCAATCTGATCTGCAATGGCACGCGCCACTCCAGCATTATCCCCTGTCAGCATGACTGTTTTAAGTCCACGTTTTTTCAGCTGACTGATGGCTAACTTGGCATTTTCCTTGGGAATATCTTGCAGGGCAAGCAAGCCTTTGATTTCATTGTCAACAGCCAAGTAGACAACTGTCTTAGCTTCTTTTTCTAGTTCCTCTAGTTTTTCTTGATAAGTGCTAGAAATGTTCATGCCATCCAGCATTTTAGCATTTCCAAGCAGAACTTGTTTTCCATTGATTTGCCCTGAGACACCTTTTCCGTGCAAGGCTTGGAAATTTTCCACAGTTTGAATCTCAAGTCCAGCTTCACTCGCTCGCTTGACAATGGCCTCAGCCAGTGGGTGTTGGGAAGCTTCTTCCAAGGAGGCTGCCAATCCAAGCACTTCTACTTCGTCGCCGATGATATCTGTTACCACAGGTTTCCCTTCCGTCAAAGTCCCAGTCTTATCAAAGACAATAGTTTGAACTTTTTGGATTTCCTGTAGAACCGTTCCATTTTTGAGGAGAACCCCCATCTTGGCACTGCGACCTGTCCCCACCATAAGGGCCGTTGGTGTTGCAAGTCCTAGTGCACAAGGACAAGCGATAATCAAAACAGCCACCCCATAGAGAAGAGAAGAGACAAAGCTCGCTCCAAGCACGACTACACTATCCCTGAACAAGACAAACCATACCCAAAAGGTCACAATCCCTAAAATGACAACCGCTGGTACAAAAATCCCTGAAATCTTATCCGTCAAATCCTGAATTGGTGCTCGGCTGGTCTGGGCTTTCTTCACAAAGTCCACAATCTGAGCCAAAACTGTCTCTGAACCAACTTTTTCTGCCCTAAAAACAAGCGTTCCACTATTATTGATGGTGGAGCCAATGACGGTATCTCCAACTGTTTTGTCTACCGGCAGGCTCTCACCTGTCACCATGGATTCGTCAATACTGGACACACCTTCGACTACAACACCATCAACCGCAATCTTTTCACCGGGACGCACTCGAATCAGATCACCTACCTTGACTTGCTCCAAGGGGACTTGAACATAGCGGTCATCACGCAAGACTTCTGCTGTTTTAGCTTGCAAGTCCAGTAGTTTCTCCACAGCTTGGGAAGTATTTTTCCGCATTTTTTCCTCAAAAACAGCTCCCAAAAGAACAAAGAAGAGGATAAATCCAGCACTTTCAAAGTAGACAGGAAGTCCAGTAAAGAGGGCAACTAGGCTATAGAGATAGGCCACTAGGGTTCCAAGAGCAACCAAGGTATCCATGTTTGCATTGTGCTTTTTAAAGCTGGCCCAAGCACTCTGAATATAAGGACCACCTGCTGCTAGCATAATGGGTGTTGTGGCTAAAAAGGTGCCCCAACGCATGACTTGGTGACTAATTCCTCCTGTCGACATCCCAATCATGAGAATCACAAGAGGCACAGTAAAGATACTAGTAATCCAAAAACGTTGCAAAAGTGACAAAGATTTTCGAGTCTTCTTAACGACTGTATAGCTTCCCTTTTGCATCTTCATTCCACATGAAAATTCATGCTCACCCAACTCTTGAGGTGTGAAACGAATTGTCTTCTCTTCATCCACGCCGATTGGTTCCAAGATGCCTTCTTCTTCAAACAGAATTTCCTTATAACAGTTTGAAGGAGTTGTACGATGAAAGGTAATTTCAGCTGGAATTCCTTTTTGAAGCTGGATATGGGCTGGATGGTAGCCTTTGTCTGCCGTGATATGGATTTTTTGAATGCCATTTTCTAGTCTTGCTTTCACAATTTCTGTCATAGTCCCCTCCTACTCTACAATCATCTTACCGTGCATCATATTCATGCCACAAGAGAAACCATACTCTCCAGCCTGTTCAGGTGTGATTTCCACTACATACTCTTCACCCATAGGCAAGTCCGCATGCACTCCAAAATCTGGGAAAACAATCTGATCTAGGCAGGGTGAAGGGTCCTTACGGTCAAAGACAATACGGGCTGGCACTGATTTCTTAAGAATAATCAACTCAGGCGTATATCCCCCTTTGACTTCCACTCGAATCTCTTGGTAGCCCTTTTTTTGCTGAGCCTTTTGTCCAGATTTTTCAGGCTTTTTGAAAAACCAAATCAAGATAAACGCGATAAGGGCAATACAAATAATGGTTACAATACTATTTAACATGACGTCTCCTTTACATACAATTGCATTTTACTTCTGTTACTGCGCTAGCTTTTTTCTTAGAAATCACAGCTTCTAAGTCTTCCAAGTCAGCCTGAGTAAAATCACATTCAGCAATCAAATCAGCCAACAAGTTCTTAATCCTACGGGAACAAACCTTGTCCTTGATATCTTGGACAAGTAAATCCCGACTTTGGTCCAAAGTTAAAAGGGCTGAATAGACAAAGAACTTGCCTTCTTTTTTCCTTGTCAGACACTCTTTCTCAACCAAACGAGCCAAAAGAGTTTGAATGGTCGACTTGGACCAGTCGAACCGCTCCGCCAGAACCCTGATCAAATCCGTACTGGTCTGTTCCCCCTGCATCCAAATAATCTTCATGACCTGCCATTCTGCATCTGAAATCTGCATAATCACACCTCCTAAATCTACATTTGTCGATTACAGTTATTAGTATACTCCGAAAATCTACATTTGTCAATTATAAAATTAATCTTTTCTTTGAAAAATAGAATTTTAAGCATTTGATGAGAGATTTGCAGTCAAATTTCACTATATAAACTATAAAAATATGCTATACTGTAGAAAAAAGAAAACAACCACTAGGGGTGCGTAAAGCTGAGATTAACAACTGTTAGATCCCTTTGACTCAATCTAGGTAATGCTAGCTGATGGAAGTGGAAATGATGATGAGGACTAGCTGGTCTTCTATTGCTTTCCTGAAACAGACTAGCTTGTTCTTAAGAATACAAACTTCAGTTGGTTGGGAGGTTTTAGATGACTTATTTACCCGTTGCTCTAACCATTGCAGGGACTGACCCTAGTGGCGGTGCTGGCATTATGGCTGATTTAAAGTCATTCCAAGCTAGAGATGTCTATGGAATGGCCGTTGTGACCAGTCTTGTCGCTCAAAATACCAGAGGCGTTCAATTAATCGAGCACGTCTCCAACCAAATGCTGGAAGCACAATTGGAGAGTGTCTTTTCGGATATCAATCCTCAGGCTGTAAAAACTGGGATGTTGGCAACTACTGAGATCATGGAGATCATCCAACCCTATCTTAAAAAGCTGGACTGTCCCTATGTGCTTGATCCTGTTATGGTCGCTACGAGTGGGGACACCCTGATTGATTCCAGTGCCAGAGACTACCTAAAAACAAATCTGCTTCCCCTTGCAACCATTATCACTCCGAATCTTCCTGAGGCAGAAGAGATTGTTGGTTTTTCGATTCATGATCCAGAAGACATGCAGCGTGCTGGTCGCCTGATTATAAAAGAATTTGGTCCTCAGTCCGTTGTTATCAAAGGTGGCCATCTGGAAGGTGGTGCCAAAGATTTCCTCTTTACCAAGGATGAACAATTTGTCTGGGAAAGTCCAAGAATTCAAACCTGTCACACCCATGGTACCGGATGTACTTTTGCTGCTGTGATTACGGCTGAACTAGCCAAGGGCAGAAGCCTTTACCAGTCAGTTGATAAGGCCAAGGCCTTTATCACGAAAGCCATCCAAGACGCTCCTCAACTCGGACATGGTTCTGGACCAGTCAATCATACAACTTTTAAAGATTAAGAAAAACTCTCTAGTTCCCGCTTTAAGGGAATTAGAGAGTTTTTGATTAGGAAATCATATCATCCAGCTTTGTTAAAAAGGCTTGCGTTTTTGCCTCAATATCTTCTGCCTGCATCAGATCCCTGACGACAGCGACTCCAGCTATACCAGTGCCGATAAGTTTGTCAATATTCTCTGACGTCAAGCCTCCGATAGCAACTACTGGAATGGCGACCGTTTGGCAAATTGTTTTCAAGGTTGAAATCAGGGTGATGGGGGCATTTTCTTTGGTCGTAGTCGGGAAAATGGCTCCTGTTCCCAAGTAATCTGCTCCACCTTCTTCTGCCTTGAGAGCTCTTTTAACTGTTTTAGCAGTAACACCTAGGATTTTTTCAGAACCTAGTACTTTGCGGGCAACTGAAACTGGTAGTTCATCGTCTCCGATATGCAGACCAGCAGCATCGACTGCAAGACAGATATCCAACCGATCATCTATAATCAAGGGTACCTGATAGGCATCTGTTATTTCCTTGACTTGTTTTGCCAGTTGATAGTATTGATTGGTGGTGAGATTTTTTTCTCGTAGTTGGACAATGGTAACACCTGAACGGCAGGCTGTCTCAACTTTTTCAAGAAAGTTTTCCAAGGAATCTTGGTAGCGATTGGTTACTAGATACAGTCTAAGTGCTTCTCTATTCATAAACATCTCCTTTGATGGCTTCTAGCCAGTCTTCGTCTCTTTTTAGGAGAGAGAGTTGATTGAGAACTTGGTAACGAAAATCTTCCAATCCCATTCCTTGAACAACTATTCTCTCAGCAGAGATATTGAAATAAGAAACTGCTAGGCACGAAGCTTCAAAGGCAGTCTTTCCTTGGCTGAGAAAAACGGCTGTCAAGGCTCCAACCAAGTCTCCTGTCCCTGTTATCCAGTCCAATTCTGCACAGCCATTTCCCAATATTGCAACCTGATTCTCCGAAACGATGAGATCCTTGGGTCCAGTGACTAGGAACGACATACCAGGATAAAGTTGACACCAGTCTTTCAAGACTTGAAGCAAATCCTCAGTTTCTTGATCTTTAGCACTAGCATCAACTCCCACTCCGTGGTGCTTTAAACCAACAAGACTTCGGATTTCTGACATATTTCCTTTAAGGACCGTGGGCTTGTATTCTAAAAGATCTCTAACTAGTCCCTTACGAATGGGAGATGCTGCTACGCCAACCGCATCTACTACCATTGGGAGACAAGCTTGAGCTGCATAAGAAGCTGCCATACGGATTGCTTTCTCCTTCTCAGCTGACAAATGCCCCAAATTGATGAAGAGAGCTTGACTTTGTTTGGTAAAATCAAGGACCTCACGGGGATCATCTGCCATGACAGGTTTAGATCCCAGAGCCAAAATGCCATTGGCCAGCATCTCGCAGGAAATCTCATTGGTGATGCAGTGAATTAAGGAGCTGGAGGTTAGAGGAAAGGGATTTGTAAATTCCTGCATCAGTCTATCCTTTCACCAAAGAAATATCCTTGTACTTTTTTAAAGAATTCCTGCTTGATTAAAAATCGAAAGGCAAGAAAAGCTATGGCTGTACCGATCAAGGTTGCTCCGAAAAATCGAGGAGTGTAGATAAACCAGCTGAGCTTGGCCGCAGATCCCGTAAAGAGAACCATGACAGGATAGGAAACAATAGAACCGATAATCCCTGTTCCCAAGATTTCTCCTAGGGCAGAATAATGAAATTTTCGACCGTACTTATAAAAGAGACCTGCAAGGAGGGCTCCAAAAGTAGCTCCTGTGAGGGCCAAGGGCGGAATACCTTGAGTAGACATACGGATAAAGGCTGTGACTGTAGCCATGACCAAGGCATAAACAGGCCCCATCAAGATTCCTGCAAGAATGTTGACTACACTGGACATCGGTGCCATCCCTTCAATTCGAAAGATGGGCGTAAGAACTACGTCAAGGGCAATCATCATGGATAAAATGGTTAATTTGTGAACTTGTAGTTGGTGGTTTCTCATTTTCTATTTCTTCTCTTATTCTAAGGACTGCAAATCACTCGTCCATGTTTGGTGTTGGTAAGCCATCTCCCAAAACTTGGCTTCCATGTGAACACTGATGTGGAAGGCATCTAACATTTTTTTCTTGTCTGTCTCATCACTTTCGCGATAGAGTTGATTGACCAGCTCTCCCTCCTCTCTGATCTGCTGCTCTAATTCATCGGTGATATAGGTTTCAATCCACTGTTGATAAAGAGGATTCGGGGATGGTTTGCGATTAAGTGCCTTGCCCAAATCATGGTATAACCAAGGACAAGGCAGCAAACTTGCAAAAGCAATGCCCAAGTTTGGCTCTGCAAATTGCCGATAAATGTGAGAAATGTAATGATAGCAGGTGGGAGCGATTGGATGTTGCTCCATTTCCTGATCGCTGATTTCCAATTCCTTGAAAAATTGTTGGCGGATAAACAACTCACCCTCCACTAGACTCTGAGCATTTTGTTTCAAGAGTCTTTTCATTTCCTCGTTTGAAGTCTTATCAGCCAAGAGGTGATAGGCTTCTGAAAAAGACTTCAGGTAATAAGCATCCTGAATTAAATAATAGCGGAAAATAGAAGGTTCTAAATTTCCCTCTTGTAATTGTAAAATAAAGGGATGATGAAAAGAAGCCTGCCAAGCTTCCTTGGATAATTCCATCGCAATATCTGTAAATTCCATAATAACTCCTTTATAGAAATAAACTGGTTTGAAGCAATAAAAAGAAAAGCAGGTAGATTAATTTTGTTTTTTTAGGAATATAAAAAGTCCGATAGCTATTCTCCATCTGTGCATGTTCGTCATATCCATGCGCCGACAGAGCTCTCAGATAAAGATGGCGCCACCTAAAGACTGTCATCAGAACCTTGCTGTAAATCAAGGGAGACCAAACATGCAGTTCTCGACCACGTAATAGGCAAGCTTCTTTGAGGGACTTGATTTCCTGCTGAATGAGGGGAAAGGCATTGAATACTACAATTAAGGCATAGGCCCAAGAACGCGATAACCCCTTTTGAGCCAAGTACAAGAGAAGCTCTTTTAGGGAAATACTGGAAACAAAGACAAGACCAATACAAACCGTCACAAAGGCCCTCGTTCCAAGCATCACTGCCTGCGAAGCATCTCCGTGTAACTGAACTGCCCAGTAGTTGGCCAAAGATGGCAAAATGGCTAGTAGAATCATCCAAGCCAACATCTTAAATCGACGGTAATAGAGCATAAAGAGAATACAAAATGCGACTACAGAAAGATTAAGAGCAATCGAAGGAATGAAAGATGTTTCCAAGGATAAAATCAGCAAGAAGAGACTGATAATCGGTGTCTGGGTCGCTACTTTGATCATACTATCTTACCTCCCCTTGAATATTGCTACTCTGAGATATGAGTGGTTTGGTAATTGTCACTTCTTTCACATGACTGAGACCCTGACTAGTCATCTCAATCCAATAATCAACCACAGAGATCAAGGGATCTAAACGATGGCTAATGATCAGAAAACTTCTTCCTTGATTTCTCTCCTCCACAATCCACTGACAAAAATAATGGCAAGCTCTATCATCCAAACCTGCAAAAGGTTCATCTAGCAAGATCACAGAGGCCTTACTAGTCAAGATGGTCAAGAGCTGAAGAATCTTTTGCTGGCCACCACTTAATTGATAGGGACTCTTATCAAGAGCCTGCTCCAGATCAAAATATTGTAAAGCTTGGAAAATTCGCTGATTTCTTTCAGAATCAGGTCCATCTAATTGAAGCTCTTCTCGCAGACTGGCTCTGATAAATTGCTTCTCAGCTTCCTGAACAACACCCATCAGGTCACGATACAAACTCTTTTTCTTTTTCAGGACTTTCCCCTTCCAAGTAATGCACCCCTTATACTTTTGAAATTGAAGAATAGAGCGAAAGAGGGTTGATTTCCCGACACCATTATCACCCAAGATACAGGAAATTCCTTGGTAGAATGTAAAATCCGCAATGGAAAAGAGGGGGCGATGATCCAGCTCACAAATCACACGATCCATATGGTATAGTTCTGGATTAGAAGCAACTTCCTTTGAAGAAACCTGTATCATCTCAGAGCAAGGGATTTGAAACACCTCCCTTAGCTGACCGTCTCTTAGCTCCACCATATAGTCGATATAGGCTTCATAATCCGTTAAATCATGGTCACACAGGATGACTGTCTTCCCATCAAGAGCCAACTCTTTTAGAATCTCCAATATCTCGATTCTGCTCTTGCGGTCAATAGAAGCAAAGGGTTCATCCAAGAGATAGACCCTAGGATTCATAGCAAAGAGAACAGCCAAAGCAGCCTTTTGCTTTTCTCCACCTGATAAGTGGTGGATGGGACGGTGCAAGATTGGCTCGCAACGACATTGCTGGACCACCTCAGCTATTTTAGAATCAATTTCCTGAAGGGGATGGCCGATATTCTCCAAGGTAAAAATCAGCTCCTCAAACAAGTTCTCCATGGTGAATTGATGATTGGGATTTTGAAAGAGAATACCAATCGTCTGGACACGTTCGATGATAGAAAGCTGACTGACCTGGCTCCCATCTATCAGTACTTGGCCACTATAGGGAAGAGAACTAACTTGGGCAATGACTTGAAAGAGGCTAGATTTTCCTGAACCACTACTCCCAACTAACAAGGTAAAGGTTTGCGCATGAAAAGTAAAATCAATCGGTTCCGAAAAGATTGGTGACTGAATCCCCCGTAGTTCCAGCCCCATCTATGCCTTGCCTCCAGCTGCAAACTGATGATAGAGTTTGACAATGGCACGAACCAAGATAGTACAGAAGAAAAAGACGGAAATAAAACGTACCACTAGCAAGGAAAGGACAAAAGGAAGGGAGAAGGCATAGTAACCTAACTTAATGTATTCATAGACAAAGCTAACAAGCGTAATCCCAATACTATTGGCAGTTAGAGAGAGCCAACTTTCATAGCGATTCTTGGTTACGATAAAACCAAGTTCACTTCCCAAACCTTGAACCAAGCCAGACAAAAGGGCACCTAGACCAAATTGGCTACCATAAAGAACTTCAGCAAGCGCAGCTAGCCCTTCTCCAATCGTTGCGCTTCCCACTCTTGGAACAAAGATGGCAGCAATGGGTGCAGCCATACACCAGAGACCAAAGAGGATTTCATTGGCAAAGGCCTGTAAACCAAGAGGGGCCAAGATCAGAGTGAGGATATCAAACAGATAGCCTGAACCCACAAAAACGCCACCAAAAAAGATAGACAAGAAAGCAAGTAAAATAACATCTTTTAACTGCCATTTTTTCAACATAAAAAACTCCTTTTTTAAAGAAAAGTGGGGTATTCAAGGTGAGCTACCGAAAGGCTTAACGTCCAGCCTATCCTCTTTTGATAAACAAAAAAACTCCAATTACAAACGAGAATTAGAGTTTACCTTACAAGATTAGACAGTTCTTTTCGACATACGAAAAAAACCTTTTCACATTTCCCTTCGACAGTACTAACTGTATCAGGTTCAATGGGTATCATCTCAGCCTAAAGCACCCCAAATGTCTTTATTATTTTATTACTGGACCAGTATAACAGAATTTGAAAGCCCTAGCAAGATATTTGATCGGAAAATATATTTATATAGTTTCTGATAACGATTTAATCTTTCTATACACGAAGAAAAACCTCCACATAATGTGGAGGCAATCTGTTTTGTCAATACAATTTTAAGTCACGAGGGTCAACTGGGAAGGTTGGATTGTAAGGATTGTGACGAAGTTTGAAGTGTTTGACATCTTCAATAGTCTGAGTTCCAGACAACTGCATGACTGTCTTCAATTCTGCATTCAAGTGCTCAAAGACTTGACGCACACCAACACTACCACCAAGTGCCAAGCCATAAATAACAGGGCGGCCAATAGCTACCAAGTCAGCTCCTGATGCCAAGGCTTTAAAGACGTGTTGACCGCGACGAACACCAGAGTCAAAGACAATTGGCACGCGCTTGTCAACTGCTTCAGCAACTTCTTGAAGCGAGTCAAAGGCCGCTGGCCCACCGTCGATTTGACGACCACCATGGTTGGTCACCCAAATACCAGAAGCTCCCGCAGCAAGGGAACGTTCAACATCCTCACGGCATTGTGGTCCCTTGACATAAACCGGTAGTCCTGAGTATTCAGCGATGAATTCTACATCACGTGGAGACAAGCGTTGTTTAGCTGATTTGTAAACAAAGTCCATTGATTTACCAGCACCTTCTGGTAAGTATTCCTCAACAATCGGCATGCCAACGGGGAAGACAAAATCATTGCGTTTGTCCACCTCACGATTGCCCCCTACAGTAGCATCTGCCGTCAAGACAATCGCTTTATAACCTTCAGCCTTCACTCGGTCCATGATATGGCGGTTGATCCCGTCATCTTTACTAAAGTAAAATTGGAACCAATGAGGTGTCCCTTGAAGGGCTTCCGAAATTTCTGGAAGGTCTACAGTAGAGTAAGAGCTAGTTGTGTAAAGAGAACCAAACTCATGCACACCACGCGCAGTAGCTACTTCCCCCTGTTCATTTGCTAATTTATGAGCTGCAACAGGCGCCATAATAATTGGTGAAGACAATTTTTCACCTGCAAATTCAATCTCTGTACTTGGATTTTCAACATCGCAAAGCGTATGTGGAACGATGAGTTTGTGGTTAAAGGCGCGAATATTCTCACGTAAAGTGAAAGTATCTTCCGCTCCACTGGCGATATAGCCAAATGCTGCTTTAGGAATAACTTGTTGTGCCATGGGCTCCAAATCATAGGTATTAATAAAATCTACAGGTCCTTCTGCATTGCTTGTTTTATATGACATAAAGTGTCCTCCTTGATAAGTAAGCGTTTACTTTTTCTTACATAAACTATCTTAACTCTTTTTCAGATTCCTTTCAAAAATTTTGTCTGGAAATTTCAACTCATAGCCATGATAAATTTTTTCTATCATTGTGATAAAAAATTCATATTATCCAAACGTGCCCTTTAATGCTACAATAACAGTATTATTTCTAGATAGGAGGTTCTATTTTGGATTGGTCCATTGTTGAACAATATTTACCACTCTATCAGAAGGCATTCTTTCTGACCTTGCATATTGCAGTTTGGGGAATTTTGGGTTCTTTTCTTGTTGGTCTAATTGTTAGTATCATCCGGCATTATCGCGTTCCTATCTTTTCACAGTTAGCAACAGCCTATATAGAATTGTCACGAAATACGCCCCTTTTGATTCAGCTCTTCTTCCTCTATTTCGGGCTTCCCCGAATAGGGATTGTCCTGTCTTCGGAAGTATGTGCCACTATGGGACTGGTCTTTTTAGGGGGTTCCTATATGGCAGAATCTTTCCGAAGTGGACTGGAGTCCGTCAGTCAAACCCAGCATGAAATTGGCCTAGCTATCGGTCTGACACCTGTACAGGTCTTTCGCCATGTGGTTCTTCCGCAAGCAACTGCGGTAGCCCTACCGTCTTTTAGCGCCAATGTCATTTTCCTCATCAAGGAAACCTCTGTTTTCTCAGCAGTGGCTTTGGCCGACCTCATGTACGTCGCCAAGGACTTGATTGGACTATATTATGAGACAGACATTGCACTGGCCATGTTAGTAGTTGCTTACCTTATCATGCTTCTACCCATCTCTCTACTCTTTAGCTGGATAGAAAGGAGGCTCCGCCATGCAGGATTCGGGAATGCAAGTACTCTTTCAGGGAAATAATCTCCTGCGGATCTTACAAGGGCTGGGTGTCACGATTGGAATTTCCATTCTCTCCGTCCTTCTATCTATGATTTTCGGAACAGTCATGGGAATCATCATGACCTCCCATTCTAGAGTTATTCGTTTTTTAACACGTTTTTATCTGGAATTTATTCGTATCATGCCCCAACTGGTACTACTTTTTATCGTATACTTTGGATTGGCTCGAAACTTTAATATCAATATCTCAGGTGAGACTTCGGCTATTATCGTTTTTACCCTCTGGGGTACAGCTGAAATGGGAGACTTGGTACGTGGAGCCATCACTTCCCTCCCTAAACATCAGTTTGAAAGCGGACAGGCTCTAGGCTTGACAAACTTCCAACTTTACTATTACATCATCATCCCACAGGTCTTGAGAAGACTGCTACCACAAGCCATCAACCTTGTCACTCGGATGATCAAAACGACTTCCTTGGTTGTCTTGATTGGGGTTGTTGAAGTTACCAAGGTTGGGCAACAAATCATTGATAGCAATCGCCTGACCATCCCAACTGCTTCCTTTTGGATTTATGGAACCATTCTGATCTTGTATTTTGCAGTCTGCTTTCCTATTTCCAAACTATCTAGTCACTTAGAAAAACATTGGAGGAATTAAATGTCTGAAACTATTTTAGAAATAAAGGAACTAAAAAAATCCTTTGGAGACAATCCTATCCTCCAAGGACTCTCTCTAGATATCAAAAAGGGGGAAGTTGTTGTCATCCTAGGACCCTCTGGATGCGGAAAAAGTACCCTCCTCCGTTGCCTCAATGGCCTAGAAACAATACAGGGGGGAGATATTCTTCTGGACGGACAATCTATTATTGGCAATCAGAAAAACTTTCACCTGGTCCGCCAAAAAATCGGTATGGTCTTTCAAAGTTATGAACTCTTTCCCCATCTGGATGTCCTACAAAACCTCATACTAGGACCTATCAAGGCTCAGGGACGAGACAAAAATGAAGTCACTGAAGAGGCTTTGCAACTACTGGAACGTGTCGGCCTTTTAGATAAAAAACACAGCTTCGCTCGCCAATTATCTGGTGGACAAAAGCAACGGGTTGCGATTGTCCGCGCCCTTCTCATGCATCCAGAAATTATCCTCTTTGACGAGGTGACTGCTTCACTGGATCCAGAAATGGTACGTGAGGTCCTCGAACTCATCAATGACTTGGCACAAGAAGGGCGCACCATGATTCTGGTAACCCACGAAATGCAGTTTGCCCAAGCCATTGCGGATCGGATAATTTTTCTCGATCAAGGGAAAATCGCTGAAGAAGGAACGGCTCAAGACTTCTTTACCAACCCACAAACCAAACGAGCACAGGAATTTTTAAACGTCTTTGACTTTAGCCAGTTTGGCTCATATCTATAATAAATAAAGGAGATTATTATGAAAATACTCAAACCAATCCTAACTGTTTTTGCACTTGCCTTTGCCCTTATCTTTGTCACAGCTTGTAGCTCAGGTGGAAGCTCTGATGCTTCATCAGGAAAAGCAAGCGCCAAGGCCCGCACTATCGACGAAATCAAAAAAAGTGGTGAGCTTCGAATCGCCGTATTTGGAGACAAAAAACCGTTTGGTTATGTTGATAACGACGGTTCTTACCAAGGTTACGATATCGAATTGGGGAACCAATTAGCTCAAGACTTGGGCGTGAAGGTCAAATACGTCTCAGTTGATGCTGCCAACCGTGCTGAATACTTGATTTCAAACAAGGTGGATATCACACTCGCTAACTTTACAGTGACTGACGAACGTAAGAAACAAGTAGACTTTGCCCTTCCTTACATGAAAGTATCACTTGGTGTCGTATCACCTAAGGATAAGCTGATTAAGGATGTTAAAGAATTAGAAGGCAAAACCTTGATTGTCACAAAAGGAACGACCGCTGAAACCTATTTTGAGAAAAATCACCCAGAAGTAAAACTCCAAAAATACGACCAATATAGTGATGCCTACCAAGCTCTTCTTGACGGACGTGGAGATGCCTTCTCAACTGATAATACTGAGGTTCTAGCTTGGGCCCTCGAAAATAAAGGATTTGAAGTAGGAATTACTTCCCTCGGTGACCCAGATACTATTGCGGCAGCAGTTCAAAAGGGTAATCAAGAATTTCTTAACTACATCAACCAAGAAATTGAAAAACTTGGTAAAGAAAACTTCTTCCACAAAGCCTATGAAAAGACCCTTCACCCAACCTACGGTGACGCTGCTAAAGCAGATGATCTAGTTGTTGAAGGCGGAAAAGTAGACTAAGATCCAATAAAAATCACAAAAAATCAGGTAATCCTAGTGACTACCTGATTTTCTATGTCTTAGGCATTTTGCCAATTTTCTTGGTCTTCTTTAAAGCGTTTTAAGAGATCCAATCCCTCTGGTGTGATGTAACCTTCTTCTTGAGCTAGGTGGATCAGTTCGCTGTAGTTTGAGAGAGTCACCAGTTTCACGCCTGCGTTTGCAAAGTTCTTATCTGCTTTTGCTAGTTGATAGCTAAAAATGGCTACTACACCGAGAACATCTGCTCCTTCACGCTTGGCAGCTGCTACCGCTTCGAGAACTGAACCACCAGTTGAGATTAGGTCTTCTACAATTACCATTTTTTGCCCCTGAGCTACACGGCCTTCGATTTGGTTTCCGGCTCCGTGGTCTTTTGGTTTGCTACGGATGTAGGCAAAAGGCAAGTTCATCTTGTCCGCGATGATAGCCCCATGTGGAATCCCTGCTGTCGCTGTACCAGCGATGACTTCTACCTCTGGAAAGGCTGTCTTGATAGCATCCACAAAACCATTTTCAATCAAAGTTCTAGTCTCTGGGTAAGCTAGGGTCACACGATTATCCGTATAAATAGGTGACTTGATACCAGATGCCCAAGTAAAAGGCTCTTCTGGTTTGAGATAAACCGCTTGAATTTTCAATAGATGGCTAGCAATGTCTCTAGCAAGTGTCATGGTATACTCCTTCTTATCCTTAAATCTATAATCAAATACGCTTTAGACCCAATCGCGTGTCCATTCTTCCTTGATAGCATGGTAGGCTGCTACAGGGTCTTCTGCCTGCGTGATTGGACGGCCTACTACAATGTAGTCACTACCGATTTGATAGGCTTGACCAGGGGTCACTACGCGTTTTTGATCCCCTGCTTCAGCACCTGCTGGTCGAATACCTGGTGTCAAGCAGATAAAATCTTCGTTTGTAGCTTCCTTGATGAGTTGGGCTTCTTGGGCTGAGCAAACCACTCCATCCAATCCGGCTTCAGCTGTTTTCTTAGCATAGTGGATGACCGACTCTTGCAGGCTAGTCTGGATATTTTGACAGTCTTGCATCTGTTCCTCAGATGTTGAGGTCAGCTGGGTCACCGCAATAAGAATCCCTTGATCACCAAGGCCCTCACGCGCAGCCTGCATCATTTCAAGCCCACCTGCAGCCTGAACATTGGTCATATCAACACCCAGACTTGACAAGATTTTCATGGTTGACTTGACTGTATTTGGAATATCATGCAACTTGAGATCCAAAAAAACACTATGTCCCAATGATTTCAAATAACGAACAACCTCTGGACCTACTGCATAATAGATTTCCATTCCTACCTTGACATAGAGTTTTTCCTCTGCTGGAAAAAGGGCTAAAAATTCTTTGGCTTCCTCGAAACTTGGAAAATCCAGAGCAATGACCGGGCGACTCTCACGCATTCTTTTCTCCTATTCTTTGCTAACAGTCCATTGCTCAAAAAAGGAACCTGCTAGCAGCTAGGTTCCACGAAAAACGGGTAGTCTCCACCCTTTCACTGTCTAACCTTAGCTGCCTCTCTGGACTGCTTTAAAAGTTTTCTACTATTCTATTATTTATAATGACGCTTGTCAAGTAAAAACTGAAGATTCTTATTCTTGTTTCTTTTCTTCAGCTTTTTTTTCTTCCTGTTTTTTCTTCTCCGCTTCCTGCGCCTCTTGTTTGGCCTTTTCCTCAGCTTCTTCTAAACGTTTATCAGCTAGGCTAGTGCTATAAATTCCTGCCTCCATATCGATGAAGCTCGGTTCTGCTAACTGTGGCTTGATTTTGCTGTAATAAGGCAATTTCTTACTCAACTCTGACAAGGGAACCAATATCTCATCTGTATCCAGCATGGTAATTTTTAAAAGATCGGCAGTTGCCTTACTTGGCGCTAATTCGATCTTCTGGATCTGACTCTTTATGTCCTCACTGATGCTAGAAAGACCCGCGATCAGAACCTTCACCTGCTGCTCGTCGTTAAAGGTAACTGTTAAGTAGGTCTCAGGCAGGTTCAAAAGGTTGACAGGGCTTGAGTCAATTGTTCCACTAGACAGAATTGGATAGTGATCTTCACCTGTCACATAGTAGCCAACAATCTTAAACTCTTTGACTTCAATCGTAAAGTTTGTTGGAAATTTGTAGTCAATTTTTGCTGACTCTATCCAGTGATTCGACTTGATCTTCTCAGCGTATTTTTCCTTATCCAACAACAAAGACAAGGTATAGTCACTATCCTGAATTCCAGAAACCTGTTTAATGTCATCCGCTTGGGTCTGGACATTTCCCTTAACCTCGATATTTTTGATTGTCGACAGCGGAGTCAACAGATAGACTGAGAGAAGGAGAACCAGAACACTCGGCACCAAGATGCTGACTGCCCTCCAAATGTGAACGGGAGCAATTTTCGGCTTGGCAGGTTTTTCTGGCTTTTCTTTTTTCTTCTTCTCTTTTTTAACTTCGGTGTCTTCCTTTTGAGGTTTTTCTTCTTTTTCGGATGGTGCCTTACTTGGACTTGTAGCTTCCTCGTCTGTCTCACTCGAGGATTTTTTGGCCTCCTCCAATAGTTTCGAGTTGGCCTCCTTCCGAGCTTGTTTTTCCTTTTCCTTCTCCGCAGCTAAGGCAGCTTCTTCCTCAGCCTTCTTTTTCAGATATTCTTGGTTCCGTTTCTGCCATTCAGACAATTCTTGTTTCTGGTTTGATTCTTTTTTCTTATCCTTTGACATTGGTTTTCCTTATGATAAGTCTTTTCTTAGTAGGGCATAAAAATCATCAAGAGATTTCAACTCAGTTGAAGCCCTCATACTAGCTTGGTATTGGTCCTTGTAACTAAGCAGGTGACTGAGTTTCTCCTCCAAGCTTTCCAAGGTCAAGTCACTTTCTTGAAGTTCTTCTGCGTAGCCTTTCTTAACAAAGTAGGCTGCATTTTCAATCTGGTCTCCTCGACTTGCTTCACGACCCAATGGTACGATGAGATGGAGTTTAGTCATAGCCAAGAGCTCAAAAATCGTGTTGGCACCACCACGCGTCACCACCACATCTGCCATCTCCATCAAGGGTTGATAGAGGTCCGTCACATAGCCGATACGGAAGAGATTTTGACTCAATTCATTGAGGCTAGAATCTCCAGTGAGATTAATGATATTGTAGCGCTCTGTCAGCTCTTTTTTATAGTCTGTTACCAGTTGGTTAAAGACACGAGCTCCTGCAGAACCACCAACAAACAATACCGTTGGCAATTTTGGATTAAAGTGGGTTTGGATATCCACTAATTCATCTGGCTCTGAAGTTTTTTGGTCTGAAACCTTGGTCACTGCTCCCACATGCTCGACTTTTGCGAGACTAGCAGCCTGCTCAAAGGTTGAGTACATCTTGGTTGCGAATTTATAGGCAATTTTATTGGCCAAACCCATAGATAGGTCCGATTCGTGGATAAAGACAGGTACTCCAGACACACGCGCTGCGATAACAGGCGGCACCGAGACAAATCCCCCTTTAGAAAAGAGAGCCTGCGGACGAACTCTTAGCATGATAAAGAGGGATTGGACGATACCCCAGGCAACTTTAAAGACATCCAACATATTTTGCCATGAGAAATAACGACGCAATTTCCCTGTCGCAATGGAATGGAAGGTCACATTCAAACCTGACTTGAGGATTTCTTGGTGTTCGATTCCGTTCTTATCCCCGATATAGTGGACTTCCCAGCCGTCTTTGATAAACTTGGGCATTAACAAAAGGTTAAGGGTGACGTGTCCAACCGTCCCCCCACCTGTAAAAACGATTTTTTTCATATTATTCCTTTAACTCCGCTACTGTGTCGATAAAGAGGTCGCCACGTACTTCAAAGTTAGCATACATGTCCCAGCTAGCATTGGCAGGACTGAGGAGAACCACATCTCCTTGAGTCGCAAGCTCATAAGCCTTGCGGGTCGCATCTGCAATATCTGTCGCATCCACATAAGCCACACCAGCCTTCTCAGCTGCCCGTTTGACACGTTCTGCAGACTGACCAAGGATGACCATTTTCTTGAGGCCAGTAATGTCTGGCACCAATTCGTCAAACTCATTGCCGCGGTCCAAACCACCTGCAATCAAAATGACCTTACTGTTGTCAAATCCTGACAAGGCTTTTTGAGTCGCTAAGATATTGGTTGACTTGCTATCGTTATAGAATTTGACACCCTTGATTTCATCCACAAATTGGAGACGATGTTTGACACCGCCAAAGGCTGAAAGAGTTTCCTTGATGGTTTGATTGTCCACACCACGGAGTTTGGCTACTGCAATGGTTGCAAGGGCGTTTTCCACATTGTGGCTACCTGGCACTCCGATCTCATCAGCTGCCATGACCACTTCCCCACGGAAGTAGAGTAGACCGTTTTCTAGATAAGCTCCATCAACCTTTTCCTGTGTTGAGAATGGTACAACTGTGGCTTGTGTTTTGGTAGCCAATTCTTTTGCCAAGTCTTGGTTAAAGTTCAAGACAAGAAAATCAGCTGCTGTCATCTTGTTCTGGATATTCCACTTGGCTGCTACATATTCCTCAAACGAACCATGATAGTCGATATGAGTAGGCATGAGGTTGGTAATAACCGCAATCTCTGGATGGAATTCTTGAACACCCATCAGTTGGAAAGAAGAAAGTTCCATGACAAGCGTGTCCTTGGCTGTTGCAGTTTGAGCCACTTGGCTAGCAGGATAGCCGATGTTCCCTGACAAGAGACCATGTTGTCCAGCAGCAGTCAAAACTTCCCCAATCATCGTCGTTGTAGTCGTTTTTCCATTTGATCCAGTAATACCAACAATCGGTGCTTCTGAGATCAAGTAAGCCAACTCCACTTCAGTCAAGACTGGAATCCCCTTTGCCAATGCCTTTTCAATCATGGGATTGCTATACGGGATACCTGGATTTTTCACCATCAGAGCAAAATCTTCATCTAAGAGCTCTAAAGGATGCCCTCCAGTGACGACCTTGATACCTTCTTCTAGTAAGTTTTGAGCAGCAGGATTTTCCTCGAAAGGTTTGCCGTCATTAACAGTGACAATAGCACCCAGCTTGTCCAACAAACGAGCCGCAGACTCACCCGACTTAGCCAAACCTAAAACAAGGACTTTCTTATTTTTAAATTGATCGATTACTTTCATGTCTCAAACTCCATTTCTACTCCTACTATTTTACCATTTTTATGGAAATAAAAAAGCCACAAAGTGTGTTTGTGTCTCTTTCTTCTAACTTAATGTTCTCTTATCATTGATGAGATAAATCGGTAACTCGAATTACTTGATCCACTTGCTCCCAGATAAGGGGATTGTGGGTCGCAATAATAATAGTACGATTCAGATTTTTCAGAGATTCTAGGATAGAAAGTAGCTCCTCAGAATTTTTGGGGTCTAGTGAAGCAGTTGGTTCATCTGCGAGAATCAAAACCAACCTGCACTCAAAAAGTTCGACAAAAAATATCTAGCCCTTAGAGTGAAGTTCACCTCCTAGTACTTTATATCCTTACCTGTCTCTCATCTGATCGCTGACCTGTAACAAACATGGTAAAGGTTGCCTTACAGACATTTCTTCCCTCTTGATTGGTGATATCGACATCCACCACACAAGTTGTGCGACCTTGATGGACACATTCTCCTTTAATGGTCAGCACATCATCGAGTTTTCCTGCCTTGAGGTAGTTGATGGAGGATTGGAGCGTCACTCCATCTAGTCCCAGTGAGACGACCACCAAACCGCTGATCTGGTCACAAAGGGTAAAGAGATAGCCACCATGAGCATTGCCATAGTAGTTGAGCGACGAGTCCACTACTTTGGTCGTCACCACAACGTGACCATCTCTCATTTTTTCAATTTCGTAATTTTCAAAGGCAGATATAGCGTCAAAATGAAAATCTTTCATCGTTTCCTCCTGATAGTTCAAACGACACTATGATACTACTTTTTATAGGACTGTGCAAGGAGAAAGCTCCTAGTCTGGCAAAATTCCGACCTGCTCTACAAAGCGCATAAAGGCTGCCTGTCCCTGCTCCGTTTGCTTGTAAACTCCTGCATCCTCAAGTACACGCGCAAAGATAGCGCCCACAGAGTCCTTGACGATTTCAAGGGATTTTTCTTTATCCGCTAGTTCTGGATGTTGGGCTTTGAGTTGGTCTGCCCATTCCTGATGATAGTCTGTAACTGCATCACCTTCTCCTACAAGATAGCTAGCTACTTGCTCCACTTCTTCTTTCAGACGAGGTGGTAAAATAGCCAAGCCCATGACCTCAATCAAGCCGATATTTTCCTTCTTGATATGTTGGACATCCTTATGGGGATGATAGATGCCGTCAGGATGCTCTGGCGATGTCTGATTGTCTCGCAAGACCAAGTCCAACTCAAACTGACCGTCGCGTTTACGAGCAATCGGTGTGATGGTGTGATGCGGTGTCCCACTTGTTTCTGCCAAAATCTGCACTGCAGGGTCTGAATACTGGCGCCATTCCTGTAAAATCTTGTCAGCCAAGTTGATCAAATCCTCCTTGGAATCCGAAGTCAAACGTAGCACTGACATCGGCCACTTGACAATCCCAGCCTTGACCTGCTCAAATCCAGCAAAACAGAAAGTCTTTTGCAGAGGAGCCAATTCCATAGGAAATACATGACGTCCTCCCTGATAGTGATCATGTGTTAAAATAGAGCCTCCCACAATCGGTAGGTCGGCATTTGAGCCTGCAAAATAGCCTGGAAACTGCTCTACAATAGCCAACAAACGCTCAAAGCTCTGCCGACTAATCGCCATAGGACGATGCTGGCCATCTAAGAAAATACAGTGCTCATTAAAGTAAGCATAGGGCGAATACTGGAAGCCCCACTCCTGACCCGCCATTTCAAAACGGATAATACGGTGATTGCTGCGAGCTGGATGGTTGACCCGACCATGGTAACCTTCGTTCTCTAGACAGAGTTGACACTGGGGATAATTGCTAGCTTGCACCAACTTGGCTGCCGCAATCTCTTTGGGATCCTTTTCAGGCTTAGAGAGATTAATCGTGATCTCCAGTTCTCCGTAGTCAGATGGAACTCGATAAGCGATATTTTTAGCAATGGCCTTGAGCTTGATGTAGTCATTTTTCTGACTGAGTTGGTAAAAATCCGCTATCGCTTGCTCAGGAGATTGGGCATGGGTTGCCCAGAAATCACAATTGACCTGACTCGGACAAGGGGTTACTAAGTCCATCAGTTCAGCACCGAGGATCTCACGCGAAGTCTGACTATCCTCAATCGTTTCTAATCGAACGGCTTCCTCAACCAGCTGGTCCTTGAGGTCAATCACTTTATCCAGATTGGTCTCAACTTCCAAAACACCGTCTCCCACTCGTGCCAAGACACGATTGGTCAGGTAGATTCGATCCATTTCCTCAAATGAACTTTCAGAAATGATATGTGTTACAAATTTGTCTACTAAGGTCACTATAGAGCCTCCTTTGGACTAGTCAAGGACGCGAGTGCCACCTGCAACTTCAGCGATATAGAAGCTTGGAGCATAGCCAACGATTTCTTCGTAGTGTCTGCCTACAGCTTCTTTAAAGGCCTCAACTGCATCTTTTTGAACCAAGGCAATGGCACAGCCACCAAATCCTGCCCCTGTCATACGAGCACCGAGAACACCTTCCTGAGCCCAAGCTGTGTGGACAAGGGTATCCAATTCCAAGCCAGTTACTTCATAGTCATGTTCTAGAGAAACGTGTGATGCATTCATCAAGCGACCAAATGTTTCCAAATCACCTGCTTGAAGGGCTGCTTGAGCCTTAAGGGTACGTTGGTTTTCAAGCACAGCATGACGAGCACGTTTCAAACGATTTTCGTCTTTAATCAGGTAGCTATATTGGTCAAAGGCCCACTCGTCCAGTTCACCCAAGGTCTGAATATCCAAGGAAACTTGCAATTCTTCCACTGCTTTTTCACATTCAGCACGGCGTTCATTATATTTAGAATCCGCCAATTCACGGCGTTTGTTGGTGTTCATGATAACAACGACATTGTCCTTCAAATCAAGTGGCACCAAGTCGTATTCTAGAGTGTTGGTATCTAGATAAATAGCACGTTGGTCAGCTCCCATACCGATAGCAAACTGGTCCATGATACCAGAGTTGACTCCGATAAAGTTGTTTTCTGTTTGTTTTCCGATTTTAACCAAATCCAAACGGTCTAGTTTTAAATCAAAGAGATGCTCTGCCACGACCCCTGTCAAGAGTTCCAAGGATGCTGATGAAGACAAGCCAGCACCATTTGGGATATTCCCATAAACATAAAAATCAAAACCTTTGTCAATCACGTGCCCAGCTTCTTGCAAGAAATGAAGAACCCCTTTTGGATAGTTGGTCCAGTTGTGCTCTTTTTCAAACTTGAGATCCGCTAAAGGCACTTCGATAATGCCCTTGTCCTCAAAGTTGGCTGAGTAGAAACGCAAGACCTGATCGTCACGCTTGCGAGCTGCACCATAAGTTCCCAAGGAAATAGCAGCTGGAAAAACGTGCCCACCGTTGTAGTCTGTGTGTTCACCAATCAAATTGATACGGCCTGGTGAAAAGAAGGTTTGGTCTGCTTCTTGACCAAACACGGCAAGAAAATCTTTACGAAGAGCTTCAGCAGTAAGATGTTGTGTCATATGAATTCTCCTTTGATTGTCCGTTAAGTCACCTTAACGTGTAATCGTTTTCTTCTATTGTATCCAAGGCTTTTACCAAGGTCAATCCTTTTTACTAAAGTTTTACTAAACAATCGGTAAAAAGAGGAAAAATATGATATACTAACCTAAAAGGAGGAGGATTTATGGCTACCTTAAAAGACATTGCACAGCTAGCCTCTGTCTCTATCGCGACCGTATCTCGTGTCCTCAATCGCGACCAGAGCCTATCTGTCACCGAAGAAACCAGACACCGTATTTTAACTGTCGCTGAAGAGCTGGGCTATACTAAGCACCTCAAGACAGGCGAATCCCACAAACCCAAGCAAAAGATTGCCATTATCCAATGGGTCAGCGAGCAGGGGGAACTGGATGACCTCTACTACTACCAGATTCGTCTCGGTATTGAAAAAAGAGCCCAAGAGTTGGACTATGATATCTTGCGCTATTTTAACGACCATCCTTTTACACTGAGCGAGGAAGTGATTGGCATTCTCTGCATCGGAAAGTTCAGCCGATCACAGATTTCTGCCTTTGAAGAATACCAAAAACCTTTACTCTTTATAGACAGCGATACCCTCTCACTAGGCCATACCTGTATTATCACTGACTTTTACACTGCTGTGAAACAAGTTGTAGACCATTTCCTCAGCCAAGGTATGAACCGTATCGGGATTCTCACCGGCCTTGAAGAAACAACCGACCAAGAAGAAATCATTGAGGATAAGCGGCTAGAAAATTTCAAAGACATTACCCAAGCAAAAGGAATCTACCATGAAGAACTGGTCTTTCAAGGAAGCTTCACTGCCCAGTCTGGCTATGACTTGATGAAGGAGGCCATTCACAAATTGGGGGATCAACTCCCTCCAGCCTTTTTCGCAGCCAGCGATAGTTTAGCCATCGGTGCCCTCCGTGCCCTCCAAGAAGCTGGAATCAGCCTACCAGATCGTGTCAGCCTCATTTCTTTTAACGACACTAGCCTGACCAAGCAGGTCTATCCTCCCCTATCTAGCATCACAGTCTATACTGAGGAGATGGGCCGAGCAGGTATGGATATTCTTAACAAGGAAGTTCTCCATGGTCGGAAAATTCCTAGCCTAACTATGCTGGGAACTAGACTGACTCTGAGAGAAAGTACTCTCCCATAACTCAACTAATATAATAAAGTCAAAAATCCTAATAGAGATTCTCAAATCTCTATTAGGATTTTCTTTTTTTAATCCATCACAATCATTGCCTTAATCGTCTTACGTTCATCCATATCTTTATAGGCTTGGTCAATGTCTTCCAATTTATAACTTGAGGTAAAGACGCGACCTGGATTAATGTCGCCATCAAGGACCGCCTTCAGTAAGAACTGTTTGTCGTAAGTTGTAACAGAGGCTGCACCTCCTGCTATAGTTAAGTTTTGAGCAAAAGTCGAACCAAGAGCTCGATTGCTATAGTGAGGAACCCCGACAAAACCCAATCGGCCACCATTGTGAAGGACTCCTAGGGCTTGATCAACGGCTGCTTCTGTTCCAACACACTCGAGAGCGGCATCTGCTCCTCCTCCGAGGATTTCACGGACCTTAGCGATGCCTTCATCCCCACGTTCTGCAACAACTGCAGTCGCACCTGACTCCAGAGCCATCTTTTGACGATCTTCGTGACGACTCATGAGGACAATTTGCGACGCACCACGCATCTTAGCTGCGATAACAGCACATTGACCGACTGCACCATCACCAATAACGACCACCTTGTCACCCTTTTGCACATTAGCTACACGCGCTGCATGGTAACCCGTCGGCATGACATCAGCCAGCGTTAGGAGAGATTTAAGCATACCTTCTGTGTAATCAGAGGGTTGACCTGGAATTTTGATAAGAGCCCAGTTAGCATGTTCAAAGCGCATATACTCTGCCTGAACACCATCTGACCAGTTGCTAGAACCAAGATGCCGGTCACAGGTTCCGTCATATCCTGCCCGACACGCATCACATTCCCCGCATCCATGAGTAAATGGGGCAATGACAAAATCGCCAGGTTTAACGGTCGTTACTGCATCACCTATTTCCTCAACGATACCAATCGCTTCATGCCCGCTATTCTGATGCCCCGCTTCAATATCCGAATTGCGGTAGCTCCAGAGATCAGAGCCACAGACACAGGTGCGAACGATCCGAATAATGGCATCGTCTGCCTCAATGATTTGCGGATGCTCCACTTCAATAAGACCAACCTGACCAGCTTTGGTATAAACTGTTTTCTTCATAGAACCACTCCTTTTCTATTGATTTTTCACTTTTATTATACACCTTTTGTCAAGCTTTCACTCGTATCAATCATTATTAACGGCGATAAGGCACTGGTTTAGTCCAATATAGTCTTTTCTTCTTGAGATTTAAGTTTTATTAAGGAGAGATTTTTCGATTACGTTTTTAATAGTTTCCAGCCAATAAAAAAAGTGAATAAAGAAATATTCCTTTATCCACCTTTTGGGGTTTAGTTGTTATTCGCTACGAAGCGATTCGACTGGGTCTTTCCTAGCAGCGATGCGTGAAGGGATTAGACCGGCTAACATGGTAAGGACAATCGAAATAACGATAAGGATTAGAGCTACTTCTATTGGTAATTGCGCTACATTTCCCACATTTGTCATTTTCGCAACAATCGCATTGATTGGGAATGTCGCAAGGAAGGTAATCGCGATACCGATCACCCCAGAGACAAATCCTTCGATGGCTGTTTCAGCAGTGAAAATACGACGAATATCTTTCTTCGAAGCCCCCATTGCACGTAGGATTCCGATTTCTTTTGTACGTTCGAGAACTGAAATGTACGTGATAATCGAAATCATTATAGAAGATACAATGAGTGAGATGGCCACAAAGCCAACGAGCACAGTTGTCACTACGCCAACCAATGTCGTAATTGAAGACATGATAGTTTGGATATCATCTGAATAAGCGAGTACCTTATCGTCTTCTCCAGCTTCTTTTTTCGCCGTGTTATAGGCGTTTATGAATTCTTTTAAGTCTTGTTTTTGTTGGAACGAAGAGGTGTAGAGCTCAATGGCAGCTGGTTTGGATTTGTTGATGACGCCCATTTTTGCGAGGTTTTCCTCGTAAGTTGAAGCCAAGTTGTCGTTATATTGTTGGACATACTGCGCCTGTTCTTCAGGCGTCATTTTAGCCAACTGAATTTTTTCTTCTTCGGTTAAATTCTCCGAGCTGAATGGTTTAGGATCTTTGGCAAAGTCTTTACCCGTAAATACATTTAGATTTTGATTGGCTTCCTGTTCCTTAACGATATCACTATTTTGAATGTGTTCGGAAGTGTAATCAATAAGGGTGCTTGTGTAAGCGATTCCTCCTGAAGGAGCATTCACGCCTGAACCTGTGCCGTCTTTTTGGCGAAGGACACCCACAATTTTAAGTTCGAGCCCATTCTCGATTTGAGTTTTCATATAAGAAGCATCTGCAATCTTATTGACCCATAAGTTATTTTCTTTCACAAAACGGTTTGTATTGACAACTGCTTTAAAAGTTTTTCCGATAAAGTCACTATATTGATACGTTTGAGAAGAGAGTTCGTCGAGCTTCTTCGTATCGTTCAATTCACTGGGATCTTTGATACGCAAACTATAGAGCAACAAGTCGCTAATTTGATTGTTTTCATCTACGATAAGGACGACCTCGGACTTGTCTTGTGGGAAGCGTCCTTCCAACACGTCGTACTTGCTTTCTAGCATTGAAGAATCACTAGAAAGTTCACTCCAGTAGTTGAGGTTTTGTAAGTATCCCTTCATCGTTTGGTTCGCTGTTTCTACTTCATCAGCTAAGGTTGAAGGCAGAATACTTTTGGGTCCGTTGGAAGTATCACTTGCATAGATAAACGGTTGTAAATTGTATCGGTAACGAATGTCTTTTGTGAGAGATTCAACCTTCGAAGCATGTTCCTCCAAGTAAGTCTTGAAGGAAGCTAGGTCGTTCTTTCCGATTTGTTTTTTCAATAAATTCGTTAAAACCGTATTGATACCGAGCTCATGATTATCCTTGTAAGGCTTCTCGCTCAAATCTGGAGAGGTCGCCAACAAGTTGCTCTGGTTCTGCTCGCTAATCGTCAGTGGGAGAGAGACGAGAGTATCTTCCTGCACCTTTTTAACGTAATCACTCACACCATTGGAAAGGGCTAAGATAAGAGCAATCCCGATAATCCCGATGGAACCCGCAAAAGCTGTTAGTAAGGTACGACCTTTCTTCGTCAATAGGTTATTAAAGGAAAGTACAAGGGCGGTTATAAAGCTCATCTTCGTCTTCGTGAACTGGATGTCGACTTGCTTTGTCTCCTCTGTTGGTTCGCATGGGTTTGAGTCGCTCAAGATGTTTCCATCTAATACTTGTACGATACGTGTGGAGTACTTCTGCGCCAGCTCTGGGTTATGCGTCACCATGATAACCAAACGTTCCTTGGCGATGTCTTTTAATAAATCCATGATTTGAACAGAAGTCTCAGAATCGAGCGCTCCTGTCGGTTCGTCGGCTAAAACGACTTTTGGATCATTAACAAGAGCACGCGCAATCGCGATTCGTTGCATTTGTCCCCCAGACATTTGACTTGGTTTCTTATATAAATGATCTTTTAGGCCTACGCGTTCAAGTACTTCGATAGCACGTTTCTTACGTTCTGCTTTTGAAACGCCCGAAAGAGTCATTGCAATTTCTACGTTAGAGAGTGCAGTTTGATGCCCGATGAGATTATAAGACTGAAAGACGAAACCGATGGTGTGGTTTCTGTAGCTATCCCAATCGCGGTCTTTAAATTGCTTTGTTGATTTTCCTTGGATGAGTAAATCACCAGATGTGTATTGGTCGAGTCCCCCGATGATATTTAATAGGGTGGTTTTCCCAGAACCCGATTGCCCGAGAATGGAGACAAACTCACTCTCACGGAAGCGAATCGAGATATCCTTTAGCGCGTGGAACTCTTGATTGTCCGTATGATAGACTTTTGAAATGTGTTGTAGCTGTAACATCGCCTATCTCCTTTCAGTGATATAGGTAGTCTATCACAATTTCATACTGGAGTAAATATGTTACATTTACAATTCATCAAAAATAATCAACAAATGGAAAATCGACTTCTTATGAATGATGATGTCCATGACTTTGACCTACTTCTAACTCCTCAATTTTTCGCTTATGAGTTTGGTGACTTGCTAGGTTTGCATCCACCTCAATGGTGACATTTTGAAAACCACAAGATTTGAGTAAGCCACGGATCGCTTCTTTACAACTCTCCATCTGTTCAATCTCTTCTAGGCAAACATGAACAATGGCATTTTTTTCCAAACCATCCATAGTCCAGAGGTTGAGCTGATTAACACTGACCACATGGTCCAATTGCTCCAAGTCATTCTTCACTTGTTTGATATCAACTCCTTCAGGCACAGCATCCAAGAAAATCTTGAGTGCGCTCCAAAAGCGAGGAATGGCTTTTGTTAGAATGAAGATGGAAATGACAAGAGATAAGAGCGGATCAAGGATATACCAATCTGTAAATCGGAGGATAATCGCCATTAGAATGACAGCCAACCAACCGAGAGTATCTTCCAAAAAATGCAGACTCAGGATTGACTCGTTCTTTGTCTTTCCCTTACGAACTACTAGACTAGCTAGCACATTGATACTTACTGCAATGATTCCCAGCCAGAGGACGCCTTCCTCATTGACAGGTTGAGGGTGAACTATCTTTGTGATATTTTCCAATATCACTAGAACAGATCCTATCATAAGAATCACAGCCGTTAGGATGGCCCCTAAAAGACTGAAACGCTTGTAACCCAAGGTGTACTGCCCATCTTCTTCTCGGTTTGAGATTGTTTCTAAAAAGGCCGATATGCCAATGGCTATAGCATCTCCCAAGTCATGAACAGAATCAGCAAGAACAGCACTCGAACCAAAGATTCCTCCTGCGATAAACTCAACAATAGCATAGCTTAAATTTAAGAAAAAAGCTAACCAGATTGATGTTTTAGAGCTCATTTCTCTCCCTCCTTTGGTATAATGGGTATATACATACTTCTTTCATTTGTATTATCTAATAAAATCCAAAGAAAGGATAGAAGCAAACTGTCAGTCTTATTCAGTTCTGAACAGTTTGCCTCAAGTGTCTATATGCAAAAAAGAAATCGTCGGGTTAGTAAGACGAAAAAAGCCATTTATCAAGCTTTTTTACAACTTTTGAACGACAAGGGCTATGATGCTACTACTGTCCAAGATATCATTGACTTGGCAGATGTTGGGCGCTCGACCTTTTACTGTCACTACGAGAGCAAGGAACTGCTTTTAGATGAACTCTGTCGCTACCTCTTTCATCATCTCTTTGAAAGGGAAGAACACTTGACTACCGAAGACTACCTCGCACATATCTTTTTACATTTTCAAAAAAACCAGGACCATGTCACCAGTCTTCTTTTTTCAAAAAATGACTACTTTCTCCGCCAACTACACAGGGAACTTGAACACCATGTTTACCCCATGGTAGCGGAGGATTTGCAAGAGTCCTATCCGAACATACCAGCCTCCTACCTCAAACATTTTGTAGTAACCAATTTTATCGAAACACTGACCTGGTGGCTAAAAAAAGGAAAATCTTATACAGAAGACCAAGTAGTGAGATTTTACTTAGATGTGATTGAGATGACTTCTACAAGATCACTCGAGATTTAATCCTGTTACAAAGAAAGGAATCAACCATGTTAAATTCTATTATCCTAGGAATACTGACGATCGTACTAGCTCTCGGTTTTTCACTTCTCCATCTCGCAGCTGCTTTCGCAGCCATGAAAGAAAAAAACTACTGTCGGGGAAATATGTGTATCTTGGTGGGAAGCTGTCTCACCTCACTAGCTCTTGCTATCTTTTTCTTTGTCCCTCTTGCAACGGTTATCTTATGGATAGTGGGCTCTAGCATCATCTGCTACGGTGCTTACTGGAATGGGCGACAGCAAGAAAGTCAACATATATCGCACCACATTATAAGGGGCACACTAGCGGCTTTGATCACGCTCTTGCTTATCTTACTCTAACATTAAAATCCCATCTCGTCTATAATTCGAGATGGGATTTTGTCTACGAAAGAAAGTGGCTACCCCTGACTTTCCTCTCCTTTTATTTCTTCAACAAGCCTTCTTCTTGTAGAAATTCCTTGGCTACTTGTTCTGCTGACTTGCCTTCAACGCCGACTTGGTAGTTGAGATGGCTCATCTGGCTTTCAGTAATTTTACCAGCCAATTTATTGAGAACTGTCTCCAACTCAGGATGTTTCTTGAGAAGAGCTTCTTTCATGAGTGGCGCTCCTTGATAAGGTGGGAAGAGTTGCTTGTCATCTTCCAAGACCTGCAAATCATAACGCGCCAATTCTGCATCTGTCGAATAGGCATCCGTGATTTGAATATCGCCTGACTGAATTGCCTGATAGCGAAGAGCAGGCTCCATGGTCGCTACGTTGAGATTGAGACCATACATTGATTGCAAGCCCTTATTTCCATCTTCACGGTCATTAAATTCGAGAGTAAAGCCTGCCTTCAACTGTCCTTCCACTTTTTTCAAGTCCGAAATGGTCTTCAAGCCATATTCTTGAGCAATTTTTTTCGGAACAGCTACAGCGTAGGTATTTTGATAAGACATAGGTTTGAGATAGGCTAGATGATCCTGTTTGGCAATACCATCACGCGCCACCTGATAAACCTGATCCGGCTCATGACCTACCTTGGGTGATGGCTGAAGCAAACTTTCAGTCACTGTACCAGTAAATTCAGGATAGATATCAATATCCCCTTTTTTCAGAGCTTCATAGAGGAAGCTTGTTTTCCCAAAATTCGGCTTAACAGTCGCAGTCATACTGGTATTTTCTTCAATCAGCAACTTATACATATTGGCCAAAATTTCGGGTTCCGGTCCCAATTTCCCAGCAATCACCAAGTTTTCTTTCTCTTTTTGAACTAAGAGGGCTGGACTATAAGACAGACCCAGCAATATGGTCACCAAGGCAAAACCAGAGAAAATCGTCCGCAATTTTGCTTTTTCCATCACTTTTAGTAGGAAGTTAAAGGCAATGGCAAGCACTGCAGAAGAAAGGGCCCCAATCAAAATCAGACTGGTATTATTGCGGTCAATTCCCAAAAGGATAAAGGAACCCAGTCCCCCTGCACCAATCAAGGCAGCCAAGGTTGCCGTACCGATAATCAAGACCGCTGCCGTCCGAATCCCAGACATAATGACAGGCATGGCAAGTGGAATTTCAAACTTCTTGAGACGCTCCCATCTAGTCATCCCAAAGGCAATTCCAGCCTCTTGCAGACTAGGGTCAATTCCCTTCAGTCCAGTGATGGTATTTTGCAAAATCGGGAAAATCGCATAAATCACTAGCGCTGTCAAAGCCGGCAAGGTTCCAATTCCCATCAAGGGGATAAAGAGCCCCAACAAGGCCAGAGACGGAATGGTCTGGAAAACCCCAGCAATCTGTAAGACCCAATCTGCCAACTTCTCATGATAGCGAAGATAAACAGCCAAGGGAATCGCGATAAAAATAGCTAGTAACAAGGTCAAAAGTGACAACTGCAAATGTTGAGATAGAGCTGTCAACCAATCACTAAAACGATCCTGAAAAGTTGATATTAAATTAGTCATGAACACTACCTCCAAACAAGTTTGCTACAAATTCTGTGGCAGGAGCTTGTAAAATTGTTTCAGGTTCTGCGACCTGGCGAATCTCTCCATCCTGCAAAACAGCAATACGGTCCGCCAACTTTAAGGCTTCATCTGTATCATGAGTAACGAAAACGGTTGTCATCCCAAATTCATTATGCAATTCTTTAGTCAGAATCTGCAACTGTTTTCTCGAAATAGCATCCAAGGCTGAAAAAGGTTCATCCATGAGGAGAATCTTGGGTTGACCAATCATGGCCCGCACAATACCGACCCGTTGCTGTTCTCCACCAGATAATTCACTGGGTAGGCGATTCCCATACTCAGCTACTGGTAAACCAACCTTAGTCAAAATCTCTTCTGTTTTCTGAGCAATTTCTTCCTTAGTCCAGCCCTTCATTTCTGGAATCAGGGCAATATTCTCTGCAACCGTTAGATTGGGAAAAAGGGCAATGGCCTGTAAAACATAACCAGTAGAAAGACGAAGCTCACGCTCATTATAATCTTTGATGCGCTTGCCATCCATATAAATATTTCCATCCGTTGGTTCCAAGAGACGGTTAATCATCTTAATCATGGTCGTCTTACCGGACCCAGAAGGCCCAACTAAAACCATGAACTCACCATTCTCAATCTGTAAATTGACATCTCTCAAGACATCTTTTTCTGTGTAGCGCAGCGCTACATTTTTATATTCAATCATGTTCTTCCTCAATAAGTTTTCTGTCTCTAAGAATATCCAATAGGCTACTTGCTGGATACCCTAGGACTTTTTCGACATCTGTTGAAACCCCAGCTTGTCCCCCAAATTTTATAGCTGTATAGGTACTGACCCAGGCATCGTACTCCCAAGTTTGTGCTGGCCATTTTTTCCGTGACTCATAGGCTTCTTCTACTGATTCATCCACATAGGTGATTAGTTGTTTGATTGCTCTTGAAAGGAGTGTCGTGATCTTTTCCATGGAAAGATCCTCTGGTCCTGTTAGATTCAAGGTTTGATTTTCCCATTTCTTAGCATGTAAGAGAATCTCCGCTGCAACCCTAGAGGTGTCCTTACGAGCAACAGCTGACACAAGGCCACTGCCAGCCGGACCACGAATTTCTCCATTTTCAAGCGCAATATCAATAAATAAGTCCAAGTAAAAATTATCTCTTAGAAAAGTGTAGGTGAATCCTAACTCCTTGATATAAGCTTCCGTCTGGGCATGATCCCGAGATAAGGTAAAAGTTGCCTTTTCATCTGCCCCATAAAAGGAGGTATAGACGATATGCTTCACCCCCGCTAGCTTTGCGGCATCTAAAAAAATCTTGTGTTCCTTCACACGCTCTGGATTTTCCCGAGCAGAGACCATCAACAAGACATCGATACCCTTTAAGGCCTCAACGACCTCTGGAGTATTGGCATACACCATCTTACGAATTTCCGCAGACGCGTAGACTTTTGCACGCTCTGGGCTTCGTGCTAGATGGACGGAAGCGATTCCTTTCTTATCGACAAGATCAGCCACATAGGAGCCTAATTTCCCTGTTACACCTGTCATTCCAATCATAAGCATTTTCCCTTCTATAGTTCATTTTCTTTAGCTTTTAGATTTGAGATAATTCGCTCTTGATAAGCCTCAAATTCTCGGATTTCTTGATCCGAAAAGCCTTGGTAGAAAATCTCGCCCAACTCTTTACTAACACGATCCCCAATTTCCTTTTGTGCCCAACCCAATTCGGTCAAACTAACAAATTTTCTTCTCTTATCTTGAGTACAAGGTTTTACAGTAACCAAGCCCTGGTCTTCCAACTTCTTAATCATGCTGGTCAGAGTATTGTTAGCTAGTCCTGAAGCAAGGGAGATATCCGTAGCAGTTGCTCTACCATCTTCTTTTTGCCAAAGCACTGTTAAAATTTTCCCTTGTTCACTTCTGTATTGAGCTTCTGGTTCCTTCCTCAATAGCTTTTGAAAGATACGCCCATTCAATAAACGAATCTGTAGAGCTTGGTAGCCCCCTATCATCTTATCCATTTCGTCTCCTTTTTCTTTTATACCGAACTTCACGAAATCATTGTAACTGTTTTTGTTACACATGTCAACTATTTCGATTTAGAAATAATTTCGCAATTAAAAAAATCTCCTACTCAAGGTAGAAGATCTTCACTATTTATAAACTTAGTCTGTCATGTCCGCTACTAAGGTACGATGTTCCAGTGGTAAACTGCACATAACCAACAAGAAGATAAATCCTGACTGAACCCAGAAGAGAGCCAGGTCAAAGATGCCATGCACAGCGACTACTGTGAGGAAGGAGAGATAAAGACCGATAATCGGTCGTTTACCAGACTCCTGACTCATATCCATCATCATGTGAACCGGGATAACCGAAGAAATGGATAAGAGAATTGTTCCAATCAAACCATAACTTAAAATAGTATCAATGTAAAGACTATGCGCGTGTTCGTGGTAGGGTGCATGGATTCTCGGATAGGAATTCATATAGGTCAGTGGACCCTCACCCCAGATCGGATTTTGCTTGAACAAAGTCATACCCGCATTCCAGATTGAAACACGCTCCTCCATTGAAGAATCTAGTGTACCCATACGGACACCCAAATCGCTTGAGAAGAGGAAACAAAGACCAATCCCAAAAACTCCAATACTGAGCCAGAAGGCACGCCAGTTTTTAATGGTTGTAAAAAGATAAATAATCGCACCAGCGATGATGGCAGGAAAGGCTGTTCGATTCTGCGTAAAATTCAAACCAAATAGATTTACAAAACCTGCTAGAACACAAAAGATTTTTAACCATCTTAACTTCGTCGTTGTAAAGAGGTAAAAGGCAATCATAATACAGAAGCAACAGATAATCCCATAGTAGTTAGGATTAAAGAAGGTCACCTCTGCACGGTTCTGATGCCATACTTGCATATTGGGCGAAAGAAAGGCATAGTTAAATTTCTTTACAATTTGGAAATGCTCCAAAGTGGCAAAAGCCGCGGAGAGCACACTGCCAACCAAGATTGTCTGCAAAATCAAACGGAAGAAAGCATGTGTCAAACGTTTCTGGTAAAAACTAAAGAAAATAAGGAAGAGAAACATCAGTAAAGATGCAACCAATCCAAGCCAGTTCTTGGCGACGATAGAGATGATACTACTGTAGACAATAAAAAAGAGAAGTACAGGATGTTTGGCCAATCCTTTGATAATCCCCTTCATCTCCCCAGTAACAAGTAAACCTATCAAATATAAAGCAAAGAGTGCTAAGAATAAATAAAAAGGTAAAAAGATACTCATGATCATCAGATACAAAAAGAAATCTTTTCTCGAAAGCCCTCTTATCTTATCCAGTAATCCAATTGATTTCAAAACGGATCCTTTCTGTTCTGGATTTCTCCAGAAGATAAATGCTAAACTATCTTTTAATTTTACCATTTTTTCCGTCATTTGGGAACAATGAACACGTTTTCGCCACAAAAAAACTCTTTCATTAACATAGCACTAGAATTGAATTTTTCTGCCGTTTTCCACTACTTGATAGGTTTGACTTTGCAGATCAATTTCTGCTACTGCTGTTACGGACTTGTCTTTATTTTGACGTTTGATTACAATGCTGTGAGCTGTTGGTGTTTCCACCTCTATAGTTCCTTCTAGATCAAAGGCCTCTGATCGATTGCGGAAAGAAAATAGATTGAGAAGGGCCTTCACCACAGGGCGTTGGACTTCTTCTACTATTTCCTCATTGCTATAATAATGACGATTAATATTTCGACCTTCCTTAGTTTCTTCTAATAATTTCAGGTCATTCTCTCCTGCTAATAGACCCACATAGTAAACCTGAGGAATGCCTGGGGCAAAAGCTTGAATCAGACGAGCGAGGAAGTACTTGACATCATCATCTCCAAGCGCAGAATAGTAGGTTGAATTGATTTGGTAGATATCTAGGTTGTTATACTCTGCACTAGAGTACTTGCGTTTGACATTCGCTCCAACCTTATAGAGCTCATTTGAAGCATAGTCAATTTCCTCATCGGTCAAGATATCCTTGACATCTACTACTCCAATCCCATCATGGGTATCTAGCGTTGTAAATTGCTTCATCGGGCTCATCTTCAACCACTTAGCCAAACGCTCTGTTCTGGAACTGTAAAGAGTATAAAGGGTCACCATTGGAAGGGCAAAATCGTAAACATAGTAATCATGGTCCGCTATTTTAAACTGAATAGAATAGTGCTCATGAATCTCAGGTAAGAGCTCTGCATCGTACTCAGCTGCTATATCTCGGACTTCATCCAATAAGTCCCAAATATCTGGTTCCACAAAGAAATCATTGGTATCCAATTTCTTCACTGCATAAGCAAAGGCATCTAGACGAATCAAATCACACCCATTACTTGCCAGGTGCTGAATGGTCTTACGGATGAATGTCATCGTTACTTCTTGGGTCACATCAAGATCAATCTGCTCCTCACCAAAAGTATTCCACAAATGTTCTACTGAACCATCTGCAAAAACGATCTCCTGTTTTGGTGCACGATCCTTACGCTTGTAAATTAAATCTACATCAGCTTGTGTCGGGCGATTTTCTGGCCAAAACTTATCCCAGTTTAAAAAGAGATCTTTAAATTCACTGGCTTCATGTTTTTCTTGATAGTCCCTATAATACTTAGATTGACGAGAAATGTGATTAATCATAAAGTCAAACATAAGATAATATTTTTCACCTAAACGCTTAACATCCTCCCAATCACCAAAAGCTGGATCCACTTCGTCATAGTCAACTGGCGCAAATCCACGATCGCCAGTTGATGGGAAAAATGGTAAAAGATGAACTCCCCCAATAGCATCGCCAAAATGTTTTTCCAAATTCTCATACAAGTCTTTAAGGTTATTTCCAAGACTATCTGAGTAAGTAATCAACATAGTTTTATTTTGAATGGTCATAGATGTTCTCCTTTTTCTGATGAAAGCCAAGTCTTATATGACCTGGCTTCGTAAATGAAAGATATTTTTAGATTTTTGTTCACATTGAACTCGTACTAAACTGCAAGCAACTAAGTACGACTTTCTTGTTTTCTACATAGAATTGTCAATAAGCTAAACTGGTCCGCTGTATCAGAAATTATAGATTCCCTGAGCTCTTTCTTACTTCACTGCTCCGTTACTCATTCCTGAAATGATATGTTTTTGGAAGATGAGGTAGACAATGGTTATCGTTACAATTCCCACAATATAAGATGCAAAACTTGGGCCATAGTCATTGAAGTACTGACCTTGGTAGTTGTATTGGAAGAGAGGTAAAGTCCACATCTTGGAATCCTTATTCAGAATCAACAGTGGCAACATAAAGTCATTCCAGAACCATAGTGCATTGATAATCAAGGTTGTCGCATGCATGGGCTTCAACACTGGAAAGATGATTCGACGATAAGTTGTAAAACGATCAGCCCCATCAATTTCCGCAGCTTCATCTAAACTATCTGGTACACTGATTTTAATATAACCAACATACAAGAAGAGAGTCTGTGGAATAGCATAAGTTAGGTAGAGTATTACCAACCCCCACATATTTGCTAGACCGAGTTTACTCATCATAACTGTGATGGGAATCATAATCACCTGAAATGGAACAAATATCCCTAAGATCAAGAGCGAATACATAATTGCAAAGGCTTTTTTCTTGGACATATTTCGAGCAATGGAGTAAGCTGCAGCTGGTATAAAGAAAGCTACTACAATCAATGATAACACCGTAATAACTGCTGAATTCCAGAAATAGCCTCCAATTCCATCCGAAATCAAGCGTTCATAGTTACTTAATGTAAAAGGGTTTGGCAAACTAAAGAAACGATTCATGATATCCTTAGTTGTCTTGAAAGAACTAAATACCGTTACCAACAAAGGAACAAGTATAAGAATACCACCGACTATCAAGAGGACATATTTCCAAAACTGATTCAATCTTTCTTCTTTTTTCATGTGTAGGACTCCTCTATTAGATTTCAAATTTCTTTGATAGCTTGATTTGGATAAGAGAAACAATTCCAATGATTAAGAATAAAATCAAGGCAATTGCATTCGCATATCCATATTGATTACTCTTGAAAGCATAGTTGTAGACTAAAAGTCCAAGAGACGTTGTAGCATTATTTGGACCACCACTCGTCAAGGCAAAAATCTGGTCAAAGGCTGTTAAACCGGACTTAAGAGCCAGAATAAAAACCATAGAAATCGTTGGAAGCAAATAGGGTAATTCAATCTTCCAAAAAGTTTGTTTACTTGTTGCACCATCAATTGATGCCGCCTCCAAAATATCACTTGGAATACTCTGAAGACCAGCAAGAAAGAGAATAATTGGCATCGCTACTCCTTGCCATAGAAGAACAAAAATAGTTGCTACTACCGCTCCTACAGGTGTTCCTAATAGACTCTCTTGTAAAAAACCAATCCCTAAAATTCTTCCAATCGTTGGAAGACCATAGTTGAAAAATTGTTTAAAAATCAAGGAAACTGTCAAACCAGACAAAACAGCCGGGAAAAAGAACCAAGCTCTAAAGAAGGTCTGTCCCTTCATCTTAGAATTTAAGGCTCGTGCCACAACCATCCCAATCGTAATCTCTCCAATAATCAATGCCAGAGTTAAAATCAAAGTAAAAGCAATCGCTGTGAAGAATTTCCCATCAATCATAAGCAATTTGTAGTTATTCAAACCAACAAATTTGTAATTATAGGTCAATCCAGTCCAGTTAGTCAAACTATAGAAAGCACCTTGCACCATTGGAAAGTAAAAGAAGATCGCTTGTAAAGCAAGCGGGATGAGCAAAAAAGTCCAACCCCAGTATTTATTTAAAAATTTTCGAATAGCCATATCATCTTAACTCCTATTCTAGTCCAAATCTGCCTTCATTGGATTAAAGAAAGCATTGAGATTGTTTGCCATATTTTTCAGATTTTTATCCATCAAGTAACCTGCACTTAGATTAAAAAAATCTTCTTCAGAATTCCAGTGTTGGCCCAACCAAACATAATGTTTGTCAGTAAATGCCAGTTTAGAAATCTCTGTAAGCGCTGAGTCTTCTTTTTCCTGTATACCTTTTACAGCAACTGGTGATCCATCTACATCATAATATGATTGCATAGCTTTTGGACTAGTCATATAGCTGATAAATTCTTCGGTTTCTTTAGGATGTTTAGTAGTAGCTGAAGTTGATAATGCCATGTCCCCTGCACCAACAGTAACTTCTTTTCCTACTTCTTCTCCTGGGAAGGCAAACATCCCCACCTCAAATTTTGGATCCTGTTGATTAATTGCTGCTAATGCCCATGATCCTTGTGGCATCATCAAAGCTGTTTCACTCGAAAATGCTACCACTGCATCATTATAAGAGGCTCCACGCCAACCATCTTGAGCATTATCTGCCAATAAATCTAGTCGATCTGCATCTGCTTTTAAAATAGCATCATCTGCAGAGATAGCGTTTGGTTTTGAAAAGCGAAGGTAGTTATTAGCAGCGTCTCCACTACCTGTAATAGTAATGAGAGAAAGTTGGTGGTAACCATTTAATGTCCAGCCTTCATTGCCTGCAACTGCAAATGGAGAATTCCCACTATCTTTTATCTTTTTAACAATCTCTTGAAACTCTTTAAAAGTCTTCGGTTCCTCAAGTCCTAATTCTTTAAACTTCGTTTTATTGTAATAGATTCCATAAAGGTTGGCTGTTAAGGGCACACTATAAACCTTGTTATTGATTGCATACTTTTCGGCATAGTCATTCTTGATGTTCTCAAGATAAGATTTTCCTGTCATATCTGCAAAATAGCCTGCCTTCGCCCACTCCTGAAAATCCATATTTTGAGGATAGATATTAATAATATCTGGAACATCTCCTGATAAAATCCGAGTCTTCAGAACAATTCCAGCTGCGGGAACAGTCGTCAGTTTTACATCAATAGTAGGATGTTCCTTCTCAAAATCATCCACTATCCTTTGCAAGGTATCCGCCATCTCGGTCTTCTGGTTAAAAAACTCAATCGTTACCTTGCCATCAGTTGACTCCTCTTGGCTACTGCAAGCTGACAGTCCCAAAAGGCAGAGTCCTGTAGTAGCAATTAAGCTCATCTTTTTATACCATCTCATGATTTTATCTCCTTATCATCTAATGAAATGTAACTGCCTGCTGAGATAATCTCCCTGCGGAAGCTCCATAGTAATGCCCGCATACATGAGTTCTGCACCTGAGTAAACTGCACCATTTTCCTGTAATTCATACCGTCCCTCTTCGTCCAAATCTTTTAACTTTAAAGTTGTTTCCATGGTCTCTACAACTGATAAGACTCGGACGTAGGTTACAATCGTTTGATTTCCATAGTTAAATTGTACAGCTACTTCATTGGATTCAGCATCGGGATTGATTAACCTATACTGGTTTCCCAACTGGACTACTGGCCGCAATTCTTTATACAAGTTCACCTGATTAGCAATCTCAGCCTTCTCTTCATCTGATAAACTTGTCAAATCAAGCTCATAACCCAGATTTCCCATCATTGCCACATGACCACGAGTTTCCAATGGTGTCATTCGTCCCATCTGATGATTCGGTACAGCTGACACATGAGCTCCCATGGAAATGGTTGGATAGAGATAGGATGAGCCGTATTGAATTGGTAAACGTGCAATGGCATCAGTATTATCACTAGCCCAGACTTGTGGGAAATAGCGCATCATGCCAAGATCATTTCGTCCACCACCACCAGAGCAGGACTCAAAGAGAATATGGCTGTGCTTCTCTGTTAGATAAGAAACAAGTTCATAAAGTCCCAGCATGTACTGATGAGATTGCATCTGAGTTTCCAGATAAGCTGAACCATTCCCTAAGTTAGTGATATTGCGGTTCATATCCCATTTGATGTAGTCAATCTTATGATGAGAGAGGAGTTCATCTAAAACATTTTTCAAATATTCTACTACCTGAGAATTCGCAAGATTAAGTACTAATTGATTTCGAGAATAGGTATGCTCATATCCTGGAACCTGAATAGCCCAGTCAGGATGTTTACGATACAAGTCGCTATCAACGGAAATCATCTCAGGTTCTAACCAAAGCCCAAACTGCAAACCTCTTTCATGGATAGCTGAAATCAGACTTTCAAGACTTCCACCCAGTTTTTTCTCATTAACAACCCAATCACCTAAAGCACGATTATCATCAAAGCGATTACCAAACCACCCATCATCTAATACAAAAAGTTCAATTCCAACTTTCTTAGCTTCATCAGCTAATTCTAACAGTTTTTCTCTCTGAAAGTCAAAGTAGGTTGCTTCCCAGTTATTGATAAGAATTGGACGTTCTTTTTTAGAAAATTTACTTGGCATAATGTGCTTCAGTAGAAAATTCTGACTTTCATGACTAATACCAGTTAATCCTTTATCTGAATAGGTCACTAAAGCTACCGGTGTTTCAAAGTATTCCTCAGGGTCTAATTTCCAAGAAAAGTTTTCCGGATTAATCCCAATAGCCACCCGAACTTCATTCAATTGATTTTTTTGGACAAAAGCTTCGAAGTTTCCACTATACAGTAGTTGCAGAGCAAACACATTCCCAGCATCCTCTGTGACCCCTTGATCACATAGCAGAAGGGCTGGTGTTTGAGCATGCCCAGAAGCTCCACGGTTCGAACTAATCGAAAAGATTCCTTGTTCTACCTGTTGACGTCGAACAGTCTTTTCACGAGCATAAGCTCCCTGTAAAGTCACTATTTCGTAAGCTGCAGCAGGAAAATCAGCCATAAAAGAAAAATCTTTATGGATGACAACTTCCTGTTTACTATTATTCTCCAATTTGCTATAACTGGCAATTGTCGCATCATTATCAAAAGCAGTATAATACAAAGTCAGACTAAGTTGAGCCTTAGGATCTTTTAAAATCAAGGCAAGAGTCTCTGTATCGTCCATGCTGTGTGGAGAAGGTAAACCCTGTGGCCCATTCTGACCTTTTAAAATCTTTGCTTCTACAAATCGAAAGTCTGTTACTTCAGTTGCATCGTGCTGAACCTGTAAGGTTGGTTTTCTAAAGTCACCCAAACCATGTTGTCCAAAAATCTGACGTTGCGTATCCAAACTAAAGGCTCGATTAATAGCTATAGGATTAGCTGAAAAAGCATGATCGCGTTCGTAAACACTATTGGCACCATTATAGTTCTTAATAGTCTTTCCTAAATGTTTTAATAATAAGAACCCGTCCCTATTTTCAATAATCAAACTTAGACCTTTACTCTCAACGTAAAATAGATTATTCTCTATTCGAACTCCCATATATTTCACCTCTTCGATTTCTTGATAAAATTTTATCACATAAAAGCGCTTTCCAAAATAGAGAAATGTCTACAAAGTATGGTAAAATGTTAGGTAGGAGGTGGCACATGCTCGTTTTTTCAGAATACCAGACTGGAACAATTGACCTTTCCCTAAGCTTTTATGGATATGAGGAATGCAAACCTAACTACTCTTTTGGCCCAGCTATTCGAGATACCTATGTACTACATTACATTACTAAAGGAAAAGGTCAATTCCATTATAAGGGTAAAATTGTTGATTTAAAGGCAGGAGATTTCTTTTTACTAAAACCAGATGAATTAACCTTCTATCAAGCAAATAGCCAGGATCCTTGGGCTTACTACTGGTTGGGGATTACTGGAGGGAGGGCACCTGACTATTTTGCTCTCTCTCAAATTTCTGACCAATCCTATCTCATCCAATCAGAAAGCTGTCATACACAGAGAACTGCAAACCTCATCGATAGTATTGTCCGTTTCGCTCAGATTACAAAATCGAATGAATTGGCTCAACTCCACATCATGGGACAACTCCATGAACTAATGTTTCATCTAGGAACTATTGCTCCCAATCAGAAAAAAGAGAATATTTCATCAACCCACCAACTCTATCTTGACTGCAAACGATTAATTGATAGTCACTATCCACAATCGCTCTCCATTCAAGATTTAGCTAAAGAGCTATCGGTTCATAGAAGTTACTTAACTAGTGTGTTTAAAGAATTTCACCAACTCTCTCCAAAAGAATATTTGCTTTTCGTTCGAATGAACCGTGCGCAACAGTTACTAGAACATACCAACGAAACGATCAAAGTCATTGCATACTCCGTGGGTTTTTCAGATCCACTACATTTCTCAAAAGCCTACAAACAGTTTTTTCATAAATCACCGAGTCAAACTCGAAAAGAACTCTCTCACTCCCTCTTAGCTAGAAAGGAAAATCAATGAAATCACACCAACTAGTCTACCAAATATTAGCTAGAGAAAACGACTATATCAGCGGAGAAAAAATTGGCGAAGAACTGAATCTAAGTCGGACATCCATATGGAAAGCAATCCAACGTCTTCAATTAGAAGGCTTAGAAATTGACAGTATCAAAAATAGAGGATACAAGCTTATTCAAGGCGACTTGATACTGCCTGATTTGATTCAAGAAAAAACCAACTTAACCATTCTCTACAAACCTGAAACCAAATCAACTCAAACAGATGCAAAAAAAGGTATTGAGGATGGAAACAAGGGAAACACCCTCTATCTTTCCACATGTCAGACAGCAGGGCGTGGACGCTTTCAGCGTCCCTACTACTCTCCCGCTCAGGGAGGTATTTATATGTCATTACATATTCAGCCAAATCTCACCTATGACCAGCTTCCTGCCTACACATTACTTACAGCAGGTGCCATTTACAAAGCTATTAAAAACCTCATCTTGATTGACGTGGATATCAAATGGGTAAATGATATCTACTTTAAAAATAAAAAAATGGCAGGTATCCTCACCGAAGCCATGACGTCCGTGGAAACAGGCCTAGTAACAGACGTCATTATCGGCGTTGGAATCAACTTTGCCATCAGCGATTTCCCTAAAGAGATAAAAGAAAAGGCTGGAAGCCTCTTTACTCCACCAGCACCCATTACACGAAACGAACTAATCTCAGAAATTTGGCGTTGTTTCTACCAAACAGCACCCGAAGAACTACTCTATCTTTATAAAGAACACTCTCTCGTCCTAGGAAGAGAGGTCAGTTTTATCCAAGATCAGACTGAAAAAAAAGGAGTCGCCAAGGACATCTCCGACAAAGGACAACTCCTTATCCAGCTTGATGATCAGACAGAAATCTGGCTCAATAGTGGTGAAATCTCACTCACTAGCTGGACTTAACAAATAGCACTATATGATGTCTAGAATCTCATCTAGCAAGCATATAGTGCTGTTTGAATGTAGAAAGTAACAGATATATAAATAGCTAGCTTCCTATCAACAATTTACAGGTGGATAGCTTTTGAGGCATTCTTTTTATATGCCGTGCTATGTACCAAAGAAGCTCCATAGCAGTGATTCTCATATTCAAGCATAATCAATGGCAGCGCAAAAACTTTAACAGCATATAAAAGCAGCCAAAACATAAAGACTTCAGCTTTTATATTCACCAAATTTTTACTAAACATCTCGTACAAGAAGCATGCATTTAAAGCCATATTGAAGAGACTTGCCAACGTTGCTGAGACTATATTGGTTTTCAATTTTGGATGATAACATTTAGCCACATATAAGGCCAATAATGAAATATTATAAAGGCAAATCGGCTGGTAATTTTTCCTATAAATAACCAGCGTCTTACGATTATAGAACAGGAAACCATGAGGTCCACGATGATATTCATTAATCCAGACATGGCTAAGACCTCTAATCTCATCCCAAGCTACAAATAAATCAATTTTTCTTAGATAAATCCCAGTTTTATGGATTGAGCACTTCCATTTGAACATGAAAGATAAAAGAAAAGTAAGGAGTAAAACCGCAACTGTAACAATCTTCAACTCCTCTTGTCCGATAGTCAAGGATAAGTTAAAAAGGCGAATTTGCGCTTTTTTTGCATCTAAGATCATTGAAATCACAGTTAGAAATACTACAAAGATAAATAGTATAAATCTATAAAAAATACTATGAAATTTTACTCCATTTTTCATCTCGATTATCCCCCAGCCACTTAAAGTCCCTAACCCTAGTATACCACTAAATCTAGTCTACTTATGATTCTTTCTAGTATGAAAGTTACTAAAACAGCATTAGATAATAAAGCTCGATAATTCTGTAGTGAGTAAAACCACTATGGAGATTATGTAGCCTAGAAAAAAAGGCCCAAAAGATCTATAATGAAAAGCTATCAAATCATCATTCGGCTCTATAATATTTGTAGTGGGTAAATCCCCTATGAATATTATGGAGCCTCTTTTGTTGTAGAAAAAAAGTCCCATATAATCTATAATGAAAAGCGACCAAACCATCACTAGAAAGAATCATATGGAACCCTTACATTTTATCACAAACCTACTAGACATTAAAGACCCTAATATCAAGATTATGTCGTTAATATGAATCCCTAGCCGTCTAACATTTCTTACCTTGAAACGACTAGCATTCCTACTAGAATTCTCCTTAAAAAGCGCCGTTTAAAGTGCTATCATTTCTCAAAAACTAGTTGAAAAAACTTCTATGTCCGATATTGCTCACCAGCCTTCCATTTTAACTTCAACCATCATTCGAAAACTTAATGACTTTAACCGTCTTCCTAAAACTATGTCCTAGGACGAGTACGCCTTTAAAATGAGTTTTATCGTACAAGGCTTTAAGAATCTCAATATCATCACCGTTCTTGAAGTCAGAACACAGCTGTCATCCGAAATCACTTTCTTCGCTACGATCGAACTGTTCGTTGTCAGGTAAAAATCATTACTATGGATATGTTTAGTCCTTATTATGATTTAGCTAGACAACTTCGCTTTCGAATTTCTAAGCTCAGGCTGAAACAGCTTTCCAGACTGTTTCAGTCCCGAATACCAAAATTGTAGCCGATCGCTTTCATATTGTCCAATATCTTAGTCGTACTATGAATCGTATTCGCGTGCAAATCATGAATTAATTTGACCGAAAATCTCATGAATATAGAACCATCAAGCGCTGCTGGAAACTCATCCAAGAGGACAGTCGTAAACTTAGTGATAAACGCTTTTATCCTCCTACTTTTCGCATACACTTGACGAATAAAGAGATTCTAAACAAACTTTTGAGCTATTCAGAAGAACTGAAGTACCACTATAATTTCTATCAGCACTTGCTTTTTCACTTTCAGAACAAGGAGGCAAAAAAATTTTTCGAACTCATTGAAAACAATCTCAAGCTGGTCCACCCTCGCTTTCAGGCTGTCTTTCAAACCTTTCTAAAGAACAAAGAGCCGAAAAAAGGAGAGTACCAATGTGGCTCTCTCCAGAATATGACTTTTCACCAACCCACTAGAGTTGACAAAGATTCTCAAATTATATCACGGAGAATGGGGGATTCGAACCCCCGCGCCAGTTACCCGACCTAACGATTTAGCAAACCGTCCTCTTCAGCCTCTTGAGTAATTCTCCAAAATATTAATTAACAGGTATAAGTTTATACGATCTCCCCACACTCACGTTACAGATCTCTGTATACGGAGAATGGGGGATTCGAACCCCCGCGCCAGTTACCCGACCTAACGATTTA
>CAUULS010000008.1:0-80494 GCA_963546055.1 uncultured Streptococcus sp.
TTTTTCTCCTTTTCGTCTATTTAAGATAATAGGCTAGCTCCACAAGAAAACCGACGCGTGTTGCGTGGCAATGCAACCGAGCGTGTCGCAACCTCTTGCATCAAAGCTAAGGCTGTAATTTACAGCACCATAATAGAATAACACAAAGCCCCTGCGATTGCAAGGGATTTGTTAGGTTTTTTTCGTTTTTTTAGGATGAAACTGTTTTCCTATACATCTTTCTAGAACTTCTGATTTACGATCATAAAAATCAATCTTTTCTTCTATATAGTATGTGCCATTCTGACCTTGAATTCATCTTCTGATTGATCCACTAAGATATCTGCTTTTGACTCGGTTTCTTTATAGTAACGCAGATACTGCTCCCGTCTCATCTGATGGCTAGCTAGTATAAAGGAAGCATCGCGATTTCTCATAGTCGTATCTCGAGCTAGGCGCCTCTTTAATTCCGTTTCTTCATCCGTGTAGAAACAGATTGTTTTGTCAAAGAGTTCCTTGGGTAGAAAGCCCACAGACATCCCTTCGACTATCAGTATTGGTTTTGAACCAGATAAGACTTCGCTTGGCTTCCAAGGTTCATCAATCGTCAAGATGTCCATGCCAGCCTTTAAGGCGAGAATATCCCTCTTCAAGCTTGCCAGTTCATGCGCCACTGGGAGACAAGCTGTCACTTTTTGATCTGGCGCTTGCTTCGGCACTACCAAATGACGTCCTGATGTGATATAGGGATCTGTTTCTAGTAGATTGGCTTTTTCAGCATCTAGGACTTGAAACAATTCTTGAGCAAAGGTAGACTTACCTGATGCCCCGTGACCGTAGATCCCCAGTGTTTTGACTTTTCCAGTTTCAATCTCTGAGACCAGTTGTTCTATTAAGTCTTTTCTCTTCATTCTCTCTTCACCTGTTCATAGCTTTCTTTTCCGTCATTGAGCTTGTCCCAAATCACTATTTGCCCACTTTTGAGAGATTTTTGCACATCAATAATGCGTTGATTGGAAGATCCGCGGAACTGGAGCATGAGATTGCGCTTGCTTTTGTCATAACGACCATCGACAAGGATGTCAATCAACGACAAGAGTTCCAGCTTGTCTGGAGTCTCCAGCATCATTTCTTCCCATGTGTAGCCGGTCCAAGACCAGATGTCTTTATCTGGCAATTCCTTCCGAATGCGTTTAACGAGAGGCAAGAGAATACCCGTATTGAGAAAAGGTTCTCCTCCTAGCAAGGTCAGACCTTGAACATAGGGCTGGGCAAGGTCTTCCATAATCTGTTCTTCTAACTCTGCTGTATAAGGAATGCCTGCATTGAATGACCAAGTCGCAACATTATAACAGCCCTCACAGTGGAACATACAACCTGCTACGTAGAGAGAGTTGCGCACGCCTTCTCCATCCACAAAGTTAAAAGCCTTGTAGTCAATGATTCGCCCCTTGCTAAGCTCCTCACTTTTCCATTCACCTGGTTTTGGTGTATTCCATGTCATTCTTCTACTCCAAATCTATCCAGTAACGTTCTACGCCATTGCGAACATCCTCCAACTCCCCACCATTTGCCACAATCACCGCCCTACTAGCAGGATTTTCCGTACTACAGGTCACTAGAGCTTGTTTAATATTCTTTCCCTTAGCAACTTGTAGACCTTGTCGGAGGGATTCTTTGGCATAACCCTTACCTCTTTCAGATGGACGAATGGAGTAGCCAATATGGCCCCCATTTTCTAGTAAGTAGTCATTTAATCGGAGACGAAGGTTGAGAAAGCCAAGAGCCTGGCCTGCTACGTCAAAACTAACCAGCTGGATAGCAGGAACCCAGTTTTCAGGAATATTGAGTCCCGCTTCCGCTTGAAGATTTTCTTCTAGCCACTCTTCATAAACAAAATTGTTGGCGTTCCAAAACCCACCATCGTGGGGTGATTGAGTCTGTTCAAACTCTGCCATCATCTCTAAAATCGCTTCTTTATCTTCCAAACTTGGTCTACGTAGTTCCATCCTTACCTCCTGCTAAGAGAAAAGCGAGAGCGGACTCTCACTTTTTCTTGTTCTTGTTTAAATATTGTTCTCTGAGATTGAGCAAGCGTTCTTTTTTGCCTGTTCCACCTTTCGAATGTTTTTCATGATAACGGGTCACTTGAGCGCGTCCCTTATCATCTAATTGGTATTTCCCCATTCTATCTCTTTCTAATTTGTTACTTCATGTCCTGCCGTTTTAATGGTTGAACCATTCATGTGTTTGACACGCGCAGCGATTTCCTTGTGACGTCCGTTAACCATCGGACGCGCTTGTGGGTTTCCAAGATAGCCACAAGTTCGTTTCACAACATCTACTGTTTTTGGATCGTTATTGCCACAGTTAGGGCAAGCAAAGCCTCTCTCAGTCGGTTCAAAATCCCCTTCAAAATCACACTTGTAGCAGCGATCAATCGGAGTATTGGTCCCTAGATAGCCAACACGGTCATAGGCATAGTCCCAGACAGCTTCCAGGGCCTTAGGATTTTGCTGAAGAACTGGATACTCACAATAGTGAATAAAGCCACCTGATGCACCTGCTTCTGGATAGACTTTCTCAAAATCCAGTTTTTCAAACGGTGTTGGATTTTTACGGACATCATAGTGGAAAGAGTTGGTGTAGTATTCCTTATCTGTGATATCCGAAATAGAGCCGAACTTCTCTGTATCCAAGCGACAGAAGCGGTCTGTCAGACTTTCAGATGGTGTGGAGTAGATAGAGAAATGGTAACCATATTGGTCTGACCACTCTTCTACACGTCGTTTCATATCACGAATGATGTCAAGCGTGAATTCCTTGGCTTCAGGATTACTTTCCCAGCTGTTGCCAAAGAAGACCGTCGCCACTTCATACAAACCGATATAGCCCAACGAAACTGTCGCTCGACGATTCTTAAAGAGCTGGTCAACACTTTCTTCTTTACCTAGACGATAACCAAAAGCTCCGTACTGATAAAGGATAGGAGCATTTGCTGGTGTCGCTTCCTTGGTCCGTTCGACACGGTAAACCAGAGCATCTTCTGCAATGTTCATACGCTCATTGAAGATTTCCCAGAACTTGTTCATGTCGCCTTCGGATTCGAGGGCGATACGAGGCAGATTGACTGTCACAACACCTAGATTCATACGACCTGAATTGACCTCGACACCATTCTCATCCTTCCATCCTTGGAGGAAAGAACGGCAGCCCATAGGAACCTTGAAGGAACCTGTCAGCTCGATAATCTTATCATAGGACAAGACATCTGGGTACATCCGCTTGGTTGCACACTCAAGTGCCAACTGTTTGATGTCGTAGTTAGGTGAACCTTCCTCTAAGTTGAGTCCTCTTTTTAGCGTAAAGATGAGTTTAGGGAAGATGGCTGTTCGATGTTCTGAACCAAGGCCCTTGATACGAATGGTCAAGATAGCTTTTTGAATTTCACGCTCAAAACGATTGGTTCCTAGACCAAAACCTAGCGAAGTAAAAGGTGTTTGTCCATTTGAAGTAAAGAGGGTGTTGATTTCATACTCGAGAGATTGCATGGCATCGTAGATGTCTTTTTGCGTTTTCTTCCAAGCGTAATCTTCCCGTTTTTCAGGCAAAACCCACTCTTCCGCATCCTTGAGGTGTTTTTGGTAATTCTTCTCAGCGTAAGGTGCCAAGACTTCATCGATACGGTCAGCGGAACAGCCCCCGTACTGGCTAGATGCTACATTAGCGATGATTTGTGAAATTTGAGCTGTCGCAGTCTGGATAGACTTGGGACTCTCTACCTCAGCATTCCCAATCTTAAAACCATTTTCCAACATGCCTTTAAAATCAATCAAACAGCAGTTGGTCATCGGTGTGTAGGGGCTATAGTCCAAATCATGATAGTGGATATCCCCTTTTTGGTGAGCATTGGCTACGTGCTTAGGAAGCATTTGCAGTCCGATTGATTTTCCAACAATCCCTGCTGTCAAATCACGCTGAGTGTTAAAGACATCACTGTCTTTATTGGCATTTTCATTGACAACTGCCTGATCTTTATTAAGAAGCTTATGAATGCTAAAGTTGATATCTGTCGCTTTTGAGCGCTCAAAATCCCTTTGTGTCCGATAAGTGATATACTCCTCAGCCAGCGCATATTCTTTGGCTTCAAGGAGTTCATGTTCTACGATATTTTGAATCTCGTAAATCTTGACACCTTGAGGGAAGCGACTGTGAATCTCCGCAACAATGCGCTCAAGTAATCCATTGAGACGTTTTTCGACCAAGGGTGTCACATCCATGACTTTGTCAGCCGCCTTGTGGAGAGCTTTGTCAATCTTGTTTATATCAAACACTACACGTCTACCATCTCGTTTTTCAACGAACAAGGTGGGAACGGTTGCAAGCTTTTCTTCTAATACAATCATATCCATGCTCTTTTCTATTTTTCTTCTTAAATGATATTATACCACTCTAAAAAGAAAAATCAATATCTTGTGTTAAAAATTATAAAATTTTTAAAAATACACAAGATATTGATTTATTATTTAGATTTATAAAGCTTGAATTCCTTACTATCCGTCTGAACAAGCTCGTATTTTTCACTAAGTAGGCTCTCTACATCCGACCACAAGGCAACCTTTTGGTTGACCAAAATCATCTTCGGTTGATTCTCTTTCAGGTCATTCATAAGTTTGGTTTTATTCTCGTCGCTTGCAGTATAGAGCGTCGGTGTTACTAGAGAGCTTGGTGCCAAGCGTTCACTTGCTCGATAAAAATCTGGACGATCATCCCAAGCATAGACACGATCCTCAGAGCTCGTTTGCTGTTTGACCAAGCTAGCAAGTTGCTCGCGTTCCTGATAAGTACTTGGATGCGAAATATAGCGACTCAAAACAGGTAGGAAAAGTAAATAGACTATCGCAACTAATGGTAGATAGAAATTTCCCTTGAGGTAGCGACCAAAGAGTGATGAAGAACGAACTCTTCGTCTACTACGACTGATACGATCAGAGCTTCCTTCTTTGATGTTGGTTAACAATAACAATGTCAGAAAGGGCAAAATCGCTGCCAAACGTGAGCCATGCAAAGGTTCCTTTGAAAGAATTAACAAAGAAAGAGTTACCAGTAAGCCTAAACTAGCGCCTATTGAGACAGCAGATTGCTGAGCTGACTTGGTATGAAACAATCCTGAAAAGATCAATGTCAGAATCCCAATACCGATGGATAGCAAACCATAGAAAGCAGCATTCTCCATAAGACTGGCATTTGAAAATAGACTAAGCGTATCTATTGGATACAAGGTATGGGTAATCGCATCACCAAAAGTTCCTGTTAATACAGTATAGTAGCCAATTGGATAAAATATGAGAGAGAATCCTAGAGCTGATGCGAAAAATTGATACAAACCATGAGCAAATCGACGCTTGGCAATATTAAATCCAAACAAACTCAAGGCAAGTGTAGCTGCAAACAAGATTGTGGGAATAGGTGATAGGAAGAAAGCTAGTGCTAAACTCATCCCAATTCGCAAGAAACCTTTATCGTTACTTGGATCATCCAGATAGTCAGCCACTAGGCTAAAACTATAAAATAGAAAAGGCAAGGCCACAACCACTGCATAGCTACCACCAAATCCCAGGCTGCCCACAAGCAGATAGAAAACCAACAAAAGCTGTCTGGCCTGCTCTCCCTGACCTGTCAAGGCATCTGCGGACTTGAATAAAAAAACTCCAGCTCCGAACAAGGCCAACCACTCCACCAAAGCAAAAAGGATATTCCCTTGAGAGAGATAGATTAGTACGTAATAAAGCAGTCCATTTGAACCATAATAATCCGTGTAAATCTGCCCACTCTGGTGTAGCGCCCAACCAGTATAAAAATCTTGCATCTGTTGGGGGCTCACCAAACCAAAGATCAGAGGCAAAATTACAGAGACAGCTGTAGCAACCAGACTCCAAATCGCCATACTAAAAAATGGAAGTGGAGTTCGTTTCTTCTTACCTCGCTCTAATCCAAATTCAGACTCTTGATCCAGCCGTTCCCGATACTGGTATCGAAATTCTTCTAGCTGTTCGTCTTTTTCCTCATATACGTTCATTCAATTTCTCCTAGTAAGTTTATCTGTTTTAGTATATCAAAATCTTACAGGAATGTCAGCTAGGGATTGATATTTCCTTAACTTCTTATCCAATATCGCAAAGCGTTCGATTTCACGAAAACGGTGGAACCTGCTTGTTTGAAACTTTAGGATAAAATCATATTCTTCTTGATTGAGCATTTTCATCCTCCTGCTTATCTATTCGCAAAAAGACAAAAATAAGATCCAGCCTTAGGCTAGATCTTGGTTGGTAGTTAGAGCATGGGTGCAAACAACTGGACAATTTCCTTAATAAGGCTTTGGTACCAGCTTGTTTTGATTGTGTGAGGATAGATTTCTTGAGAAACCTTAAAAATTTCTTTGAAGTCCCTCTCAATATCTATGATGGACTGCGTTCTATAAAGCAAAACGGCATTTTCATAGTGGTGGAGCAAGCTACGATAGTCAAAATTGATGGTTCCCACTGTTGCTGCTTCTCCATCGACCAGCATTTGCTTGCTATGAAGAAATCCGGGACTGTACTCATAAATGCGAACTCCCGCAGATAGCAAATCTGGATAGGCTCCGCGAGTAACCAATTGGATAACCTTCTTATCTGGGATACAAGGTGTCACAATTCGCACATCTACCCCTCTCAGAGCTGCATTTTTGATACTTTCAGTTAGATCATAGTCAGTGATCAGATAGGGTGTCGTGATATAGACATAGTCTGTAGCTTGATTGATAAGGTTTTGATAGACCGTTTTTCCAACTTGGGCTCGGTAGATAGGCTTGGGCCCACTACTGTAGGGAATGCAAAGTCCCATCCCATCTTTGGGTTGGTTTTCGAGATGGTATTGGTCAAAATCACTAATCTCTCCACGGTTGATATACCAAGTGGATAAAAAGAGTCTGGTAAAAGCCTTTACAGCCGACCCATCCAGGCGAATACCGCTATCCTTCCAGTAACCAAAGCGTTCGATATGGTTGATATACTCATCTGCTAGATTGGCACCACCTGTATAGGCAATCTGACCATCGATAATCATGATTTTACGGTGGTCCCGGTTGTTATAAGCAACAGTCAAGCGTGGAATCACCTTGTTAAATTTATGGGCTTCAATCCCTCGACCACGAAGCTGGATGGTATAATCTCCAGGCAGGGTAGCCATACAACCAATATCATCATAGAGGAGTTTGACTTCTATTCCTTGAGCAGCCTTTTCTTCCAAAATCTCTAAAATGCTGTTCCACATCAAGCCCTCTTCGATGATGTAGTATTCGAGAAAGATAAATTTCTCCGCTTTCTTGAGATCTTCTAGCATCTGACACCACATACTTTCACCAGAGGCAAAAAATCGTGTATCCGTTCGATCATAGACATCTGCGTTCGTATCCATACTGAGGAGGGATTTGATGACGCCATAAGCAGACTTATCCTCTTCCTTTAACTTCAGCCGAAGAGCTCTGCTATTGTCCTCTCGGTCAACCATTGATTGGAGTTGCTTTAACTGCTTGACCTCTTTTTTAGATAGACGGCGTTCTCCAAACATGATATAAAGTAGGGGACCAAATACTGGAACAAAGGCTACTAACAGCCATGTTACCTTGCTTTCCGGATTCATAGAGCGATTGACAATCGATACAATGGTCGCCATACTCACCAAAATAACTAGGATGATCCAGAGAATCGGAGCCATCTGTCCTAGATAGAGAAATAAACCAAAGACGAGAATCAACTCCGCCAACATGATGGTAATACTAAAACCATACTTGGACATGAGTAGCTGCATTTTTCTAGCTGTCATACATCCCCTTCCTTTTCTAACATTATCCCTAATTGCTTGCTAAACTAATATTGCTACTAGTATACCTCAGTTCAGGGGTAGATGGCAACCGTTTACTCTTGCTCAAGTTCTAACTCTTCCGTTTTCAGATGCCTATTATAGTTTGAGAGCCAACATATTGACCGTCATACCGGCAGCAGTTCCCATAAGATAAATGACATCTCCCTCCTTAACCAGCCCATGATCTAACGAATAAGCCAAGCCAAACGGCACAGAGACTGATACCATATTTCCATAGTCAGTGACGAGATTGAGGTATTGTTCCTCGGCCACACCTAGTTTTTCCATGACCAAAGGAAGAGCACGACTTGCTTGGTGAGGAATGATATAGTCCACGTCTCCCAAGGCTAGCTGTGTTTTTTCTTGAAACTCTTCAAACATGACTGGGATTTTACGAGCTGACAAGAGGAGGATTTTCTTTCCCTTCATATCAAACATATAGTTGGTCTTAGTCGCTTCAGAGTACTCTTTTGGTTGAAAAGAAGTCAGACCTCCACGAATTTCCGTATCGTGAGCCCCTTCTGACCAAGTACGTTGGAGACTAGCAATGACCCCTTTTTCCTCATGGCTTTTTTGGAAAATAAAGGCTGCTGCACCATCACTAAAGAGTTCAAAACTTTCTTTTTGATTCGGATTGAGCCCTAAACTACCAACCTCACTAGACACAATCAAGACACGATTGTATTCACCTGCCTCGATCAAGTGGGACATGGTCGATAGAGCAGAAATAAAGCTGGTACAGGTCGTATTGATATCCATAGCCGGGATTGAAAGTCCTTTTGCCACGCGCTCATGAATCAAGGCAGCCGTACAAGGAATAGGCTGAACACCAACTGCACTAGCTGATACAAGGCAATCGATATCTTTAATATCTAAGTTTGCATGTTCGAGTGCTCTCTGAACGGCTACCTCTGCTAAATCTAACTGCGTTTCTTCATTTTCGACCACACGATAACGCGTTTGGTCTTTGAATTGTACTGTATTTTTTGGAAGGCAAACTCCATAGCCTGCGATTTCTACATGTCTTTTTACTTCTATCATATTCATTTTTCCTTTCATAACCGTTGGACCCGTTTGAGTTTACGGCTAGTATCCCAGTGATAATCTGAAAATTGAATTTCGGGAACTCTAAACTGCTTTTGCTGGGCCAGGAGTTGAAACTGGGCTAAAATAGCTGTCTCCATGCCCTCATCTCGTTGACTTAGGCAAACTTCCACTAACTTCTCAGAATGTTGTTTGACTTGGTAATCTCCTACATTCTCCACAAAGAGGAGGCAACGCCTGATAAAGTCAGGATAGATAGTCACCTGTCCCCCATCCAGTCCTTCGAAATAGAAGATGTCGTCAGAGCGTCCTTCGACCTTGTCAATTCGTGTATAGCAGGAGCCACACGGACAAGGCTCCAAATTTTCAACCAAGATATCATTGAGCTGGTAACGATAAATAGGCTGACTGCTTCGTTTAAAGTCCGTAATCACTGGATAAAAACGGCGGTCATCCAGATACTGCTTTTCCACAAAGATAATGTCTTCGTTGAGATGAAGATTGCCAGCTGAGCAAGTGTAAGCTAGGAAACCTTCGGTTGCCTGGTAGACTTGGTCAATAATGGATAGAGAAAAGGCTTCTGTGATGCGTTCCCTATCATTATCTTCCAAGATTTCTGCCACCGAAACGATTTTTTGTGGGTGGATGGCTAACTCTCCAGCCTTGAGACGCTTGCTCAATTCAATCAACATAGAGGCAGGTGCCACCACAATGGTCGGTTGGTAGCTATTTAGCCGTTCGATATACTCATCTGTATTTTTGAAAATATCAAAGTACTCTAGACGAATGAGCGCTGTATTGATTGTCTGATAAAGTTCATTATCCGCTCTCAGGAAAAAGGCGATGCGGTGGCCAAACAGTTGACCCTTGGGTAACATCTTTGCCAAGATAGCCGCTGCCCACATACTGCGCTCTTTCTCTGTCGTTATAAAGAGCCCCCGATGTCCAGACGTCCCTGAAGACAGACCAACCGCCACTTCTCCTTTAAGTTCAGTAAAATCACGGGTCTTTTCACTTTCAATAGCCAAGGCTAAGGCTTCATCTCGATCCACTCCTTGGGTGTTGAGCTCATTGAAATGTTCCATCATAAAAGCCTTGTCCATATGGTCAAAGTCGCTAGGAACCCCATTTTTAAAGTAGGGAGACTCTCGTTTTAAAAAGTTCATATAGTTAGCTAATTGCTTTTTCTGATAGTTCTCTACAGCTTCTCGAGATTTGAAGTTATGAAACCAACGAGTTTGGATAAAAGTTTTAAGAAAGGTTATTTTTTTCATACAAAATTTGCTCAATCCTTTCCACAGGGTCATGACTAACAACTACCTCGATACCATCTCTCAAGACTTCCTCCAGAAACTCTGTCCCCTTGATATAGGCATCCTTGTTGTCCTGAACCAAAGAAGGAATCAGGTGCATCTGCTTGGTGTAAGGCAAGAGGTCTATTCCCCAACAGAGGTCTGCTGCAATGAGGAGATTAAAGTCTGGAAGGTACAGACAGGCTTGCCCCCTAGCATGTCCGTCAACAGAGGCCACTAGGATACTTCCATCTGCGAAAAAATCACAAACCGGACTATAGGGAAATGCCGGGTGTTGCTGGTCAGCTCTGATAATGGTTAGATTTTTTTCAAAAGAAGTTGGTAGAAACTCCTTGAAAATCAAGTCTTTCAACTTGGGTTTCTGGTAAACTTCATACACTTCTTTTGTCAGGATAAAGGTTGCATGAGGAAAGAAGCTAGCCCCTCCCAGATGATCTGGATGTAAATGAGATAGGATGACATAGTTAATTTCTTCTGGTTTGATTCCCTTCGCTTCCAGCAAATATGAAATCTGGTCCTTCTCTGTCATTTGAACAGGCGTCCCCAAACGATAGAAAGCATAGCGAAGCTTGGTCTTGATATCATAGTGATAGCCAGTATCATATAGTAGATAGCCTTTGTCTCTGTGCTTAATCAGAAAGACGCCAGCTGGGAAGGTCATCTTTTTATTCTTGACTCCTTTAAATAGCAAACCTGTATAGCTAGTACAGTATCCTGCTGGGAAATAATCAATGCTTTCGACAATCTTTGACATACTGTTCAATCCCTTCCGAAATACTGATTTGAGGGCGATAATCCAAGTCTTTCTCTGCCTTGCTGATGTCCAGCGTCTGGCTATACCGTAGCAAATAATAGGTGTAGCGTGTCAGAGCCGGCTCGCCTTTGAGTTTCAAGGTCTTATAAAGAAACTCTAAACTACTGGCAATAACTGAAAGAAAAGGAGCCGGCACTCTTCTGTATGTTATCGGATAGCCAAGCCCTCTCAAGGTTTCTTCTATCAAATTCTTAAAGGCTCTTGGTTCCCCATTGGTAATATTATAAACTTCACCACTAGCTTGAGGGGCCTCTAGTGCCAAACGAATGGCCAGAGCGACGTTTTCCACACAGGTCATATCCATCAGTTGACGACCATCCCCTATCAAGGGAATGCCAATCTTCTGACTGAGCTTGAGAACCCGGGGCAAAATACTGGTATCCCCAACCCCAAAAAGCCCACGAGGTCGCAAGATAATACTTGGAACATCGGGATAATCTTTAAAAAGTTTCTCCGAAGCTAGTTTACTACGAATATAGTTGTTGAGGTTGTTTTCCTCTGGCGCATCGCTTTCTTTGATAGCTAGCTGGTCTCGAGAAGCAGCATAAATGCTAGGTGACGATACATAAACCAAACGCTGAATCCCCGCCTCTCGACAAGCCTCCAGAACATACTTGGTCCCCAAGACGTTTGTCTGGTAGAATTCCTCCCAAGGACCCCAAACGGTAGAAAGAGCACCCGCATGTACAACCATGTCCATACCCTGACAAGCCCGAGTCAAAGCCTCTTGCTTGGTCAAATCTCCCTGGAAAAATGTCACAGTGGAAGCTTCTAATGACTGACCAACCTTGCGATTGCGTCCAAAAGCTCGTACCTGATAGCCCTGCTGACTGAGCTCTTCAACAACATACTTACCTAGAAAGCCCGTAGCACCTGTTACCAATACTTTCTTCATCTTTTATTTCTCCTTGTACTCTAAGAGCCGATGTATTTCGCTCTTCAGAATCTCTGTTGGCTGGTAGTCTTGAGCTGCACGACTAAGTTTGTTCAAATCTGACCAGTCATCTCTAGCCAATAGCTCATCAAAAGCGTGTCCAATCGCTTCTCTATCCTCTCGTTTAGCAGTCAGGGCAATCCCTGCCTCTAGCCCGCGAACCGCATAGTCATACTGATCATAGTCATGAGGGAGAATCAAGGCAGGCTTGCCATAGATAATACATTGGTAAAAAATACCCGCACCGCCGTGATGAATCACATAGTCCATCTGGGGAATGTATTCCTTATAGGGAAGATAGGATACCACAGAAACATTGTCCATGAGTTCCTCACATTGGAAGTCTTGTCCGCCGAACCCCAGAGTTACAAAGAAGTGACAGTCCGGATGGGCTTTTGCCAATTGTTGTGTCTGGTAGAGGAGATTGTCTTTGGCCCATGCTAGCTGAGTCCCACAAGATACGAGGACTTTCTTATGATTTGCATAAGGAGCCAAATCTAGGGGATAATTCTCTGCCCTCTCAATCGAAGACCCAAAAGGTCCCACCCAAAGGTAGTGCTCTGGAAAACCACTTTTCAGCTCCAACTCTTTCATCCCAATTCCCAAGATGGAATAGGGCGAATAAATGGTCTCCTGATTTTTGTGATTGTAGAGCTTAAAATCGTAACGTTTCAAGCGTTCTCTAAGTAGAAAGGTTACGATTCGTTTCCCTAAACGAGTCACTTTTCTTCCTAGCCATTGCTGGATAGATTGGAAAGGATTCTTTGGACTGCCCATTCCGCCAAAGAAACAAGGCGGTCCATCTGTCGTTTCAATGGCAAACTGTGTCGCCATAGTGGTAATCCAAGGAATCCCCAACTCTTCCGCTACAAGTCCTCCAGAGATGGTTATAAAATCCGCAATAACAATATCTGGTCGATTTTTCTGCCACTCTTGCACTAATTGATCAGAAACCGCATTGATCAAATCAAGACTAGCTGACAACTGTCGATAAGCAGAAATAAGGTTTAATTGCCCTTCATTGTTGGCTACACGCTCAAACTCATCTACAGAATTTTCTAAAATGGGAAGCACCTGGAATCCCATCTCCTCTGCGACAGCTTTTCGTTGTGGTCCTGTAAATAATCGAATCTCATACAAGGGATCCTTCAACAAGGGTGCGAGTAGATTCAGGGTTGGGAAGAGATGCCCACTTAAGGGTACTATAACCACATCAATTTTGATTTTTCTCATATGTCTAGGATAGCAAATTTTTAAAAAAAGAACTACCAAAATGATAGTTCTTCCCAGCATTATTTAGCTTCTTTTTCACTTTAAGAATTAGAAGAGTTCTTTGTAGAAGGCAATGGTTTCTTCCAAAGTCGGCATAAATGGATTTCCTGGTGCACAGGCATCGATCAAAGCATTCTTAGAAAGATAGTCAAAGTCAAAATCTTTTTCTTGGATACCGAGTTCAGTGAGTTTCTTAGGAATACCAACAGTTTCAGACAATGTTTCAATCTCAGCGATAGCGTAGGCAGCACATTCTTCATCAGTTTTCCCTTCAACATGAAGCCCCAAAGCTTTGGCTACATTGCGGAAAGCTTCTGGCACGCGTTTGGCATTTTCACGTTCTACAACTGGGAGAAGCATGGCACAGCAAACGCCATGTGGCAAGTTATAAACTGCACCTAGTTGATGAGCCATTGAGTGAACGTAGCCCAAACCAGCATTGTTAAAGCTCATACCACCGAGGAAGATAGCATTGACCATCGCCTCACGCGCTTCAATATCTTGTCCGTTTGCCACAGCACGAGGAAGATACTCTTTGATGAGTTCAATAGCTCCGATAGAGAGTTTCTTGGTCACATCATAAGCACCCGGTGTTACCAAGGCTTCAACAGCATGGGTAAGAGCATCCATACCTGTTGCTGCTGTCAATCCTTTCGGTTTTGAAAGCATGAGTTCTGGATCATTAACAGAGATAAGAGCAAGGCTATTCTTATCAACCATTACCATCTTGACCTTGCGTTCTTCGTCAGTAATGACATAGTTAATGGTGATTTCTGCTGAAGTTCCAGCTGTTGTATTGATAGCAACCACTGGCAACCCTTTTTCAGCAGACTTGTGAAGTCCTTCGTAGTCCTGTGGTTTGCCACCATTTGTCGCAATGATAGAGATACAACTAGCCGCATCCTGTGGAGACCCACCACCAAGACTGACGATGAAGTCACATCCATGCTCTTTCAGGGCAGCAACCCCGTCTGTGACGTTCTTGCAAGTCGGATTTGGCTCCACATCGCTAAAGATCACATATTCAATCCCTTCAGCATCTAATGGTTTTAGGACCTTAGGTAAAATATCGCTTCCCTCGATGAACTTGTCTGTCACCAAAAGGGCCTTCTTATACCCCAGTTCCTTGATATACGGACCTACTTCATTTACAACACCTTTACCAATAAGGTTAACTGATGGAACGTAAAATGTAGCCATATGTTTTTCCTCCTGCGCCTCTGCGCTATTTGATTATTTACTATAAGTATACGACCTTATAAGAAGTTTTACAAATTTTTGTAAGCGTTTTAAGTAAAAAGTTAGTAAAGAACAACCAGCCACTTTTTCAAGAAAAAAAGCTCCAAAAAGATGGATTTCACCTCATTGGAACTTTTACTTAATCATTATTGTTTCGTTAAGACTACTCGGTCAGATGCCTCTCGGTCCATATCGTCGATAATCAATTGATTACCATTAACCGTGTAAATTTTGACATCATCGCCGATAATGACACGTTGATTTTCCGGATCAAAACTGACTTGCTTGATTTCCTTATCTCCATCTGGCTCGACCTCAGTCCATGTACCAGTTTTACCTGTTACAACAAGAGTGATCTGGTCATTCTCATCTTTTCCAGTATAGGTACCATCGATGTTCGTAGGTTGAGCTACAGTAGTGTCCTGACTTGAGGACGTTTGTGGTTGACTAGCACTTGTAGCAGCACTAGAAGATGATTCTTGTTGAGAAGATGATTGCTGAGTAGGGGCTTGTGCCTTAGATCCACAAGCTGCTAAAAGACTAAGAATTGCTAGGGAAGCAATAGAAAGTGTGAATGTTTTCGTTTTCATAGCGATTTCCTTTCTTTTGTGCCAATGTTTTGCTGGAATCGTTCCCAGATGTACCTCCTACCTACAGTATAGCAACTTCATCCTAGAAGGTCAACTAGTCCCATCGCTTCCTACCAAACTCGCTCGGACTTCCGAGATAAAGTAGAGAGAGCCCGTCACGAAAAGCAAGTCTTGGTTATTGGCCTTTTCTTCAAATTCTCTGATAAAATCGCCATAGGAAGGAATCAAATCGTAACCCGCCACATCCTTCTCATCCAAAGAGCCTTGGTAGTCAAAACCTGTTACCTTAAGTTCCACCTGAGGCAACTGCTCAGATAGATAGCCTAACATTCCTTGATAATCCTTGCGTTTAAGGGCACCAAAAAGAATGTGAACTTGATAGCCTTGCTGGATTTTCCCTTGGATAAACTCGACCAGACGGGTTAAGGCTGGAAGATTGTGAGCTCCATCTAGGTAGATTTGCGGACGAACCCGTTCCAATCGACCTGCCCAGTGGGTTTCTTTCAAAGCCTGTCTGACAAGCTCTTCTTCGACACCTTCCTCTCTTGACGCCATAAACAGAAGAAAGGTTTGTAAAGCCAAGGCGGCATTTTCTTGCTGATAGGTACCTTCCAACCCGATTTCAAGCTGGGAAAAGCTTGCTAAGCTACTTGAAAAATCCCCCGCATTCAAGGTGAAGTCTCGCCCAGCTTGATAAAGATCTACGTCCAACTCTTTTGCTCTTTTTTGACAGACAGGCTCAGCTTCTGCATTAAGCTTGGCAATGACCGCCTTCTTTCCAGCCTTGAAAATACCAGCTTTCTGCTCTGCTATTTCCTCTAGACTATCGCCCAAGGTCTCCTGATGATCTAACCCAATGGAAGTTATAACTGCAATCTCTCCTGTTACAACATTAGTGGTGTCAAGTAGACCACCAATACCCACTTCTAGCAGGACTAGATCCACGTCCTGCTCTTTAAAGTAAAGCAAAGCAATCAAGGTCAACAACTCAAAGAAAGACAATTGGTCATGTGTTTCCAAAAGAGTTTTTTCCATCTCCTTGACTTGGTTAGCTGTACGAATAAAATCTTCAACAGCAATCGGTTGTCCATTGATGCAAATGCGATCATTGATACAAATGATATGAGGAGAGGTAAAAGTGCCAACTTTTTTCCCATGAGCTACAAACAACTCCCTCATAAAGGCAATAGTTGACCCCTTACCGTTAGTTCCTGTTATATGGATAATGGGATAAGCCTTCTCAGGATTTCCCAACAAATCCACTGCTTGCTGCATTCTTCCAAGTCCAGATCTAAAGTTTAAACCAATCCGACTATGGAGCCATTCTTCTACTTCAAACATACACATCTCCTTAACAAAAGTACGTTCCACTACCGCATCAAAGTATGATTGCAAATAAAAAGCGAGGTTGGGACAAAAATCCCAACCTCTTACCTGGTTAGCTAATCACTAGCTACTATAAGGCTAAAAACGTCCCCCGGACTTACCAGTTCTCTCTTATTTTAAGGAACTGGGCTAAAAACATCCACTGGATGTTCCAACTCTCTCCAATTTCTGGGAGTTGGGCTGATACAGTCTCCCAGACTGTATCACTCCTCCATAAAGCTGTTGAAGACTTCTTCAATCATGTTCCATTCATCTTCTGAGTCTTCTGGGATTGGTTGCAATTCGCCTTCTGTTCCGTCTTCATTTTCGATGAATGAGTAAGCTTGGATTTCAACTTCGCCGTTTTCATCTTCTTCTGCGTTAACTGGCACTAGAAGAACATAGTTTTTACCAAATTCTTCTTTCCCGTCAATGGTCAAAAGAATTTCAAACAAGGTTTCATTTCCTTGCTCGTCTACTAGTGTAATCAATTCACGTTCTTCGTGGTCATGGTTGTGATCGTGTGACATAGTTTCTCCTCTGTCTTAAAATTTTCTATCTAAATAATTTTGCAAAATCAGCTGAGCAGCCAATTTATCAATAACTTTTTTTCGCTTGTTGCGACTGATGTCAGCCTGCTCAATCAGCATACGCTCGGCTGCGACCGTCGTCAAGCGCTCATCTTGATAGTCTACGGGTAAACCAAAAATTTCTTCTAATTTTGCTCCGTAGGCTTGGCTGGCTTCTACTCGCGGACCGCTGGTATTGTTCATATTTTTAGGTAAGCCCACTACAAAGCGTTCCACCTTATAGCTGTCAACCAGTTCCCTGATACGGTCAAAACCAAACTGACCCTGATTCTCATCAATCTGGATGATTTCAAGTCCTTGAGCAGTGAATCCTAGTGGGTCGCTAATGGCCACTCCTACCGTTTTTGAACCGACGTCCAATCCCATAATTCTCATAGATTATAGATCGACTCCTTGTCCTTTAAGGTAATAGCGCACCAATTCTTCAACAATTTCATCACGCTCATACTTACGGATTTGATTTCGTGCATTATTGTAACGAGGAACGTAGGCAGGGTCTCCACTCAATACATAACCGACGATCTGATTGATAGGGTTATACCCCTTTTCATTCAGAGAAGCATAGACATCTGTCAACGTTTCACTGATCTCCTTCTTATTGGAATCATCCAATTTAAAACGTACAGTTTCTTCAGTAAATCCCATTCTAACACCCTCTTTCCTTAGAATAGTACTATTATAGCACATTTCCTTACGTTCTACAATTAAGTCAATCCATTTATTTGGATTTTCTTACTGTTCTGTCGCACCATTTGCCACTCTGTCTGCGATATATTGGCTTGGTTCATTTTTCAAAAGAGTCTCTAAGCCAATATTCTTTAGATATTCTACTTGCGCCGCCTTTTTGACATCTAAAATTTGAAAATCATAAGTCGTAGTAGTTTCCATCTCTGTCTCGCTGATTAACTGAGTCTCAACCGTAAAACCCTCTAACTTACGTGCTTCTTGGAGACTTTCATCTTTCTCCTCGGCTTCCGCGAAGGCTTTCTTTGTAGCTTCAAGACCGTGGTCAGCGATAAAGGATTTCAACTCCTCACTTAAGGGCCGTGTCTGCCGGATAACCAATTTTAGAAATTGTTTCCCTTTATAGGTAATGGTTTGCGTTTGCTTGATGCCATCCCCTGACTCCGGGAAAATCAAAGTCTTGGTCACAACCGTATTCTTTTCCGCATTTTCCAAAACTGGCAGAGTAGATTGGAGTGTTTCGGAGTCACTTTTTGAACTGGATGGCGTTCCCTTCTTTTGACCACAACCTGCAAGTAGCAGGAGGAGAGTAGCTGCGCCAATTACTATCTTTTTCATAATTCCTCACATGATTTTTAGATAAAAAATGAACAAGGCTAGGAGATACCCCAGCCTTGATGTTTATAGAGCTGCACGCAAACGTGCTTCTGCATTTTCTACATTACGGACAGAGCGTGGTAAAAAGGCACGGATATCATCTTCTTTGTAGCCAACCTGCAAACGCTTCTCGTCAACTAGAATAGGACTTTTTAAGATCCGTGGTGTTTCCATGATTAAGTTGAGCACTTCATTCACACTCAAATCTTCGATGTCAACTCCTAAAGCTTTCGCATAGCGGTTTTTTGATGATACAATGCTGGCAATTCCATTATCTGTCTTTGTCAGAATATCAAGTAGTTCTTCTCTCGTAATCCCTTCTTTACCAAGGTTTTGTTCTTTATAACTTAACTGGTGTGCGTTGAGCCAAGTCTTCGCTTTCTTACAGCTTGTGCAACTGGAGACGGTATAAATCTTAATCATGTGCCTACCCCTTTCGCTACATGTTACTATCAGTTTAGTCTATTATACCATAAAAAACATCCGACTTGCGACCTATTTTTAAAAAAATTTAACTTTTTTAGTGATTTCCGTACTTTTTCCTTGACAAAATCAATTTATAGCCAACTTTTAAATTTTTTGATATACATTCGTTTCACTACTGTAACACTGATCATATAGAGAACGATTATCAAGAGCAAAAAAAGGAAATAAATTGGTTTCAAAGGGGTTAAACGAAGGAGATTAGCAATTGCAGAATAGGGAAGGAAGGTCACAAAACTGGCTGCTAGCAAGGTTGTTCCAAGAACAAACCATGACGGACGACTTTGCAAGAAAGGAAGTTTTGCTGAACGAAGCATATGGATGACCATGGTTTGGGACCACATGGATTCAATGAACCAACCTGTCTGGAATAGGATAATGAAGCCCGTTGTAGACTCTGCTCCGTGAACATAGGCTTGTCCTGTCGCCATTGGGACAATGACAAAATAGAGCAAAATAAAGGTCAAAATATCGAAAGCAGAAGAAATTGGCCCCATCCAAATCATAAAACGAGTAATGGACTGAGCCTCCCACTTATGAGGCTTCTTCAAAAAGTCTTCATCCACATTATCAAATGGCAAGGCAATACAAGAAAGGTCATAAACTAGGTTTAACACAATCAAGTGAATCGGAGCCATAGGGAGGAAAGGTAAAAAGATACCAGACACTAAGAGTGACAGAATATTCCCGAAATTAGAGCTGACCGTCATCTTGATATATTTGGTCATGTTGGCATAGACTTTGCGTCCTTCAACCAGACCTTTTTCAAGCACCATCAAATCTTTATCTAGCAAAATGACATCAGCGGTTTCTTTGGCAATATCCACTGCTGTATCAACAGAAATCCCCACATCTGCTACTTTCATAGAAGGGGCATCATTGATCCCATCCCCCATATAGCCGACACAATGTCCGTTGGATTTGATTTGTAAGATGATTCGTGCTTTTTGATCAGGAGAGAGTTTGGCAAAGACGGTTACCTTCTCGACTGCTTGGGCCAACTCTTCGTCCGTCATGGCGTCAATATCAGAACCCAACAAGATTTGATCAACGTCTAAACCAACTTTTTCACATACTGCTTGGGTTACCTTCTCATTATCCCCCGTCAGGATCTTGGTTTGAACACCGTGCTCTAACAAAGCTTGAATAGCAGGTGCTGCTGATGGTTTTGGTGGGTCTAAGAAGGCAAGATATCCTGTTAGAATCATCTCTTTTTCATCTTCAACAGAGTAAGCAAAACCTTCTTTGAGGCCTGTTTTATAGGCGACTCCCAAGACTCGCAAGCCTTGTTGATTGAGTTGGTCTACTTCTTTTAAAATTTCCACTCGGATATCATCCGTCAGAGGACTAATATGGCCTTGATATTCCACTTGGGTTGAAATCGCAAGCATCTCCTCTAGGGCACCCTTGGTTACCAAGCTAACAACTTCGTTTTCATCCTTGACGATGACACTCATCCGTCTGCGTTCAAAATCAAAGGGCAATTCATCTATTTTTTGGAAGCTAGTATCCAAATTTTGTAGAATAGCGTGTTCTTTAGCTTCTTTTTCAGTTCTACTGATAATGGCACGGTCCATCAAGTTTTTCAAACCAGTTTGAAAATAGGAATTAAGGTAGGCTCGTCTCAACACAGACAAATCCAAATCCCCATGTATATCCAAAGGATATTCAAGGACAATTTCGTCTTGGGTAAGGGTTCCTGTTTTATCCGTACACAGGATATCAATAGCCCCTAGATCTTGAATGGCATTGAGCTTTTTAATAACGACTTTTTCCTTTGCCATGATAATGGAGCCTTTAGCTAGACTGGCCGTGATAATCATGGGAAGCATTTCAGGTGTAAGCCCAACGCCCACACTCAAGGCAAAGACGCCAGCTTCTAACCAATCTCCATCTGTCAAGCCATTGGAGAGAAACACGATAGGAACCATGACTAACATCAAACGAATTAAGAGCCAGGAGATGCTGTTCATCTCCCGCTCAAAAGAGGTCGGCTCATCATAGGTATTGAGGGTCTGCTCGATTTCTCCCATCATAGTGTCATCACCGACCGCTAAAATCAAAGCCTTGGCACTTCCTGATATTACGTTGGCTCCCATGAAAGCAAGCGCTTCTGCTTCTAGCAAGCTGTCAAAATTTGACTGACTCATTTTTGACAAGGCTAGTTTTTCAACTGAATCACTTTCGCCTGTTAAGCCTGACTGTTGGACAAAGAAATCGCGCGATTCAATCAAAAGGAGGTCTGCTGGAATCATATCTCCAGCACTCAACTTGACCATATCTCCAACAACCAAATCTTCAATCGCGACCTCTAAACTCTGTCCTTCGCGAATAACCGTAGCTGTATTCACAATCATTTTTGAAAGATTGGTCGCTGCTTTATCGCTCCGTAATTCTTGGACAAAGCGTATCCCACCAGAGATTAGAACGAGAACAACGATAATGATAGAGGTCGTCGGATCCTCTTGTCCTGGCTTCGCCAACCAAACATTGGTCACTAGGGAGATCATAGCGATGACCAGCAAGATGATTGTAAATGGATTGATAATAGATTCGTAAATCTTTTTGAGGATACTGTCTTCTTGACCCTTGGTGATGGTGTTTTCGCCGTATAGGTCACGATTTTTCTCCACCTGCTCCTCAGTCAAGCCTGTTAGGCTTGTCTTGTAAAAAGATAGAGTTTCTTTTAGAGGTGTGTGAATAGCTGTTGCTAATCTTTCTTTAGTAGTTTTCATTGGTTTCTCCTATCTGTATGAATGATGTGTTTCATACACAGAGACCAATCACTTTATAAGGGCAGAACGACACAAATCAGCGATTGGCTGTGTATGTGCGGTTCTGGATGATCGTCAATTTGCATCGTCTGTCTCCTTTCCCTGTTCTAAAACAGTAGAAAATCCCACCATAAAATGGCAGGATTAAAAAACTCATTATCTGTTTTTCGTTCAAGCTTTAACTCCATAGGGCAATGAAATGAGCTTAGTCTTGGCCTTCGCGACCAGGACTGTTGACCAACGAGTAGTGTCTCCACTGCTTTGCGGTAGTCATCCGTATCCCCATGGTAGCCTCACCTACCGTTTTCGTCTATCAGTATAAACCTTTAAAATATAAAAGTCAACGATTTATCTCATTTTTTAGATAACAATCAATTCTTTCGGAGCTAGAGTCAATAATTCGCAACCCGTCTCGGTGATGAGAATGTCATCCTCAATCCGAACGCCATATTTTCCTCCAATATAGATACCTGGTTCGTCAGTCAAGACCATACCAGTTTTAATGACTTCTTTTGAAGTTTGGCTAAAGTAAGGTTCTTCGTGGATATCAAGTCCGATACCGTGCCCGATACCATGGGTAAAGTAGTCGCCATAGCCCGCTTCTACGATAATATCACGAGGGATTTTGTCAAAGTCACGGAAGCCTAGCCCCGCCTTGGCTTGGTCAATCAAGGCTTGATTGGCTTTCAGGACAGTATTGTAAATCTCTGCCTGCTCATCACTGACATGGCCCAGGTAGATAGTACGAGTCATATCACTCACATAATGCTCGTAAAGGCAGCCGAAGTCCATGGTAATAGCTTCGCCTAGTTCAACTGGTTTATGCATAGGATGGGCATGGGGTTTAGAAGAGTTGATACCACTTGCTAGAATCGTATCAAAAGACAAACCTGCCGCTCCTAGCTCCCGCATGCGGAAATCAAGGAAGTTGGCAATCTCAATCTCCGTCTTCCCAGGTTTGATAAAGTCAAGCGCATCACGGAAAGCCTGGTCTGAGATGGAACAAGCCTTGCGAATGGTCGCAACCTCTTTCTCATCCTTAATCATACGGAGTGCTTCAACAAACTGAGTTTGTGGCAACAAGTCAATTCCCGCAAAGGCAGCCTGCATACGGTGGTAATAAGAGACCGAAATCTCATCCTCAAAACCGATGCGAGACAAGCCCATATCCTTAACAATGCCTGCAATAACAGTCAATTCATCGCGGTCAGCCACAATCTCAAAACCTGTCACTTCTTGCTTGGCTGCAATGATATAGCGAGAATCCGTTACCAAGACCTGGCGGTCACGACTGATGAAAACTGTTCCGTTTGAACCCCAAAAACCAGTCAAATAATAGACATTTTTAAGGTTGTTGATGATGATGCCATCCAGTTCTTTTTCTTGCATTTTAGCTAGAAATGCTTGTACGCGTTTATTCATGATGTAACTTTCCTTTCAAATAGTGTCCTGTGTAGCTGGCTTCATTGGCCGCTACTTCTTCTGGAGTTCCTGTTGCGATGATGGTTCCACCACCAACACCGCCCTCAGGTCCCAAGTCGATGATATGGTCTGCCGTCTTAATGACATCCAGATTGTGCTCGATGACGAGGACTGTATTACCATCGTCTACAAAGCGAGCCAAGACTTTAAGCAAGCGAGCGATGTCCTCCGTATGAAGTCCTGTCGTCGGCTCATCCAGAATGTAGAATGACTTGCCTGTCGAGCGTTTGTGGAGTTCACTAGCCAACTTCATACGCTGGGCTTCTCCACCTGAAAGAGTCGTAGCTGGTTGTCCTAGCGTTACATAGCCCAACCCTACATCCTTGATGGTCTGGAGTTTGCGTTGAATCTTAGGAATATGTTGGAAGAATTCCACTGCATCGTTGACTGTCATATCCAAGACTTGCGAGATGTTCTTTTCCTTGTAGTGAACTTCTAGGGTTTCACTGTTGTAGCGGGTTCCATGGCAGACTTCACAAGCCACGTAAACATCTGGCAAGAAGTGCATCTCAATCTTGATAATCCCGTCACCTGAGCAGGCTTCACAGCGACCACCCTTGACGTTGAAACTGAAACGTCCCTTCTTGTAGCCTCTAATCTTAGCTTCATTTGTCTGGGCAAAAAGGTCACGTATATCGTCAAAAACTCCTGTATAGGTAGCTGGATTAGACCTCGGTGTCCGTCCGATTGGGCTCTGGTCAATATCAATCAGACGATCCACATGCTCAATCCCTGTAATCGTTTTAAACTTACCAGGTTTGTCTGAATTGCGGTTGAGCTTTTGAGCAATAGCTTTTTTGAGGATGCTGTTGATTAGGGTCGATTTACCTGAACCGGACACCCCTGTCACGGCGATAAATTTTCCTAGTGGGAAGCGAGCAGTGACATTTTGCAAGTTGTTCTCACGCGCTCCTGTCACCTCGATAAAACGACCATTTCCGACACGGCGTTCTTCTGGTACTGGAATGGCACGTTTGCCCGACAAGTACTGACCTGTGATGGACTTACTGTTGCGAGCCACTTGCTTAGGTGTCCCTGCAGCGACGATTTCCCCACCAAAGACTCCCGCACCAGGACCAACGTCAATCAGATAATCCGCCTCGCGCATGGTATCTTCGTCGTGTTCCACCACGATGAGAGTATTGCCCAAGTCACGCATTTTTTTCAAGCTGGCAATGAGACGGTCATTGTCCCTCTGGTGAAGTCCGATCGACGGCTCATCTAGAATATAAAGGACGCCTGATAGATTAGAACCAATCTGGGTAGCCAAGCGAATACGCTGACTCTCTCCTCCTGATAGGGTTCCTGCCGAACGTGACAGGGTCAGATAATTAAGACCCACGTTATTGAGGAAGGTCAAACGATCCTTGATTTCCTTGAGAATAGGTCGAGCAATGATAGCTTCATTTTCAGAAAGGGTCAGCTGGCTCACCAACTCCAAGTGGTCTGCGATAGACAGATCTGAAATTTCTCCGATATGCGGCCCTTGCTCCCCACCTACCCGAACAGACAAGGCCTGGTCATTGAGACGGTAACCGTGACAAGTTCCGCAGGTCAGTTCATTCATATAGAGGCGCATCTGGGTGCGGGTGTAATCACTGTTAGTCTCATGGTAACGACGCTTAATATTAGTGACAACTCCTTCAAAAGGAATGTCGATATCGCGCACACCACCAAATTCATTCTCATAGTGGAAATGGAATTCCTTTCCATCTGAACCGTAAAGAATCAAGTTCTTATCTTTTTCTGATAAGTCCTCAAAAGGCTTGTCCATATCCACTCCAAAGGCTGTCATAGCCTGTTCTAGCATGTTAGGATAGTAGTTAGAGGAAATAGGATTCCAAGGCGCAAGCGCTCCCTCACGTAAAGTTTTGCTGGCATCTGGCACCACTAGGTCGATGTCCACCTCCAGCTTGATACCCAAACCATCACACTCGCTACAAGAGCCAAAAGGAGCATTGAAAGAGAAGAGACGAGGCTCTAACTCTGGTACGGTAAAACCACAAACTGGACAGGCATAATGCTCAGAGAAGAGCAACTCAGAGTTGTCCATGGTATCGATAATCACATAACCTTCTGCGATACGAAGGGCCGCCTCAACAGAGTCAAAGAGACGGCTGCGGATGCCCTCCTTGATGACAATACGGTCAACTACAACATCGATATTGTGTTGCTTGCTCTTAGACAGCTCAGGCACTTCGGTCACGTCATAGACTTCCCCATCCACACGGACACGAACATAGCCATCTTTCTGAATCTTTTCAATAATGCTCTTGTGTTGTCCTTTTTTCTTGCGGATGACTGGGGCCAAGATTTGCAGGCGCTGGCGTTCTGGCAATTCTAAGACCTTATCAACGATTTGCTCAACGGAAGAAGCCTTGATAGCCCCGTGTCCATTGATACAGTAAGGCGTCCCCACACGTGCGTAGAGGAGACGCAGATAGTCATTGATTTCAGTCGTAGTTCCCACCGTCGAGCGAGGGTTTTTGCTAGTCGTTTTTTGGTCGATGGAAATAGCTGGGCTGAGGCCGTCAATGGCATCTACATCTGGTTTTTCCATGTTACCCAAGAACTGACGGGCATAGGCTGATAGGCTCTCTACATAACGGCGTTGCCCCTCCGCATAGAGGGTATCAAAAGCTAGACTGGATTTCCCAGAACCTGACAAGCCCGTTACGACGACCAGCTTGTCTCGCGGAATCTCCACATCAATATTTTTTAGGTTATGGGCACGCGCCCCATGAATCACAATTTTATCTTGCATCTTTAATCTTTCTAGTCCATTATTGCTTTCCATTATACCAAAAAATGTGAAATTCTATTACCCAAAAAGCCGATTTTGTAGTATAATAGTACGGTGCAAAAAACCAAACACTGAATAGTAGGAAAGGATAGGGGATATGAAACAAGTTTTTCTCTCAACAACAACTGAATTTAAAGAGATCGACACGCTTGAACCGGGCACTTGGATCAATCTCGTCAATCCTACACAAAATGAATCACTGGAAATCGCCAACGCCTTCGATATTGACATTGCCGACCTCCGAGCACCGCTCGATGCGGAAGAAATGTCTCGTATTACCATCGAAGATGAGTATACTTTGATCATCGTAGACGTTCCCATCACAGAGGAAAGAAACAATCGCACCTACTACGTAACGATTCCGCTAGGGATTATCATCACTGAGGAGACCATTATCACTACTTGCTTGGAATCCCTCCCTGTTCTCGATGTCTTTATCAACCGTAGACTGCGCAACTTCTACACCTTTATGCGTTCACGTTTTATCTTCCAGATTCTCTACCGCAACGCTGAGCTTTACCTGACGGCCCTCCGTTCAATCGATCGTAAGAGTGAACAAATCGAAAGTCAACTTCACAAATCTACTCGAAACGAAGAACTGATCGAACTCATGGAATTGGAAAAGACCATCGTCTATTTCAAGGCCTCACTTAAGACAAATGAGCGCGTGATTAAGAAATTGACCAGCGCAACCAGCAATATCAAAAAATACTTAGAGGACGAAGACCTGCTGGAGGATACCCTGATTGAAACCCAACAGGCCATTGAGATGGCAGATATCTATGGAAACGTCCTTCACTCTATGACAGAGACCTTTGCCTCTATCATTTCCAACAACCAGAACAACATCATGAAGACCCTGGCTCTCGTGACCATCGTCATGTCTATCCCAACCATGATCTTCTCAGCCTACGGGATGAACTTTAAGGATAATGAAATCCCTCTAAACGGTGAGCCTCACGCCTTCTGGTTGATCGTCTTTATCGCCTTTGCTATGAGTGTTTCACTCACTCTCTATCTTATCCATAAAAAATGGTTCTAAGAGGAATCCCTATGTCTCAGATTGATCTACAAAAATTAACTAAGAAAAACCAAGAGTTTATCCATATTGCTACCCAGCAGTTTCTCAAAGATGGCAAAACAGATGCTGAAATCAAGACTGTTTTTGAGGAAGTCCTTCCTAAAATCCTTGAAGAGCAAGCCAAAGGAACGACAGCTCGTTCCCTCTACGGTGCTCCAACTCACTGGGCTCACAGCTTTACAGTCAAGGAACAGTACGAAAAAGAGCATCCTAAGGAAAATGATGATCCAAAACTCATGATTATGGACTCAGCCCTTTTTATCACCAGTCTCTTTGCTTTGGTTAGCGCTCTGACTACGTTCTTCTCTACAGACCAAGCTATTGGCTATGGTTTGATTACCCTCTTGTTGGTTGGGCTTGTAGGAGGAGTGGCCTTCTACTTGATGTACTACTTTGTCTACCAGTACTATGGACCAGACACAGATCGTAGCCAGCGCCCTCCTTTCTGGAAATCAATCCTCGTCATCCTAGCTGCTATGGTTCTCTGGTTAGCTGTCTTCTTCGCAACAAGCTTCCTACCAGCAGCTCTCAATCCAATCCTTGCTCCATTGCCTTTGGCTATCCTAGGAGCAGCCCTCCTCGCCCTTCGCTTCTATCTCAAGAAACGCTTCAATATCCGAAGCGCAAGCGCAGGTCCATCACGTTACTAAGAAAATAAATAAGCAACTGCATAGGCGGTTGCTTTTTTCTTGATATACAATAGAACTTCTAACTCTAATCCCTATAGTTTTCTCCCATCTTTTATGATAAAATAGGCTCAATCAATTTCTAGGAGGAGGAGATATGGTTTCTACTATTGGTATCGTGAGCTTGTCTAGTGGCATTATCGGAGAGGACTTTGTCAAACACGAAGTGGAACTGGGTGTCCAACGTCTCAAGGATCTGGGTCTCAACCCTATCTTTATGCCCCATTCGCTAAAGGGCTTAGACTTTATCAAGGATCATCCTGAGGCGCGTGCAGAAGATTTGATACAGACCTTTTCGGACGATAGCATCGACATGATCCTCTGCGCCATCGGTGGTGATGATACCTATCGTTTGCTACCTTATCTTTTTGAAAATGACCAACTACAAAAGGTTATCAAACAAAAGATTTTTCTTGGCTTTTCGGATACGACCATGAACCATCTCATGTTGCATAAACTAGGAATCAAGACTTTTTATGGGCAATCCTTTCTGGCAGACATTTGTGAGTTGGACAAGGAAATGTTGCCCTACAGCCTTCACTACTTTAAAGAACTGATCGAGACTGGAAGAATCTCAGAAATCCGCCCTAGCGACGTTTGGTATGAGGAACGGACTGATTTTAGTCCCAAGGCCCTGGGGACACCTCGTGTCAGTCATGTAAATACCGGTTTTGACTTGTTACAAGGAAATGCCCAGTTTGAGGGAGAAATTCTCGGTGGTTGCCTCGAATCTCTCTACGATATCTTTGACAACTCTCGATACGCAGACAGCACGGAGCTCTGCCAAAAGTATAAACTCTTCCCTGACTTATCCGACTGGGAAGGAAAGATTCTCTTATTAGAAACAAGCGAAGAAAAGCCTGAGCCGGAAAACTTCAAAAAGATGGTGCAGACTTTGAAAGAAACTGGGGTATTTGAGGTCATCAGTGGACTCTTGGTCGGGAAACCTATGGATGAAACCTTCTATGACGACTATAAGGAAGCACTATTGGATATCATTGACAGCAATATCCCGATTGTTTATAATCTGAATGTTGGCCATGCGACACCAAGAGCCATTGTTCCCTTTGGCGTCCATGCTTATGTGGATGCAAATGAACAAGTCATTCGCTTTGACTATAACAAAAAATAAACAATTTCTCCATTTTTGTGCTTTTGTATTGATTTTCGTTACAATTTGTGTCTGAATTTATTGCATTTCGCTAATTTCTATGATATCTTTTTAAAGGAGGTATATATGACAAAACAAAAAATTAATCGAATTGTCGGTTCAATCGGGGCCTTTATTGGAATTATTGTATTTATCGCCTACATCCCACAAATTTTTGCCAATTTACAAGGCAACAAAGCTCAACCATTCCAGCCTTTATCCGCAGCAGTATCTTGTTTAATTTGGGTTATTTATGGATGGACAAAAGAACCTAAGAAGGATTGGATACTAATTATTCCAAACTCAGCTGGCGTTGTCTTAGGTGGACTGACATTTCTCACTGCACTATAAAAGTTACTAGCATATAATCAAAAAGCTGAGAGGAATTTCTCAGCTTTTTTCTATATTCTCAGATAGTTAGACTCTTGGACTCACTAACTTCCGCTTTTCCACTCGCAATCATTTTCATGGTCATCAACCAGACCTGCAGCCTGTAGAAAAGACAAAACAGCGACGGGACCTGTAAACTTGAAGCCTCGTTTTTTGAGATCTTGAGATAACTTTTCAGACAAGTCTGTTTTAGCAGGTGCTAGGTGATAGTCAGGGACATCATTGATGATGGTTTGCCCATTGACAAAAGACCAGAGATAGGCATCAAAGGAGCCATAGGTTTTCTGGACTTGTAAAAATGCTTGAGCATTGGCACGCGTAGCAAAAATCTTGGCTCGATTTCGAATGATGGCTGGATCGTCTAACAAGGCCTCCAACTCTGCATCCGTCATCTCTGCGACCACTTGAATTTGATAGTCATGAAATGCTTCTCTGAAAGCTTGGCGCTTGTTTAGCACCGTTTCCCAAGACAGACCAGCCTGATAGGTCTCCAAACAAAGCAACTCAAAAAGGGCGCGGTCATCATGAAGGGGCTGGCCCCACTCTTCATCATGGTAGGCCACATATAAAGGGTTATTCATTTTTACCCACGAACAACGTTTTGTCATGCTCTGCTCCTATTTGACCAACATCTTGAGGGCTGACTTGATATAGTTCTCAGCTGTATCCGTCGTTCCTTCAAAGAACTTCTTGATTTTCTTGAGCTCTGTTGCCTTGTAGCCCAGCGCCAACATGGCTTCCATAGCTTCTTCCAGTTCTTGGTTTTCAGCACTGGCTTGTACTGAGACCTTGGCAGGAAGGTCATCACTAGCCACGACTACCTTGCCTTCCAAGTCCAGCACCATTTGCTGGGCTGTTTTCTTGCCAATTTTAGGAAATTTGGTCAAGTAGGTGATGTTCTTGGTTTCGATGGCTTGAACCAAGCCAGCATTGTCATCTGCAGCGATAATAGCCAAAGCTGATACAGGTCCAATCCCTGAGACCGAAATCAGACTGAGAAAGAGCTTCTTCTCATCTTCTGAGCGAAAGCCATAAAGTAGATGGGCATCCTCACGGACAACTTGGTGCACATAAATCTGAGTTTCTTGATTCACCTGACCTGAGTATGCATAAGGATTGGCTACATGCAGGATATAACCGATACCATTTGCCTCAAGGACTATATATTTAGCAGTGATTTTGGTAATGATTCCTTTTAGATATTCGTACATAATTTTTCTCCCTTATTTTGCCTATCTAGTATACCATATTTCCCCAAGACAGACTGCAACAAAAGGTGCAACCTCTGGTTGACAAATAGTACAGGAGATTGTATTCTCATTATAAGTAAAAATTGTTAGGATAGAAGTAGAAAAAGGAGGATAGAATAATGAAACTCGCAGAAAAACTATTTGAGCTCAGAAAGGAAAAAGGTTGGTCCCAAGAAAAGCTAGCAGAACAAATCAATGTTTCTCGGCAAAGCATCTCCAAATGGGAGTCTGGACAAGTCCTTCCTGAAATCGAAAAAATTATTGAATTAAGCAAGATTTTTCAAGTGACAACTGACTATCTACTACTGGATGAAAACTCTGAAAAAGGTTCCACAGCAGTGATTTTGGAGGAAGACAAGGACAAATACTATAAAGAGGTTAAGTCCTTTGGTCTCTGGCAAGTGATTTATATTTTCGTATTGACTCTGGCCATCTATCTCTTTTTAGCCGGTTCTAGTTTCCCAGCTGAATTCACTGCTTGGATCTGGCTAACCTTCGTTCTCTTAATCGCTTCTGCAATTGCTATCAACAAGGCTCTCAAAACAAAGCAGCGTTATCTTGATAAGATAATTGGTCTTGAGAATCCTTCAGACAAAGACGACTCTACAAAACCTTGAATCACCTAATTCAGTTTTCGCAACATTTTTTAGAACCAGTCTTGTCAAGCAAGTGTAAACCTCATATCAAGTAAGTCATGTTCAATCAAAGTACCTTCTTAGAAGAGCTAAAAAGCCTTGTTCGAAAAGGAACAAAGGCTTTTTGTGTTCTTAATATTTCCCCAACTCACGGAGGCTGGTATGATTTTCCTGAATGCGTCGGAACATCTTTTCCATATCCGACTTAGTGAAATGCACCAAAACAGGGCGTCCGTGAGGACAATTGTAGGGATTGTCACACTGAGAAAGCTGATAAAGGAGCTGTCTGGCTGAGTGCTCATCGATACGGTGATTGGCCTTGATAGACCGCTTGCAGGACATCATGATGGCTAGCTCTGCTCGGTATTTCTTGATCGAAACTTCCTTGGTCAAGAGCAGCATGTCACACATTTCATAGATACCAGATTCAATCTCTTCTTCTGCCATCCAAATAGGATGTTCACGCAGGATAAATTGATTTTCTCCGTACTCTGCTAGAAAGACGCCCACTTCCTCTAAGAGAGGCATTCTTCCTCTAAGACGAAGGGCATCATCCGCTGGGAATTCAAAGATGTAGGGCACTAGGAGTTGCTGCTGACTTTGGTCAACATTGCCAATACTTTCTCGGTATTCCTCATACTTGACCCGTTCCTGGGCTGCATGTTGGTCTATGATGTAGAGCCCATCTCGCCCTTGGGCAAAGAGATAAGTTCCATGCATCTGCCCGAAAAACTCCAACTCTGGGAAGTTTGATGATTCTTCTCGCTCCAGCTTATCATAGGCCTTATCAAGACTAGCTAGATCTAACTCTGGATGATCTAGTTGGTCGTAGTTAGCAGGCTTTCTCTCTGCAAAATGGAGTTTTGCAGGCTTGGTCAACTGATCCAAGGTTTCCTTGGCAAACAGGGTTAAATCCTGCCCTTCCTCAGTTAATTCAACCTGATGATCAGCTACCTCAGCTTGACTAGGTCTAGTTACCTCCGTTTTTTCATAGTAAAGCGTATTTTCTTTGAGCGGGAGAATGGTCTGTTCCACCTTTTGACGATTGCGCACGGTTGACTTGGCAAGATTTTCTAAAGCATCAGGTATCAAAGTCTGTTCCTTAAGACTCTTTGCGATAGCTTCTGAGACAAGTGCCATCAGCTCTCTTTCCTTGGAAATCCGCACCTCTTGCTTGGTCGGATGCACATTGACATCTGCTAGATAAGGATCAATATGGATGTGAATGACAGCCAGTGGAAAACGGCCCACCATAAGTTTACTGCCATAGCCATCAAGAATAGCACGATTGAGCAAGAAGTTCTTGATATAACGGCCATTGATAAAGAGGCTGATATAGTTGCGGTTGGCTCGGGTTAACTCAGGCAAAGACACAAAACCTGTAATTTCAAAGTCTAAATCCGAATTCTCAATGGCTATCATCTTCTTAGCACTCGCCAAACCGTAAATCCCTGCGATGGCTTGACGCAGTTGACCAGTTCCAGCTGTTCGTGTCATTTCCTTGCCATCACTGATTAAACTAAAAGAAATCTCAGGATGAGCCAATCCCAGACGGTTGACAATATCAATGATATGAGACAACTCCGCCTGCTGGCTCTTCATATACTTGAGGCGGGCAGGCGTGTTGAAAAAGAGGTCCTCCACACAAACCTTGGTTCCCACTGGACTAGTCGCTGGAATGACTTCCTCAACTTCTCCCCCACGCGCAACGAGCTTAGTTCCATGACTTGCACCATCAACCGCTGTCAACAGAGTCAAGATACTGACAGAAGCGATAGAGGGCAGGGCTTCACCTCGAAATCCAAGCGTCCGAATCCGAAAGAGATCTGCTTGATTTTTTATCTTACTGGTCGCATGGCGACGGAGGGCCAATTCCACCTCATCGTGGGCAATTCCATGACCATTATCCGTGATTTGAATCTTCTTAAGACCGGCTTCCTCAATCTCGATGATAATCTGGCTAGAACCCGCGTCAATGGCATTTTCTACCAACTCTTTGACCACACTGGCAGGACGTTCAATGACTTCTCCTGCCGCAATCTGGTTTGCCAGCACCTCTGGCAATTCAATAATATGAGACATCTTTCAGCCCCTTTCTGTATCTATTTTCCTAGAAATTGATTAGTGCTATTATACCATATTTCAGATACTATCAGAAAAAGCAAATACCACATAGACTCCAAATCTCTCCACATAGGCAAAAGCTCTTGTCATGGTTCGTAAAATAGTGTTTAATAAAGGTGTACAGGAAGTGATCACAACTTTGTATGAAAAACAAGGAGAGAAGTTTATGAAAGTAGAACTACAGATTAATGAAACTTACGAGGAGGAAAAGTTGATTGTCCAAGCACCTCAGCCAACCGAAAAAGTCCAGAAAGTCATCGAGTTCGCAGAAAATCTTGACCAAAAAGAAACAATCAAAGGAAAGATTGAAGATCAGGTCTATCTAGTTAAGATTGGTAAGATACAACGCTTCTATATCGAGAATCGGAAGGTTCTTGCAGAAACTGCATCTCAGACCTACACCATTGATTTGCGTCTCTATCAAGTTCTTGAAATTCTGCCGACCACTTTTATCCAAATTTCCCAATCAGAAATCATCAATATCGACTCTATCTCTCATCTCAAACTAACACCAAACGGTCTGGTAGAAATCTTTCTAAAAAATGAAAGCTTCACCTACTCTTCTCGCCGTTACCTAAAAACCATCAAGGAGAAATTAGAACTATGAAAAAACAAATCTTTCACGATGCAGCCGCTGGTGTTCTTATCGGCCTCATCCTCTCTATCATTTTTTCACTCATTTATGCACCAAGTACCTACGCCCCACTGAGTTCCGATTCTCTAATCGGCCAAGTGATGTTTCAACATCAGGTTCACGGTGCCCTGGTCTTGCTCTACTGCACACTTATCTGGGCAGCTATCGGTATTCTCTTCAATTTTGGCAACCGATTATTCAGCCGTGACTGGAGCATGCTTCGTGCGACTCTTACTCATTTTTCTCTCATGCTAGTAGGCTTTATCCCATTAGCAACTCTGGCAGGTTGGTTCCCCTTCCACTGGGCCTTCTATCTCCAGCTCATTATCGAGTTTGCGATTGTCTACCTCATCATCTGGACTATCCTCTATAAAAGAGAAGCTAAAAAAGTGGACCACATCAATCAACTCTTGGCCCATAAAAAGTAATAAAGAAAAACCCACTCACAAATGCATGAGTGGGCTATTTTTATAACTTTTGTTTGAACTCGACTAAGACATTCATAGCCTGCATAGGTGTCATGTTGTAGACATCCAGCTGAGCTAATTCTGCTAGGATAGGATGTTCTGCAGGTGTATCAAAGAGAGAAATCTGTTCAGTGACAGAACTTGTTTGTCTTATTGGAGCTGGGCTTTCTTGTCCCTGACTCTCCAGTTGCGTTAAAATCTTATCCGCTCTTGCTAAAAGTTCGGCTGGTAAGCCAGCAATCTTAGCAACATGGATACCGTAGGATTTGTCAGCAGGGCCTGGTTCAATCTTGTGAAGGAAGGTGACCTGCCCATCCTGCTCCAAGGTTGCCACGTGGACATTGACCAAGTGTTCCAAACTGGACTCCAGACTGGTTAACTCATGGTAGTGGGTGGCAAAGAGGGTCTTGGCTCCGATATGCTCATGGATGTATTCGATGATGGACTGGGCCAGAGCCATCCCATCATAAGTCGCAGTTCCCCGTCCCAATTCATCAAATAGAATGAGAGAGTCCTTGGTCGCATGCGAAATGGCATTGTTGGCTTCCATCATCTCTACCATAAAGGTTGACTGACCTGAAACCAAATCATCTGCTGCTCCGATACGGGTAAAGATAGCATCAAAAATTGGCAAATGAGCACTTTCTGCTGGCACATAAGAGCCCAGCTGGGCCATCACCGCCGTCATAGCTAGCTGACGCATATAGGTGGACTTCCCGCTCATATTGGGCCCTGTAATCAACTGAATGCTGGTATCTTCTGACATCTGGATGCTGTTTGGAATGTAGGTCTGTGCTCCCATGACCTTTTCGACAACAGCATGACGACCTTTCTGGATAGCGATTTGTGAATCCTCTCCGAACTCAGGTCGAATCAAATGCTGGGTTTCAGCCACAACTGCGAGACTTTGCAGGACATCAACTGTCGCAATTCCTTGGGCTAGAGCCTGTAAACGCTGGATGTACTTGCTGACTTCCTCACGGATACGCATAAAGATTTCGTATTCTAGGTTGGCTGACTTCTCACGTGCCTCCAACATATCTCCCTCGATACGCGCCAACTCCTCAGTTCCAAAGCGTTCCGAGTTTTTCAGCGTCGCCTTGCGGAAAAAGTGGGCTGGCACATTTCCCAGTTGCGAATTGGTCACATGGAAATAGTAGCCATCTTTTTTATTGTAGTCAATCTTGAGCGTGCTGATGCCAGAATTTTCTCGCTCCTTGGTCTCAATCTCAGCAATCCAGCCAGTCCCTTCTCTGAGTACTCGACGGTATTTATCCAAGGTCTCATCAAATCCCGTCCGAATAATGCCACCTTCTGTAATCACATGAGGGGCTTCAGGAGCAATCGCCGCGCTAATCAAGCTCTCCAACTCTGGAATGGCATCCAACTGTTCGATAAGATAGGCCAGAGCAGGCTGCTCCATTCCCTCTAAGATCGCACGAATCCTTGGCACACTAGATAAGGTAGCCGCCAACTGCAAGAGATCCTTGGGATTGGTTTTGCCAAAAGAAACCCGACTAGCCAAGCGTTCGATATCATAAACACCCTTGAGACTATCCGTTAAATCACTGCGCTCAAAGAAGTGGTCAAGAAAGACCTGCACCACCTCTTGACGTTGAACGATTCGCTCCTTATCAATCAAGGGACGATGGATCCAAGAGCGCAAGAGCCGCATACCCATAGCCGTTTTGGTTTCATCCAAAAGCCAGAAAAGACTCCCCTGCTTCTTGCCTGAGCGGGCATTCTCAACCAAATCCAGACTGGCCTTGGTCGCATAATCCATCTGCAAGAAATCTTTGATTTCATAACGAATCACCGGTTTAAGATGATTCAATTCCCGCATCTGGGTCCGATGAACATACTGGAGCAACTTACTAGCTGCCGCTTGCTCCACAGCTGCTAAACGTGAATCCAATAAATGGATGTCCTCAAAACCTTCTTTCTCATAGGAAAGAACCAGATTCATCTGACGACTGAGGATTTGTTCTTCTTCCTCAGACAAGTCATAACCCAGCACCACTTCTCGAGCCTTGAGGTTACGGATTTCCCCACAAACCAGCGTAAAATCCAATAGACCCGTCACATAAAAATCACCTGTCACCAGATCCATATAGGCTAGACCAAATTGATTGCCATCACGATCTATAGCAACCAAGAAATTGTTCTGACTATCAGGCTTACTGCTATCGACTACTGTACCAGGTGTGATGACCTGAACCACCTCTCGCTTAACAACCCCAACTGCTTGTTTAGGATCTTCCATCTGTTCTGCAATGGCTACCTTATAGCCCTGCTCAATCAAAACATCAATATACTGCTGGGCAGAATGATAGGGGACACCCGCCATGGGTATCGGATTTTCTGCATTTTTATTACGACTCGTCAGTGAAATCTCTAAAATCTGCGCCGCATTGACCGCATCTTCATAAAACAACTCATAAAAATCACCCATCCGAAAGAGCAAAAAAGCATCTGGATATTGCTTTTTAATATCCACATACTGCTGCATACCAGGTGATAGTTTTTCTGTCGTCATATTGGCTCTCTCCTTGTCAAAAATAAGGCTTGGGAACAAGTCCCAAAACCCTATCTATCCCTCATCAAATCCAGCAAACGATCTTCCATGACCTTGGCAACATGCTGGTCTCGACAAATAACCAGTAAGGTATTGGCACCAGCAACCGTCCCTAAAATCGACTCGTCCTTATTTTCATCAACAATATTTGCCAAAACAGCCGCTTCTCCAAGCTTGGTGTGTAACACCAAGGTAAACTCTGCTCTCGCAACTCCTTCTAGATGATGCGACAAAAACTCTACCAAATCAATCTTTTCTGTCTCATTTGCTAGCACATAGTAGACCATACCATTTTTCTTAACCTTGGTCAAGCCGATCTCGCGCAGGTCACGAGACAAGGTCGTTTGCGTTACAAAGACATTTCGAACTTCTAGACGATCTTGGATATCTTTCTGTGTAGCTAGTTTTTCTTCAGTGATCATCTTTTTAATCAACTGGTGCCGTTCTTTTTTTCTCATATCAACCTCTTACATGAATATTTATAACCGATTTCGGGTTTATTTTTAGATATAATTATACCAGAAAAACTGAATAATTCAAAAAAATCTTTCTTCTTTCACTAAATTTATGATAGAATAGAATAAAAGTCCAAAAGGAGCCTACTTATGAGTACAAAAAAACTGATTGCTAGTGAATTGGCTAGCGTCATCGATAGCCTGGACCAAGAGGCTATTTTCAATTTATTAGAACAACCAAAAAACTCTGACATGGGAGATATCGCTTTTCCTGCTTTCTCACTTGCAAAAGTCGAACGCAAAGCCCCTCAAATAATTGCTGCTGAAATCGCTGAAAAAATCAACAGCCAAGCCTTTGAAAAAGTTGTTGCAACTGGTCCTTACGTCAACTTCTTCCTTGATAAATCTGCCATTTCTGGAGCAGTTATCAAAGAAATCATCGAAAAAGGATCTGACTACGCTCAACAAACGGAAGGCAAAGAGCAAAATATCACGATTGACCTATCAAGTCCAAACATCGCAAAACCCTTCTCAGTAGGTCACTTGCGTTCAACTGTTATCGGAGATGCTCTTTCTAATATCTTTAAGAAAATGGGCTACAACACTATTAAAATCAACCACCTTGGAGACTGGGGTAAACAGTTTGGTCTTCTCATGGTTGCTTATAAAAAATGGGGAAGTAAGGAAGCCGTCGAAGCTAATCCGATTGACGAATTGTTAAAATTGTACGTTCGCATCAATGCTGAAATCGAAAATGACCCAGCTCTTGATGATGAAGGACGTCTCTGGTTTAAAAAATTAGAAGATGGCGATCCAGAAGCAACTCAACTTTGGCAATGGTTCCGTGATGAAAGTTTGGTTGAATTCAATCGCATTTACAAACTGTTGAACGTTGAATTTGACAGCTTAAATGGGGAGGCCTTCTATAATGACAAGATGGACGAAGCCGTGCAAATCCTTGAAGAAAAAGGTTTGCTAGAAGAATCACGCGGAGCTAGTATTGTTAACCTCGATGATGTTGAACTTCCACCTGCTATGATTAAGAAATCTGACGGTGCAACCCTCTACATCACACGTGATATTGCTACAGCTATCTACCGTGCTCGTACTTACAACTTTGTCAAAAATGTCTATGCTGTTGGTCAAGAGCAATCCAACCACTTTAAACAGTTGAAAGCTGTCTTGAAGAAAATGGGATTTGACTGGAGCGATGATATGATTCACGTGGACTTCGGTCTTGTAACCAAAAATCGTCAAAAGCTCTCTACTCGTAAGGGAAATATCATCCTGCTCGAACCTACCCTTCAGGAAGCAATCAGCCGTGCCAAAGCACAAATCGAAGCAAAAAATCCTAACCTTGAAAATAAGGATCAAATTGCTCAAGCTGTTGGAGTTGGAGCTGTCAAATTCTACGACCTTAAGACTGACCGCAGAAATGGTTACGACTTTGACCTTGAAGCAATGGTTTCCTTTGAAGGAGAGACTGGTCCATACATCCAATACGCTTACGCTCGTATCCAGTCTCTACTTAGAAAAGCAGACTTCCAACCAAATGCTCAAGCGAATTACAGTCTAAATGATGCTGAAAGCTGGGAAATTATCAAACTTCTCCAAGACTTTGCCCGTGTCATCAAACGCGCATCTGTTAACTATGATCCATCGCTCATTGCTAAATACGCAATCAGCTTGGCTCAAGCTTTCAACAAATACTATGCTCACACTCGTATCTTGGATGAAAGTCCAGAGCGTGACAGCCGCCTAGCCCTTAGCTACGCAACAGCTGTTGTTCTCAAAGAAGCCCTTCGCTTGCTCGGTGTAGAAGCACCAGAGAAGATGTGATTCAGTACTAACAATTGGAACTAAAGTTCCTAATTGCCTAAACGCTTCACTAATACCTCGAAACAAATAATATCGATTTGTTTCGAGATATGTCGTAATCTTTTAAATCACTTGATTGCAAAGCAATCTAAGTAACTAACGCCAAATCCTATATGGACTTTGGCTTGGCGCTTCACTAGCCTTCATTAGAACTGGATGGATTTTTCAGTTAAAGGTCAAGACCGTCTTGTTTTATCTGTCAGATACCTGTTCCGCCAGTCTAATCACTTAGTTGAAAAGCGAAAATTTCTTTCGCTTTTCTTATGCCGTCAACTTTTTTATCAAACCAGGAGAGATTTTATGAGCCAGTATGCTTATATCTTAGTTCTTATCAGTCTTGTCGTTCTTTTTCTCATCAATAAATACGAAAAGGAAAAACTGCAACAACTCCTTCAGGAACAGCTTCTGAGGGACGAAGCTTTCAAAGCAGATATCCGCGAAAGAATCCAAACTACAGAGAATATCAATGATGTCATCGCCTACATCAATAAAAGCTATCGTTTGGGACTCCTGCTTTCTAAGGAAATCACTGAGCAATTAAAATAAGGGAATCCGAGAAGTTTTTTTCTCGGATTTTTTACTCCCATCAATGCCATTTCCCTGTGATAATCATATCTTTCATATTATTTTCTGAAATTTTCTAAATTTTTCAAAATTTTCTTGCATTTTTCCTGAGTTTCTTGTAGAATAGAACTTATCTATTCAGATTATTCTGAAAATTCAAAAACGGGAGGTTTTTATGTCACAAGTTACTTCATCACACCAGTCTACCTGGACAAGCAAGCTGAAAGCGATGGGACCAGGGATTCTAATGGCTTCCGCTGCAGTCGGAGGTTCTCACATTGTATCCTCCACTCAAGCTGGCGGTTCTTATGGATGGTCTCTACTTCTCTTGGTCATCTTAGCCAATGTTTTTAAATACCCATTTTTCCGTTTTGGTGCTGAATACACAGCAGATACTGGAAAGACCTTGGTTGAAGGCTATGCAGAAAAAGGCAAGCTCTATCTCTGGATTTTCTTTATTCTCAATGTCTTTTCTGCCTTGGTCAATACTGCCGGTGTTGCCATCCTTTGTTCAGCTATCATCGCTAGCGCCTTTCCAATGATTGGTCTTAGCATCACTCAATGGTCTCTTATCCTTGTTGCGGTCATTTGGGCTATGCTACTCTTTGGTGGCTACAAACTATTGGATGGTATGGCAAAATGGATCATGTCTGCCTTGACTATTGCAACTGTTCTTGCTGTTATCATTGCTGCCGTTAAGCACCCAGAATACAGCTCTGATTTTATCGAGAAAACACCTTGGCAAATGGCGGCCCTCCCCTTTATCGTTTCCCTTCTAGGCTGGATGCCTGCTCCTATTGAAATCTCAGCTATTAACTCACTTTGGTCAGCCGAAAAGAAAAAAACTGTTGACTTTAATACCGAAGACGCCCTTTTCGACTTTAACGTTGGCTACATCGGAACAGCCATCTTAGCCGTATTCTTTGTGGCTCTTGGAGCACTTATTCAGTATCCTACAGGTCAAGCAGTTGAAGCCGCTTCTGCCAAATACATCTCCCAATTTGTGGGCATGTATGCCTCTGTCCTTGGCGAATGGTCTCGATATTTGATTACCTTCATCGCTTTCCTCTGTATCTTTGGGACAGTGATTACTGTCATCGATGGTTATTCACGTGTCAATCAGGCCTCCCTTCAACTCTTGGCAAATCAAAAAGAAGATAATCGTAAATCTTTGAACATCTGGATGACTATCACAGCTATCATCGGTATCGTCATCATCAAGTTCTTTGCTGGTCAAGTTTCAACCATGCTCCGCTTTGCCATGATTGGATCTTTTCTTACAACACCATTCTTTGCCCTTTTGAACTATGTCTTGGTCACTAGTGAAAATAAAAATCTTCCTTCTTGGTTGAAACTCCTCGCTATCGCAGGATTGATTTTCCTCTTTGGATTTGCCATCTTCTTTATCTATGCACTTGCCATCGGAAAAGCAGGTTAATTCACAAAGTAGCACCCTCGTCTGGGTGCTTTTTTCTGCATTCAAAAGGCAGTTGAGAAAAACTAACTGCCTACTTGAACGATTCTAACTTTCTGAATCCAACTCATATAAGTCCGCGATAATCGCTGCGACCTTTTTAATATCTCCCAGCATACCTCGCATTTCAAAATCAGCCAATATAGGGAAGCCAAAACGCTGGCTGTACTGCTTGGCAGTCAAACAGTATTGGTTATTAAAATTGCGGTTCCCAGAACCCACTACCCCAAAACACTTACTGGCATTGTCTCCATAGGCTATAAAATCACCCACTGGAGTTGTTAAAATCTCAACATCGCCGTTATCCACACCATTTCCACCTTCTAGATAGGTTGGTAAAAAGGCGACATAAGGATGATCCATCTCAAAGAAATCTTTCCCTTCCTTGACCAGGTCCTTGATATGGATTTTTTGGACCTCAATCTCCTCATACTGGGACAAGAGATAGTCCTTGAGTCGGCTTACGAAGCTCTCTGTATTCCCGCTCAAACTGATATAAACTAAGGATATTTTTTTCATGTTGACCTCGATTTTTATTTTTGGATATTAAAAGAACTACCAAGATTGTAACTTGATAGCTCTCTTTTGTCAATACCTAGGCAACTTCCTCTGTTTCGACTTCCTCAGACAAATCTTTTTGTTGACGCCACATCTTGTAAAAGACAATGGCAAGGAAGAGGACATTGATAACAACAAATAAAATCGTTGTTCCCTTTCCAAGGACTTCTGTCCCTAGTCTCAAAGTTTCATCACGGATAGCTTGTACAGCATCTTGCATACCCATGTAAGTATAAATCGAACCAATAATGGCAAGCAAAACATAAGCAATGTAAGCATAATTTGCATATTGCAAATGATTACGAACCAAGAGCACAATACCTGCGACTACTAAAATCGCAGATAAAATAATCAAAACGATGTTAAAAGTCGAATGCGATAATTCAGCTGTCTTATGTAGATAATTAACCGTATCCTCCAGTTGCTGGGCACTAACACCTTGAACCTGAGCTTGACTGGCACCTAGTGTTTCTTTACTAGGAACTGGACTTAGTATTCCAAACAAAGACATAGCTGAAATCAATGCGGATAGGACTAATAAAACCCAAAGATAAATAGGTTTCTTTTTCATAATTTTTCCTCCTTAAGGTATTTTGGACATTATAGCATTTTTTGCACGTAAATACAAGTTTTACAGGGAACTTTCGACTTGTTTGCGGTAAGCTTTTGGTGATTTTCCGCACAATTTACGGAAAACTTTGTAGAAATATCCAACATTACTGTAACCAACAGCATAGCAAACATCTTCAATACTATCATTGGTTGAAAGCAAGAGCTGTTGCGCTGCCTTGATCCGCTGTTTGTTGAGCAGTTCAGCAAAGGTCGAGTTGGTTTCTCGCTTGATTAGCTGACCGAGGTAGACTGGATTGATAAAGAGATCCTTGCTGATGTCCTTAAGTGATAATTCTTTCTGATAATCACGTCCGATGACTTCAAGGACACTCACTACGTTTTCATTCATGCGATACTGACCAAAGAACTTGATCAAGGTCTCTTTGATGTAGGCAACCAATTCTTCAAAGGAGTTAATGGCATGGATAGCTTTGACAATCTCGGTCATATCATCCGCTTTTAGATGCTCAAACAAGTGAAAGACATCCATGACAAATTGGGTGAAGAGTTGTTTGGTGATAGCCACACGCGGTGTATTCTCTAAGACAACCTTCTCCAGCAGGGTCAATTCTTCGATAATTTGATTAATATTTCCTTGGATAATCACCCGATAAATCGGCTCGTAATAAGCAAATAGACTCTCGGATTTTTCTAAATTGACAGAACCGTAAAAGAGAGCTTTTTCAGCGTTGATCTTCCATTTTTCAAAGGCTTGTTGGTAGGGCGCTCCAAAAGGCGCTACTACAATTCCATCTAGTGGTTGATCCGAGATAAAAATCTGCCAGTCTTGACCTAAAACATAGTAAGGAATGGTAAAAGATCCCTGCTTTTCCTTGGAAAGGCCTATCCACCAGTTGTTTTTACCTGCTAAGGAGTTGACAAAGCCTTCTTCATCCAATTCTTGGCTGAGAGTCTGGCTTTGCTCCACCTTTTCCTGAAGTTGGCTCGCAATTTTTTCTAATAAATGACTCAACTCCACCTTATCCACTGGCTTCACCAGATAATCCACGACACTAAGATTCATTGCTTTCTTGACATAGTCAAACTCCTGATAGCCTGACAGCAAGATATAATAGGTATCTGGGAGAATCTCCTTCATCTCCTTGATCATCTCAAGCCCTGTCTTATCTGGCATGTTGACATCCGAAATAATCACATCAACTGGATTTTCCTTGACATAGTCCAATGCATCATCTGCGTGATTAGCTGTTGCGACGACTTGCATATCCCATTTTTCAAAGGGGATTAACCGCTTGAGACCCTCTGTCACCATGTACTCATCGTCTACTAATAAAACTTTATACATTTCCCTTCCTTTCTATTCATTTTGAATAGTAATACGGTAACGAACACCTTCTTGTTCAGCTGACTCTACACTGATTTGGTAGCGATCTCCAAAATAGAGGACAAAGCGTTCGTGTACATTGATTATTCCAATTGATTGTCGCTCTCCGCTATAGCTTGCCTCGTGCTCAAAACTTCTCTGAGTTAGTTTTTCTTGCAAGGCAGCTAATTTTTCGGCAGGCATTCCACGACCATTGTCTACCACTAGGATTTCAACAAAACCTTCACCCTTCAAAACCTTGATGCTGATTACATTATCTGTCCGCCTGTAATCAATACCGTGAGCAAAGTAGTTTTCTACCAATGGTTGGAGCGTAAACTTGGGAATCTTCATATTTTCTAATTCTGGCTCGATCTTAAAGCCATAAGCAACAGACCTTGGATAACGCACCATACAGAGATAGCTGTATTTGCGACAAAATTCTAATTCTTGCTTCAGCGTCGTTTCCCGCTCATCGGAGATATTATTGCGTAGTAAACTGCTAAATTCATAGATAATATCCGCCAGTTCATCTTGGCTTTCCATCACCGCATACATCCGCAAGAACTCCAAGGTATTATACATAAAATGGGGGTTAATCTGAGCTTGCAAGGCCCGCATATTCGCATCTTTTTGGCTCAGTTCCAACTGATAAATATCGTGGATATTTTTTTCCAGTCGGTCTAACATATCATTGGTTGTTTCTGAGATGAGGAGCAATTCCTGATCTTTCTCGGAAGTATCGATGCGAAGTCCCTCTTCTCCTTGAGCAATAACCTGAATAGACTCGACCAAGTCCACCACCTGCTTTTGGTAATTGGAAAAGGTCTGTCTCAGAGTGATATACAAGATAATGATAAAGAGAATGCTTAGTCCAATAATGACAGCCGAACTGGTCAACGTTCCCTTAAGAACAAAATCCTTAGGAACGGCTACACGAACTTGATAGCCATGGGAGGTAACTCCTACAAGCCAGTCCTCCCGCTCGGCAGATACTGTTTCCCCAATCTGAAACATCTCGGTCTCAAAAGGCGAAGTTACTGTTACAGCCATCGGGATATGGCCCCTTGTATTGTCAATAGCATCATGGAGAACATCTGGGGAAAGGGAGATATAGATGACTCCTAAATCCTTGTCAGACACAGGATCGGAAACGGGAATGGCAAAACTATTAGGAGCTGGTTTGAAGTTTTCTGCTGGAATTTTCTCTCCACTTCGTTTCCCTCGGGTAGAAACAAAGACTTCTTTATAATCTTGAAGGACAATTGCCACACCCGTCACAAAGTCATTTCTTACATACAAATCGTCAATGTTTTCATACAAGGATACCGAGATATAGGGCGAAGCCTTGCGCTCTAATTGCCAATAAAAATAGTCTGGTGTACTGAGACTAAAGTACTTATAAATCCCTTCAATCCGAGCCTGATTTTCAACCAAAGCCTGGGCAATCTGAGTCGACTCTCTATGATAATATTCAATCTCACTCACTGTCCGAGTCGTCACACGTTGAGCTACTCGTTGGGCTTCTTTTTCACGGGAACTCCAGTCAGCATAGGAGAGCATGACCGCAAAACTTGCAATGATGGCAATCATCACCAAGGTATAGATGCGCAAGAGCGAATGGAGCCAGAACGGCTTCATTTTATTTTGTCGCCAATTTTTCATGGATACTTTCATATACGGGTTCCAACATATCACTGATAAAGAAATGCCACACACCAATTCCTACGAAAAAGAGGAGGGCAGGCATATAGTAACCAATTCCTACAAGCATGACTGTGCCAAATAAAACCTTGGCAATTGCCGGCAAATTCATAAAAATCCCGATAAGAGCGAGTTTTACAGTATTTCGATAAGAGAGCTCATAGTGAACTTGTAGTTTCAATGAAACGGTATAAGCCAAAAAAACAAAGGCAACAACAAGGATATTGAGAAAGGTTGCCAAAAGATGGAAGATAGTCTGATGAGGCAATTGAACCAAAAGGTACAAACCATAAACTAAGACTAGATCTACAAGTACAAAACTATAGAAAGCTAGATTGCTCTTGACAAAGTTACTCTTATACAATTCCCAAGCTTCTTTAAAACTATAAGCTCGGTAAGTATAACCGTGCTCCGCATATAAACTCATAAGGGTTGCACTAGCTGGTGCCAAACCAAAGACTACACCTCCTGCTAGTGTGAATAACCAGAAAAAAGCCGTCGCAATCATTCCTAAAAAGAAACGATTAAAGACGAATTCTAGAAACTTTCCCATAACATCCTCCTTAAAACAACTATGTAACCATTATATCATATTTCAAGCGTTTTCAAAAACATAGAGCACCCATTTACAATCCTCTAAAAGCGTGATACAATTGATTTTGACAGTTTTATATAAGGAGATTCTCATGAAGAACAATATCTTAACTACCCTCTTAGCCGTCGTTCTCTACTTCCTCTGTCTAGGGATTGGAGTATTGCTAGGACACCTGGTCGACTCAACGGGCAATATGTTCTATGCGCCTGCCTTTTCTGCCCTTGTTGGAGGGAGCGTCTACATGCTTCTTTTAGCAAAGGTTCCTCGTTTTGGTGCCATTACCACTCTCGGACTCTTTATGGCTCTCTTTTTCCTAGCTAGTAAACACGGAGCAGGCGCTTTTCTACCAGCTGTCGCCTGCGGTCTTGCAGCAGATGCTATTGCTCGCCTCGGTCACTATCAGGATAAGATTAAAAATCTTCTCTCCTTCCTCGTCTTTGCTTTCAGCACAAGTGGTCCCATCCTCCTCATGTGGATCAATCCAGAATCCTACGTAACAACTCTACTCGCTCGTGGGAAATCCCAAGAATACATTGACCGTATCATGGTCGCTCCAGAGCTAGACAAAATTTTTCTCTTTGTCGCAAGCATTCTCCTTGGTGCCTTGATTGGTGCTGTGATTGGGCAATTTCTAAGTCAAAAAATAGCCGATAAAATATAAGGTAAAAGCCCTGAAGACTAGTAATGCCTAGCTCCAGGGCCTTTTTGTATACAATCTTAGAATTCACTATAGATAAATTCTTGGATGTTCGAAAAATCGGTCACAAAACAGTAAATCACGATGCTCAAGATAACCGTATAGAAAAATAGGGTCCACAAGATTAAACGATGTGTGTTAGTTAGCTTGGTTTGCAAATTTGTAAAGTTCTTTTTCAACTTCCATCCATCCTTTCACTCCAACGTGCATCACGTCAAACAAAAAGTAATCATCATACTCTCTATTTCCATAGTTTAGCACCGTTGCACCATGACTTTTTGCGACATCTTCTATTTTTTTATAAGTTTTCTCCCGCATCTCTCTTGAGACACCCGTATAGTCATTCCATTTTCCGTTTACTGGGAAAATAATGACCTCAACTTCAATGCCCAATTCCTTGGCAACTGTCAAGAAAAGTTCCATATCTGAATACTCTGGCGACTCTAGGTAACTCAAATCTTTATTAGAATCCTTCAGTGATGCATAGCGATCTTTTAGGTAGGTATTGTAGTAGTTATTATCCACAGCATAATCATTATTGTCTGTTTTCTTTTTGACCTCTTCTACAAACTGATTTGTCATTTTCTCCCAATCGTAGTCTGGGGTTTTGTCTCCTAGTGAAGGATAATCTGATTTGGCATGTTTTTGATAAAAAGTCTGTTTGAGCTTAAAAGAATACATCGCCTTATCTAATTCTAATAATTTTTTATCAACAATGGTTCCTTTTCCATCTATGAAATAACTTTTATATTTTTTGTAGATGTCATTTTGTTGCTTGTTCCCCTTGGTAATCTCGATAATGCGATTGATTAGTTTTTCTTTCGTTTCCTTACTGATCTTGTCATTATCTAGCATGTGGAAAATATGTTCCTGAGAAGCCTTGTTCAAAAAGGCATCTTGATGAGTCCCATCTTTTTCAAACCACTGAACAGACTCTACTATAGCCACTTTTCGCTTACTCATAGATCCTTCAATAGAACCCAAGGTCGTAGCCTGAATGATATTTTGTGAATAACTGGTCCCAATCTGCATGATATTAAAATCATTGTAGTTAAAAATTTTATTGGGATGATAGTCTTCATTTATCGTAGCAACCAACTCTGAGGAACCCATTAAAACCAGGGTATTGGGAGTGATATTGCTTGTTAAAATATCTCTACTTTTATACTTTTCATACGAGGTACTATAACGAATACTGTTATCCTTGACTTTATAATAATCCTCAATCTTCTTGACATAGGTCACATTTAAAAGGGCAAGCGTCGCAATTACGAGCACAAGCGATAGTAAAAATGCTTTTAATTTAATCATCTCGTTTTATCCCATCCCTTCGATCCGTCCGATCTCTTTTCAATCTCTTATCTCTTTAAAATCGTAAGTAAGATTTTATAGGGTTCACCTGAAAAGATAAAGAAACCAATCATAATCAAATTCATGGTCACAAACCAACTTAGTAGCTTATACCAATTTTTGTTTTTATTTTTCTTATAAAAATTGCTTTTCTTTTGATATACTTCAAATCCAGCCATCAAGACACCATGATAAAAACCATAGACAATGTAGCTAACACTAAGACCATGCCAAAAACCCATGACCAACATATTGACCATATAGGCATAGGTTGCATTGTGTAGTCTATTTTTAAACCATTTTTTCCTGATAACCTGCATCAATACTCTTGAAAACACAAAATCTCTCAACCAAGTCGACAAGGTGATATGCCATCTGGTCCAGAAATCCTTGATATCAACACTCAAGAAAGGCTTGTTAAAGTTCATCGGTGTCTGAATACCTAGAATGTTACTACTTCCAACAGCCATTAAACTATAGCCTGCAAAGTCGAAGAATAGATACAAGGTATAGAGGTACATATATTTAATTGAGTAGACAACTGTACCCGTATTGCTTAGAGCGAGTAACATCTGGTAAACATAGGTTGACAAAACAACCTTATAAAGTAGACCTAAAACGATACGAGAAACACCGTCCCCTGCCAACTCTAGATAGTCTTTACGAGGCATGACCTCGTTTATCTCTTTTAGAAATCTCCTGCTTCGATCAATCGGCCCTGCACTAACCGTAGGGAAAAAAAGTAAAAATTGCAGGTAGTCTTTTATGCTAATCTTTTCTTTGATCAAACCATCCGATATTTCTAACATAATCTGAATGGTCTTAAAGGACATGTAGGAAATTCCAATAAAGGCCAACAAATGCAGAGAAGTCAGAGCAAAGACTTTATTGATCACTAAGGGAAGAATGGAAAGGAAAACCAGTGGTTTCAGTCGCTTTGTTTCTATCCTCTGTGCTAGAAAAACCAGAAAATACTGGTAAACGATAAAGACGAGTAAATAGACAATCATCGCTCGACTCTTGCCATAGATAGCTCCTGCAAATAAGAGGGAGAGCGCCAAAATATAGTAGTCTTTACGTTTTTCAAAAAAGTTTACTACAAAACCAATCAGTAAAACTACAAACAAGAGAAGGAAAAACTCATTCCCCTCAAAATAATTCATACCAGCCAAACTCCTTTTTCATTTTCTCATCTTGCTTCAGAACTTATCTTTCTAGTTTTTTCCTATCCTATCACTAGAGAGAATTAGCTTTATCTATTATACCATAATTTAAAAACTTTAAATGCCCCTGTTGGCAGCTACCTAGAACAAAAAAGAGCCCTTCGGCTCTTTTTATTTATGACTTAATTTCTTGGTCAAGAAATCTCCCAAGAACTGGATCGTAAAGATAATCAAAATGATAATGATGGTTGCCAAGATGGTCACATCGTGATTGTAGCGGTTAAATCCATAGGCGATGGCTACGTTACCGATACCACCAGCTCCAACTGCTCCCGCCATAGCTGTTTCCCCAACAAGGGAAATTAAGGTCACAGTCGTCACACGAATCAAATCTGGAAGACCTTCTGATAGGTAAACGCCCACGATGTCCCAGAATGTCGCTCCACTGGCCTGCGCAGCCTCAATGACACCGCCATCCAGCTCAGCCAAGACAACCTGCACCTGACGGGCAAAGAAGGCAAAGACTGCAAAAGAAAGGGGGACAAGGGCTGCATTTGGACCAATACTAGTCTTCACAATCAAGTGAGACAGTGGCGACATGATTGCCAAGAGGATGATGAAAGGAACCGCACGGAAAATTGAGGTAATCTTGTCTAAAATCCAGAAAACGACCTTGTTTTCCAAGACACCACCTGGCGCTGTCAAGACAAGGAAAAGACCTGCCACGAGCCCCAAGAACCCTCCGATAATAAAGGAAAGAACTGTCATATAAAGAGTTAGATAAATGGCTGTTCCCCAGCCAGCTTGACCTGCCCAGCCCATTTTATAGACATTTGGTAAATAGGTTTGAATAAACTCTGTCATTTTACTATCCTCCCTTCAATACTTTTAACTGCACACCCGCTTGACGGATGGCTTCTTGAGCGCCTGCTAGCGCTGCTTTTTCACCTGACAGCACCACAACCAATTCTCCGACGGGTGTGCCATCGAGAATTTCGATATTTCCATAGAGGATATTAGCCGTTACTTGGTAATGCTTGTACAATTCATTCAAAAGTGGCTCGTCTGTTGAAGCCCCTGCATACTTGAGCTGCACCAAAAGACTGTTTTCTGACAAGTGTTCCACGATTTCTTGCTTCTCAATCTTAACCATGGCCTCGTCAATACCTGTGGCAGTTGAGATGAAGTCCTGAGTCAAAGGTTGTTTAGGGTCTGAGAAGATTTCAAGGACACTGCCTTCTTCAATCAAACGGCCATCCTGCATGACTGCCACACGATTGGCAATATCTTTGACAATCTGCATTTCGTGTGTAATCAAGACAACAGTCAAGCCTAGTTTTTGGTTCAAATCTTGCAACAAGGCCAAAATTTGCTTGGTTGTCTTAGGGTCGAGAGCAGACGTTGACTCATCTGAAATCAAGATTTTTGGATCATTGGCCAAGGCACGCGCAATGGCCACACGCTGTTTTTGCCCTCCAGAAAGTTGAGAAGGGTAGTTTTCAGCACGGTCCGCCAAGCCAACCAAGTCTAACAACTTAGCCACTTTAGCCTTCTTTTCTTCCTTGCTGAGTCCAGAGTGTTTGAGGGCAAAGGCCACATTCTCCTCTGCTGTTTTTTGACTCATGAGGTTGAAATGCTGGAAAATCATCCCGATATCTTGACGTTTGCGACGCAACTGCTCCGCAGTCAAGGTCACCTTGCCATCAAAAATGACGTCGTTATCAATGGTAATTTTCCCAGCAGATGGTTTTTGCAAGAGGTTAATCACCCGTACAAGGGTTGATTTCCCTGCTCCAGAATATCCAACGATTCCGTAGATATCCCCTTCTTGGATGTGAATGGTCACATCCTTGACCGCTGTGATGGTTCTCTTCTTTTGGTGAAAAGTCACATCGATCTGATCTAACTTGATAATATCTCTACTCATAGCTTCTAATCAGCTCCTCTACTAATTCAATATGGGTGTAGTAATCGGCGATTCGCACGTTTTCATCTCCACCGTGGTCTCGGCTGTTTGCATTTCCTAGACCAAAGGCCACCATTGGTACCTCTAGGGCATCAAAGACCGTATGCATAGGTCCTGTCCCCGCCGTTGTCGGCAAGACCGAAACGCCCTGAGGATAGAATTTCTTAGCCAACTCGATCACATTGAGAATGGCTGGCGCACTCATATCGCTGCGATAGCTCATCTCTCCCAAGGTATAGTATAATTCTACCTTATCAAAGCCATTTTTGTCTAGCTGTTTCCGAATTTTTTCCAGAACATCATGCGGTTCTAGACCAGGAACCAGACGAACTTCTAGCTTGGCACTCGCTTCTGCTGGCAAAATAGTCTTAACACCCTGACCTTGATAACCAGACTGGATTCCTTCGATATTGAGGGCTGGCTCAAAAAAGAATCGTTTTAGAAAAGCAGCGCGTTTCTCTTGTAAGAGAGGTAATTCCAAGCCGTAAATGCGACTGATTTCCTCTGGATTGCGTTGAGCATAGGTGTCCACCAAGGCTAATTCCCGTTCATTCGGCTCTTGGACATCCTCGTACAAGCCTTCGACCAAGATACGACCATCTGCAGCACGAAGGCTACTTAAGGCCTGGAGGAGATACCATGGAGCTGATTCCACGACACCACCATAGCTCGAGTGAATGTCCACATCCGCACTTTTCACCTTGGCATCAAAGGTCACGATTCCCTTATTCCCACCAGAAATTTCTAACTGCTCCAAGGCATTTTTAGTTCCTTGCTCCCAGACTAGCAAATCTGCTCCACGAAGTTTGTCTGCGTGTTTCTCTAAATACTTATCTAAATCCATAGAAGCAGACTCCTCTGCCCCTTCCATGATAAAGCTGATATTGACTGGCAGGTCATCATGGTGCTGCATATACTTTCTCAGAGCACTCAAACGAGCTGTGATATGGCCCTTGTCGTCGTCAACTCCACGCCCATACATAAAGCCATTTCGCACAGAAAGTGTAAAGGGATCCTCTGTCCAAATCTGATCTCCGTCCGCTGGTACGGTGTCATAGTGGTTATAGAAGATCAAAGTCTTAGCATCTGGACGCGAACTCTTGAAATGCGCCATGACAAAAGGCGCCGTGTAGCTCTCATCAATCTCAACTTCAGCTCCCACACGCTTGAAAATCTCACCCAGATAGTTTGCGACTTCCTTGAGCCCGACCTGCTGGGCAAAAACTGATTTCTTGGAAATCAAGGTACGCAAAACTTCAAAATAATGCTGGACTACATGATCCTTTTCAAATTTTTCAATCTGTTCTTGTTCGCTAGAAAAAACCATTTTTTCTCTCACTTTCTACTGAGGACTTGTGTCTATGGACGGACTACAAGATCATCTTCTTTAAAACCAACAATCTAGACAAAAGTAAGAGGTGGAAACTCTCTCCCACCTCCCTGTGTCTTATTACCAAACTGGTTGGTCCAAACCGTCTGATGTTTCTTCGATAACTTTTTTCACTTCATCAGTGTGGTAAGCTGCGATAATTTTCTTGATGGCATCCGCTTTAGGTGATGATTCCCAATCTTTTTTCGCAACGATGATGTTGTACCATTGTTTTGAGTTTTCATCAGCTTGCTCTTTAAAGAGTGCTTTCTTGTAGTCCAATTTTGCTTCTGTAACGAAGGTATTGTTTACAACGGCAGCGTCAACTGATGACAATGAACGAGCTGTTTGACTAGCGTCCAATTCAGTAATCTTCAAGTTCTTTGGATTTTCTGTGATGTTCGCAACTGTTGCAAGAGCAGTTCCAGAAACATCCAATTTGATCAAACCAGCTGATTGAAGCAAGTAAAGCGCACGGCTTTCGTTTGTTGCATCGTTTGGTACAGCAATTTCACCCTTATCTGGGATTTCTTCTACTTTAGTGTACTTGTTTTCTTCCCCATTTTTACCTGAGTAAAGGCGGATTGGTGAGATGTACGTATCTGCAATCGCTACAAGGTCTTTCCCATTTTCCTTGTTCCAGTTGTTCAAGAAGTTGTAATGTTGGAAGGCGTTCAAGTCTACTTCGCCATCAGCAGTTGCCTTGTTTGGTTGAGAGTAGTCAGTGAACTCTGTGAATTCCAATTTAATACCGTCTTTTTTGACCAATTCTTGGATTTTATCCCAACGTTTTTCTTCAGAACCACTGCGGTTAACTGTCGCGATTTTAACAACTGTTTCGTTGTCCGCTTTCTTTTCTGAATTTCCACAAGCTGCAAGAGCCAAACCTGCGACTGTAGCAAGCGCTGCTACACCGAGCCATTTTTTGATTTTCATAATTCTATCTCCTTTAAAAATAATACCGTAATAGTATCTCATACTTTATTTGATTTAGCAAATTGTTATTAGATAGGCAGACATATAGTTTGAAACTATATACCTCCAGAATGGAAAATCATCCATCTACCAGAGAATGGATGATTTAAAAATTTATTTAATATCAGCTTCTGCTGGCAGATAAGAACCGCCAAAGAACTGTTGAGATAGCTTTTCAAGGGTTCCATCTTTATATAATTCTTGGATGCGTTTGTCCACAAATGCCTTCAACTCATCTTGACCTTTGGCAAGAAGTGGGTATACGTAAGGTTGTTGGTCGCTTGGAAGTTCGATAACTTTCAAGTTATCCAAACCTTGGTCCTTGATGACTGTCTCTACACCGATTTTATCAAAAATCTTGTAGTCAAATCGGCCATCACTCAAACGTACCATGATTTGTTGGAAGTCCCCTTTAACGTAGTTAAGGATAGTTGGGTTATCTGAGTGTTGTTTGTTGTAGTCTTCTAGCTGTTTAGCAGATGTTGTTCCTTGAACAACTTCTGTTGATTTTCCACCGATATCATCAAACGATTTGATGCTAGAGTCATCTTTTTTCACTACAAGAACGTTAGGGTTTTTAGCAGTTGGAGCTGCATAAAGGTATTTTTCAGCACGTTCTTTAGTGTAGCTGATGTTGCTAACAGCCATTTGGTAACGATCAGCATCAAGTCCTGCAAAAACACCTGACCACTCTGTCTTCTCAAACTTGACAGTATACTTGTCAGAATCTTTAAAGATAGCGCGAACCACTTCAATCTCGTAACCAGTCAATTCGCCATTTTCTTCATAGTTGAATGGTTTTGGTGTAGCATTGGTTACAACGATAATTTCTTTTTTACTAGATGTTGCTTCACCAGATGCAGCATCTTTCTTCTCACCACCTGAGCAAGCTACTAGTACACCTGCGGCAACAAGTCCTAGAGCAGCAAGAGATGAATATTTGACGATTTTTTTCATGTCATTTCCTCCAAAATAGAATACTGTATTATCTTAACAGAAAAAAGGAATTTACGCCATTATATGATATCTATCTCTGTGATAGTTTTTTTTTATGGCTGATTTAAAAGACCAGACGCAAGACTGCAATCAAGACTACCCCAAAAAGAACCGTACCTACTAGATTGCGGTAGCGAAAGGCTACCCAAGCCGTTGGAAAAACTGCCAAGAAGTCCAGCCATTTGATCTGAGGAAGGCTCCCAACCTTGCCAGTCACTACGCTTGAAAGGATCAAGGCAAATATAATGGAAACAGGCAAAAACTTCAAAAACCGCTCGACGATAGCTGGCAACCCCTTGTACTTAACCAAGATGAAAGGAATCATACGGGGAACCCAAGTCACTAGGCCTGAAAAGATAACAGCTAACAAAAGATATTTACTGACCATCTAAGACCACCCCCATAGTGCAACCTAGCAAGGTCGCAAACAGAACAGCTAGTGACTGAGACACCACTGTCAAGAGCAAAAAGAAAGACACTGTAACAACTGCTAGGATCATCAGCAGATTGCGAACAGGAATCCGTCTTTGCATAATCTGGAACTGCGAAGCAAAAATCCCGATAAACATTCCCACGAGGGCAAAGTCCAAGCCAAAGACTTCAGGATTTGGAAGAAGGCCACCTAAAGTTGTCCCCGCTACTGTCCCAATAAACCAGGCTACATAACTGTTGAGATTGTTCCCGTGCATCCACATAGGATGGACCTTGTCTGTATAGGCTAATTCTCCCATCAAAACCCCGTAAGTCTCATCTGTCAGGAGACTGGACATGCCGATATTTTGCCAGAGACTAGTATGACGGAAATAGGTCGATGCATGCAAGCTCAGCAAAAAGAGGCGCAAGTTGATCAAGAAGACCGTCATAGCAATAGCTGCCACAGGCGCTTGTACCGCAATCAGTGCCAACATAGCAAACTGGGCGCTCCCAGCATAAACAAAGAGGCTCATCAAACCCATCTCAACAGGTGTCACATAGGGCGCGCCGATAATCCCACAAGCCAGACCAATGCTGACATAGCCAAGGGCAGTCGGCATAGCCGCCTGTACACCTTCCCAAAATCCTTTTTCTTTCATCCTTCTCCTCATATTCTCTCCAATTGCGGCTGTTCGTCATCACAGCCACAGCAAGAAATATTATAACACATTCAAAGAAGAGAAAAAAGTTTAGAGTTTGAAACTAGTAGCTAGCAAAAAATGCTGAAATCCCATGAGTGTTATTAATGCATCCTAAACTGATCCACCCGAATAGTATACTTTTTATCTTCCATTTCTTTAGCATCTTCATCTTCTGTCGGATAAACATCGATCCAAAATTCTCTCCTTTGTCCTTTCAACTTGACTTTATAGCGATAGCCGTCATCGTATAGTCCTACCGTCTCGGTAGTTACAGATTGGAAATTCGGAAGAGTTTCAATTTCTTTTTTTATAGTCTGGGATAGATTGTTGAGCACTACATATTGCTCCCCTTTTGAAGCTACAGGAATATGAACTGTCGCTTTTTCCAAGCGATGTGATTTTGAAAATGTGAATCTTGCTCGACCTGTATAACCATTCAAAGCAATATTTTCGTAATCATAGAAAAGACGTCCCGTTTTATAGAAATAAGGGTCTTCAGCACGCCAAGCATCTCGATAGGCCATCTCTGTTTCCTCCACCACTTCGCTAGCCTCTCCAAACACTTCTTCAAAGGATTTAACAGGCATACCAAACGAAAGGGATTCAAACAAGACCAGTTGTGTCTTTTTAAAATTCTGGCAAGCTGTTAAAAGCAGGAAAAGAGCTCCAAGAGCAAGCAGACTGTTTATTATTTTGTTTCTCATATACCTACTATACTAAAAAACTCTCGGACTGACAAACTTTTATAGAGTCGGATTCCGTGATTGGAGTCTAAAATTGCTTCTTTTTATTTTAAATTGAGCAAGAGTCAGTAGCAAGCCGTCATAATTAAGAAAAAGACTGGGAAGCCAGTCTTATCTATACGATGTTAAGAATTCTGCTAAACCTAATACCCAAATACCAGTAAGCTGACGATGATTAAAAAGCTATTCCACAAGATGTGAAGGGCCATTGACCAATAAACTGAACGTGTATAACGAAAGAACATACAGAGTAGCAGACCTACCCCTGCATAAATAACGAAGTCTGTTAACACCCATCCATATTGTAAAACATGAAGGAGACTAAAGAGAGTGGAGGAAACGGCGATATCAACACAGTACTTTTTCAATTTAGATAGTGCTGTCATCAGCAGCCAACGAAAGACCAATTCTTCAACTATCGGAGCAATGAGACTACCATAGAGAATGCGCGTTACAAAGTAACTAATTCCTGTTAAATTAGCTGCTTCTTTCACTATTGCACTCCCATTTTGCGTGCTGGGAAAAATTTGAGTCGTTATATTTATCCACAAAAACATCAATATAAAGGAAAGAAAGAAGATAGCCAGATAGGGCCAACGAAACTCGAAGAGACCATATTCTTTCCAGCGTTGACTATTGACAAGAACCACAGTAGCAGCAATTCCCTCAATTATTATCAATAAGATTTGAATCCCATAAAATCCAAAATCGGATAACTGGCTCACTGAGTCTAATTTTGCTACAAGATTAAAAATCGAGTAATAGGACACGAGCACCATAATGGTCCCTAAATAAAATTTCGTTTCTTTCAGTTTCATAGTTGATCCTTTTAAGTTTTATTTGCATCTTCTTTCAGCCAATCAGAAGCACCATAATGGTTTAGTCCAGCACTACAAACTGACTCAGGAATTTTTTATTTCACTGCTAGTGCTCTCTTTTGCTAATTAGGTTTATTGAAAAACTCTAAAACAACAAGGGGAGAATCTGACCAATGCCATTGTAGACTATATGTAGTCCAATAGGCCAATAAATGGACTTGGTCACTCTAGACAAGACGGCAAATATGAGACCGCCACCCATATAGAAGACAAAGTCTGTCAAGATCCATCCATGACTACTAATGTGCAAGATTCCAAATAATATAGCTGATCCGAGTACATCCAGTCCCCACTTCTTCCCTTTTTCCAAGGCGGTCATCACCAATCCACGATAAATCATTTCTTCAAAAATGGGACCTGCAATCACAGGATAGAAAAAATACATCAAAAATACCGTAGCTCCTGTAAAAGTAGGAACATCCAGTTGATAAACAATTTCATTTTTGGTAGGTGGGAAAATAAAAAATGTAAGGAAATTCCAAATAACAAAAGCAATAAGAGCTAGGAAGGAATAGAAAAGATAGGACCCTTTAAATTTTCTACTATTAATTTTCTGCCATTTCCCTGACCAAATCATAACAATAATAGCAAGCAGAACCACAAGAAAGTTTAACATCATATCCGACAGATAAAATGCAAAGTCCGATAGACCAGCAACAAGGTCGCTGTGTAAAACCAAACGAATCAAGAACTGGTCAGCAATGACAAGTAGAATAGCTACAAACAAGTAGTAGCGTGAGATTATCTTTTTCATTCTATTTTCTCCTATACTATGAAATAAAGACAGTATAACACGAAAACTGCCCTATTTTAGAAAATCGCATATTTGACATTTTTTCTTATAGGAATTTCATACTTGCGATTGTTTGTTAATCGATAAGTTCTTTATATTGCTGAAAACGCAATTCAAAAAGGGCTGTTAATTGTGGATTTTCTAATACTTGTAGAGATTGGATAAAGTGTTCAATCTCTTTTTGATTACTTCCTTTGGTTTGAAGGAAGACACTCATCTTCTTTAAAAATTGCCACAATAATTTCTCAAAAACATCATACGGACGAAGCATGCTCTCCAGTTCAGCCTCAAAGATTGGGATATAGGAGAAAAGTTTGCGCTCCATGAGCTCTGAGATGATATTGAGATAACCACTTTTCATATACAGTCTATTGTGTGCCAATTCTTTAAATTCCTTAGATTTTTCGAGTAAGGAGGTTGATAAAAAAATCAGATCTTGGTTGCTCAAGAAGGGCATGGTATTGCAAAAAATATAGAGTTCAAACCAGGTCCAAGACTCAATAGCATAGAGGTAGGTGGTCAAAAACTCACGATCCTCCTCTTCGAGTAGATAGCTTTTATCCAAGGAATGGATAGCATTTTTAATCACAATAGCGTTCAAACGACGATAAGTCTGCGCCATCTGTTCTTGCTCGACTTCCTCCAACAGTTGCTCTAAACCAGCTATATCCTGATGGGCAAAACGATCCACAACCCTTCTACCAAATTTCATATGTGGAGATTCTTGATAGTTGTTAAGCTTGTGCCCAAACTCATCAAAGGTCACATTTATCCCTTGGATAGCTAGGATCAGCTTATCCGCAGACAACATAGACTGTCCTAGTTCAAACTTGGACAACTGAGATGCTGTCAGTCCATCACAAGCCACATCTGACTGCTTGAGTTTTCTCGCCAGGCGCAGTTCCTTGTAAAATTCTCCCAATTCCATTCTCTCAATCATCTGACCACCTCCTAATTTTTACATATTATATCACCATTTCTACAGTTGTGTCAAAATATTCTGACATTTAAGGGGAACAACAAAGCCAGCATAAAGCTGACTCTTTATTCTATAGTATCAAAAGCGAGACTTGGTTTGGCATTGAGGTCCAAGTCTGCAAAGTTTTCTTTGTTCCACTCGCTGACGCTAGCATAGGCAATCATGCCCGCATTGTCTCCACAGAGGCGCAGAGGGGGAATAATAACCTTGACATCTGTAATTTCAGCTGCTAGGCGTTCTCTAAGACCTTTATTTGCCGCCACACCGCCTGCGACGACAAGGGTTTTCACGGGATATTTATCTAGGGCTTTCTTGGTTTTTGCCATGAGAATATCCAGGACTGCTGCTTGGAAGGAAGCACACAAATCCTCTGTAGACAGACTTTCTCCTTTTTGCTCAGCATTGTGGTGAAGATTGATAAAGGCAGACTTCAAACCCGAGAATGAAAACTCCAGATTGTCTTCCTTGATCATAGCACGTGGGAAATCATAAATATCCTGACCTTGATGGGCCAACTCGTCAATCTCGCGACCTGCTGGATAGGTCAAGCCCATGACGCGACCGACCTTATCATAGGCCTCCCCAACTGCATCATCTCGCGTTTCCCCAACAATCTTGTAATCTCCAGCCTCAGAAACATAAACCAACTCTGTGTGTCCACCGCTAACCAAGAGGGCCAGTAAGGGAAAATCCAAAGGCTCCACGCTCTGAGCGGCCATGAGGTGGCCAGCCATGTGATTGACGGGGATAAGTGGCAGACCATGCGCCCAAGCAAAGGCCTTGGCAGCTGACAAACCAACTAGCAAAGCTCCGACCAAGCCCGGCCCATAGGTAACGGCAACGGCTGTCACGTCCTCTTCGGTAATTCCTGCTTCTGCTAGAGCCTCCTCGATGCAGGCTGTAATGACCTCGACATGGTGACGACTAGCTACTTCTGGCACTACGCCCCCAAAACGTTTGTGGCTCTCGATTTGACTAGCAATGACATTGGACAAGAGCTCGTCATCGTTTTTCAGTACGGCGACACTGGTCTCATCACAGGATGTTTCAAATGCTAAAATATATCTATCCTTCATCTGCTTCTCTCTTCATGATAATGGCGTCCTCAACTGGGTCATGGTAGTAGGCCTTTCGCTCAGCGATGACCGCCATCTTTTCTTTCTTGTAAAATGCTTGCGCTTGATGATTTGATTTTCTAACTTCGAGGAAAATCTCCTTATCCGTCGGCAGTGTCGCAAACACGGCTGACGCAATTCCCTGACCCTGATAGGCTCCTTTGACAGCGATTTGTAGGACTTCTGCTTCAAAGAGATTCTCCTGTACGGCTAGAAATCCAATCACTTCTGCCCCGTCATAAGCCAGAGCATACCAAGTCTGATCTTGGGACAGGTCTGCTTGGATTTGTTCCAGCGTCCAAGGACTGACTGGGTATACATCTATCATGACAGCGTAGATGGCTTGAGCCAAGTCAGGTTGCTGTTGGATTCGTTTGATCTCTATCATAGGCGTTTAATGTAGGACTCGCCAGACTCGGTGTGGTTCTTGAGCCAGTTTTCCTCAGCTTCGACACGCTTGAGGTAATTCGGTACAAAGTCGTGCAAGGAGTCTGCTTCCTTATCCCAGGCCCAAAGAGCTAGATTGGCTGCGTTTGGCAAGGTTTCATCGTAGTTAGTCTGTGGTAATTGCTCCTGAATCTGCTCGACAAAGGCTCCCACTTCACCGACAAAGGTCACCTGTTCAGCATCCTTGACCTGCTCCAGAACTTCCGCAAATGACAAGTGGGCTTCTGGAAAGACTGATTGGGCATTTTCATAAAACCCTGCGTAAACATTGTTGCGACGTGCATCCATAACAGGAACCACCAAGCCTTCTTGCTGGCTTGGCACCAAAGCCAAGAGGCTCGACATGCCAACTAACTCAATATTCAGGGTATGAGCCAAGGTCTTGGCAGTTGCTACCGCAATTCGCAAGCCCGTGTAGCTACCTGGTCCCTCTGCCACCACGATGCGATCCAAGTCCTTGGGAGTCCAGTCCAAGCTCGCCATCAAAAAATCGATGGCAGGCATGAGGGTAATACTGTGGTTTTTCTTGATATTGATCGTGGTCTCGGCAAGAACTTGCTTGTCCTCTAAAATGGCTAGAGAAAGAGCCTTGCTAGACGTATCAAAAGCTAATACTTTCATAACACATTCCTATCTTTTTGTCTGCTTACTATTATACTACAAAAGCTGACGCATGGGAATTTTCTTTGCCCCAAACAAAAAGCCCTGCCACTTAGACAAAGAGCAAGGCAAAAAAATAAAAAAAAGTTCTAGCTTTTCCCATCTTTTACGAATATATAAGTGAACAAGAAAAAAGGAGGAAAGTTCAATGACAAATTTTGACGTTCTTGACAATCAATTTTTATCGTTATCTGAAAATGAATTATCAGATATTGATGGTGGTCTCGCTCCCTTAGTTATCTTTGGAGTAGCAGTATCTTGGAAAGCCATTGCAGGTGGAACAGCACTTGTAGGGTCTGGTTTGGCAACTGGTTATTTTTTAGGAGGTTAGTATGATTAAAGGTTTGGATAAGTATTGCGCAATTTCTAATAAAGAATTGCAAGGAATCAAGGGTGGTTTTGGTGTAGGTGTTGGTATAGCTTTATTTATGGCCGCTTACACTATCGGGAAAGATCTTCGTAAGAAATTTGGATAAGTCATGTTAGATAAAAGGCACATTTTTAGAAAGGTGAATTTTATTCTCTTCATCTCTTACAGTTTGCTCATCATTTTCAATGATTTAAACATAATCGTTACACCCTTACCAGTTGATTTATCTGTTTGCATTGTTTTCTTTTTATGTTTTAACTCGATTTTCGATACGAGAGATCATCATCGTAAACATAAGGATATCATCTGAAAATAGAAAAGTCCGCCCCCTCTATCAATACGGGGTGGATTTTCTGTATACTTAGATGAATAACTGGAGCTTAAGCATTTAAACCAAAGTAAAAAACAAACCAGACAACATAGGTGACAAGAAGGAGAAAAATTGAATAGAGTGTCACAAAAGCAAGCTTCCAAAGGAATTTTGTTTTGCGGTGTTCTAGATACGTAAAAATAAGATTTCCACCATATACACAGGCTACAAAAACTATAAACATCAAGAGGCGAACCCCTACTGCAAATTCAAACAAACTAAACATCCTTAATCCTCCTTGTTTTAAAAGCTATAGGGGATGTTCCCATCCATGAACTTCCCTCTCTCTTTCCATTATAACACCTAAATGCTCTCCAACCAAATCCTATCTATCTTTTTGCCCTCCTTTCCCTCTTGACTTTCTCGTTTTCTGTCTTTTACTAATTTTTCATTTTGTGGTATAATTGAAGTAATTGTAACGAATCAAGGTCAATCTAGACACAAAATGGAATGAAATCAAGCAAATATCTGCTAAAAGTTTGGAATAAGCTGACCTGTAAATAGAAAGGAACTATATGATTTACAAAGTTTTTTATCAAGAAACAAAAGAACGTAGCCCGCGCCGTGAAACAACACGCTCACTTTACCTAGACATCGATGCCAACTCAGAACTTGAGGGCCGTATCGCTGCTCGTCAACTTGTCGAAGAAAATCGCCCAGAGTACAATATCGAGTATATCGAACTCTTGTCTGACAAATTGCTAGATTACGAAAAAGAAACTGGCGCCTTCGAAATCACGGAGTTCTAATATGGCCTACACTCTTAAACCTGAAGAAGTCGGCGTTTTTGCCATCGGTGGTCTGGGAGAAATCGGGAAAAACACTTACGGAATTGAATACCAAGACGAGATTATCATCGTCGATGCTGGGATTAAATTCCCGGAAGATGACTTGCTAGGTATCGACTATGTTATCCCTGACTACTCTTACATCGTGGACAATATCGACCGCGTCAAGGCTGTCTTAATCACACACGGACACGAGGACCACATCGGTGGTATTCCTTTCCTGCTCAAGCAAGCAAATGTCCCTATCTACGCTGGACCACTTGCCTTGGCTTTGATCCGTGGGAAACTCGAAGAACACGGTCTCTTGCGCAACGCCAAACTTTACGAAATCAACCACAACACTGAGTTGACCTTTAAAAATCTCAAGGCAACTTTCTTTAGAACTACTCACTCTATTCCAGAGCCTTTGGGGATTGTCATTCATACTCCTCAAGGTAAAATTGTCTGTACGGGTGACTTTAAGTTCGACTTTACTCCAGTTGGAGAACCTGCAGACTTGCATCGTATGGCTGCCCTTGGGGAAGAAGGTGTGCTCTGTCTCCTCTCTGACTCGACAAATGCGGAAGTACCAACCTTTACCAACTCTGAAAAAGTCGTTGGTCAGTCTATTATGAAGATCATTCAAGGCATTGAAGGACGTATCATCTTTGCATCCTTTGCCTCAAATATCTTCCGTCTCCAGCAAGCAACAGATGCTGCTGTTAAGACTGGACGCAAGATTGCGGTCTTTGGTCGTTCTATGGAAAAGGCCATTGTCAACGGGATCGAGCTTGGCTACATTAAAGCTCCTAAGGGAACCTTTATCGAGCCAAATGAAATCAAGGACTACCCTGCTGGCGAGGTTCTTATCCTTTGTACAGGTAGTCAAGGGGAGCCGATGGCAGCCCTCTCTCGTATCGCTAACGGAACTCACCGTCAGGTGCAACTCCAACCCGGTGATACCGTTATCTTCTCTTCAAGTCCAATCCCTGGAAATACCACTAGCGTCAACAAGCTGATTAACATCATCTCAGAAGCTGGTGTTGAAGTTATTCACGGTAAAATCAACAATATCCACACCTCTGGACACGGTGGTCAGCAAGAGCAAAAACTCATGCTCCGCTTGATCAAGCCCAAATACTTCATGCCTGTCCACGGTGAATACCGCATGCAGAAAGTCCATGCTGGACTAGCGGTGGATACTGGTGTCGAGAAGGACAATATCTTTATCATGAGCAATGGTGATGTGCTTGCCCTTACTGCTAACTCTGCTCGTATCGCAGGTCACTTCAATGCCCAAGACATCTATGTCGATGGAAATCGTATCGGTGAAGTCGGTGCAGCCGTCCTCAAAGACCGTCGTGATCTATCCGAAGACGGTGTTGTTCTTGCAGTCGCAACTGTTGACTTCAAATCGCAGATGATTCTGTCTGGCCCAGACATCCTCAGCCGAGGCTTTGTCTACATGAGAGAGTCTGGCGACTTGATTCGCCAAAGCCAGCGTATCCTCTTCAATGCCATTCGTATCGCACTGAAGAACAAAGATGCTAGCGTGCAGTCTGTCAATGGTGCCATTGTCAACGCTATTCGTCCTTTCCTCTATGAAAATACGGAACGTGAGCCGATTATCATCCCGATGATCCTCACACCAGACGAAGAAGAATAAATCAACAAAACAGCCCCGTCTTCGGAGCTGTTTTTCTCTATGCTTTCTTTTCTTGATTCTTCGAAATACTACGATTTTTACCTTCCAGATACACCATCAAAATGGAAATATCTGCTGGGTTAACTCCAGAAATACGGCTAGCTTGGCCGATGGTTTCTGGATTGATGAGTTTGAACTTCTGACGCGCTTCGGTTGCGATAGAATCAATGTCATCCCAGTCAATATTGGCTGGAATGCGTTTTTCTTCCATACGTTTCATCTTGGCAACCTGATCCATGGCTTTTGAAATATAACCCTCGTACTTGATCTCTGTTTCAATCAATTCGATAATCTTATCATCCAAGTCCTCTGCAGATGGACCGATGAAGGCCACCACATCTTGGTAAGAGACTTCTGGGCGACGGAGAAATTCCTTGGCTGTCACGGCATCCGTCAATGGTTTGAATCCCATCGCTTCAACCTTAGCGTTCGTTTCCTTGACTGGCTTAAGTTTGATGCTGTCGAGACGCTGCATCTCATTGTCAAATTGATTTTTCTTAATTTCAAAACGGGCCCAGCGTTCATCGTCGACAAGACCAACCTCACGTCCCATCTCGGTCAAACGCATATCGGCATTGTCATGACGGAGGATGAGACGATATTCAGCTCGACTGGTCAATAGACGGTAGGGTTCAATAGTTCCTTTGGTCACCAAGTCGTCAATCATGACCCCGATATAACCGTCACTTCGCTTCAAAATCAACTCTGGCTTGCCTTGGATTTTCAGAGCTGCGTTGATCCCAGCGATAATCCCTTGGCCAGCAGCCTCTTCATAACCTGACGTTCCATTTGTCTGACCAGCTGTGAAAAGTCCTGATATTTTCTTGGTTTCCAGAGTTGCACGCAACTGATGAGGCAAGACCATGTCGTACTCAATGGCATAACCCGTTCGCATCATTTCCGCATTTTCCAAACCTTTGATAGAATGAACCAACTCACGCTGGACATCCTCAGGGAGACTAGTTGAAAGTCCTTGAACGTAGACTTCCTCTGTATTGCGTCCTTCTGGCTCAAGGAAGAGTTGGTGACGTTCCTTGTCCGCAAAGCGCACAATCTTGTCCTCAATTGACGGACAGTAACGAGGTCCTACTCCCTTAACCACACCTGTAAACATAGGTGCACGGTGGAGGTTGTTTTGGATAATCTCATGACTGGTACCATTGGTATAGGTCAACCAGCATGGAACTTGGTCTTTGACATAATCTTCATCACGTGAAGTATAAGAGAAGTGATTTGGTGCTTCATCTCCTGGCTGAATCTCTGTCACATCGTAATTGATAGAAGAAGCCTTGACACGTGGAGGCGTTCCTGTCTTGAAACGACCGATTTCGAGTCCCAGTTCCTTGAGATTGTCAGCAAGGTTAATAGAAGCTAGGCTGTGATTTGGTCCTGACGAGTACTTGAGGTCTCCGATGATGATTTCACCACGGAGAGCTGTTCCTGTGGTTACAATAACCGCTTTTGCTCCATACTCTTGATGGGTTGCTGTACGGACACCGACAACCTTGCCGTCTTCCACCAAAATCTCATCAATCATGGTCTGACGAAGGGTCAGATTCTCTTGATTTTCAACCGTCTTGCGCATCTCCTTAGAGTAAAGCTCCTTATCAGCCTGCGCACGAAGGGCACGAACGGCTGGACCTTTTCCAGTGTTGAGCATCTTCATCTGAATGTAAGTCTTGTCAATGTTCTTGGCCATTTCACCGCCGAGGGCATCAACTTCACGCACAACAATCCCCTTGGCAGAACCACCGATAGAGGGATTACAAGGCATGAAAGCCAGCATTTCAATGTTGATAGTCGCTAGCAAGACCTTGCAGCCCATACGGCTGGCAGCTAGAGATGCCTCCACCCCAGCGTGACCCGCACCGATTACAATAATATCGTATTCTTCAGTAAAATTATAAGTCATTTCTTAACCTTTCAAAAATTTCTCGCAAATAAGGAACTAACTTCTCCTCCTCTAGAGCTTGATCCATAGTAACCCATTTAAAGTGCGTATGCTCTTCAGGATCTAATCTGATGATTGGCTTCTCCCCAACCCACTCTGCTTTATAAACTAAGCGAGTAAAGACAGTATCCTTAGAGGTATCCAGTTGACTATCTTCATGAAGAAGTTTGAGCGAACTGCTATCTAGCCTAACCCCCGCTTCTTCAACACATTCTCTAAGAGCTCCATCTCGCGGAAGTTCACCCTTTTCAACTCCACCACCAGGAATATCCCAGTAAGTTGGATAAACGTTGGGTTCTCCTCTTTTAATTTTCGAACGCTGAATGAGCAAATAATCATCACCGCTTTGAACAAGTACATGGGCAATAAGCTTAACCATCATTTTCTCTCCTATTCCTCAAGATGAATGTGTCTTAGTTGGCCGTCCCAATCTGGTAGGGCTGTTTTTAGAAAGGCTGGAACTAACTGGAAATCCTCAAGTTTGTCCAAATCAATCCATTCGCAGGGTTGCGTCTTCTCATCTTCCTGCATGGTCAATGGGGCATCTTCAAGCAAATCTACCAAATAATGAAACTCGATGTTGTGATAATATACGCCGTCTTGTTCAAAACGATTTTCAACCACAAAAGCTAGCTGCCCAACTTGAGCTTTGACACCCAGTTCTTCCTTCACTTCGCGGACTACGGCTTCTTCCGTTCTTTCGTTAACTTGAATCGCACCGCCAATAGTGTAATACTTGCCATTGTCTTTGGTCACTAGAAGCTTGCGATTTTGGACAATCAAGGCTGTCGCCCGAACACCAAAAACCGTATTTCCTACTTTTGTCCGAAAATCTTGCTGAGTCATTCTTGTCCTTTCCCTTAAACGACACAAAAACAGTCAAAACTCCAAAGAAGTGCAGGACAAAAAGCCTGCAACATCCATGAGCTTTGACCATCATTTCTATTGCTGTTATTATTGTAGCAGATTGAGAAAATTTGTCAATCTAAATGTACTGACAAACTTGTCCATCGCGATAAGCATTGTCAATCAAGCCACCACCTAGACACTCTTCGCCATCGTAAAAGACAACTGCCTGTCCTGGTGTGATTGCGCGCTGTGGTTCCGCAAAGATGACCTCTGCCTTGTCTCCTTTGACATGTACTGTCACCTTAGAGTCGGGCTGACGGTAGCGGAATTTAGCCGTACATTCTAGCGTAAATTCCTCTGGCATCTCACGAGTAAAATGAACTTGACTGGCTTCTAGGCTTGTTGACATGAGCGAGTCATGGTAGAAACCTTGGCCAACATAGAGGATATTCTTGCTCAGGTCTTTTCCGACAACGAACCAAGGCGCATTGTCACCACCGTGTTGGCCACCGATACCGAGTCCGCCACGCTGACCAATCGTATAGTACATAAGGCCTGCATGCTCGCCCATATCGCGTCCATCCACAGTCATCATGCGACCAGGCTGAGCTGGCAGGTAGTTGCTGAGGAAGTTTTTAAAGTTCTTTTCTCCGATAAAGCAAATCCCTGTTGAGTCTTTCTTCTTGGCAGTCGCAAGGCCTGCTTCTTCTGCTAGTTTTCGTACTTCAGGCTTTTCCAAATGTCCCAAGGGGAACATGGTTTTTTGCAGTTGTTCTTGCGAAAGTTGGCTGAGGAAATAGGTCTGGTCCTTGCCATTGTCCACGCCACGAAGCATGTGAACGATGCCATCCTCATCACGCGCCACTCGAGCATAATGCCCAGTCGCTACATAGTCTGCACCCAAGGTCATGGCATAGTCCAGAAAGGCCTTGAACTTGATTTCCTTGTTACACATAACATCTGGATTTGGCGTGCGCCCTGCACGGTATTCCGCTAGGAAATACTCAAAAACGCGGTCCCAATACTCTTTTTCAAAATTGACAGAGTAGTAGGGAATGCCGATCTGGTCTGCCACCGCAGCCACATCCTTGTAATCTTCGGTCGCCGTACAGACGCCGTTTTCATCTGTGTCGTCCCAGTTCTTCATGAAGATACCGATCACATCGTAGCCCTGCTCCTTGAGTAAAAGAGCCGTCACCGACGAATCAACACCACCACTCATCCCCACAACAACACGTGTTTTAGAGTTGTCACTCATGGTAAGTCTCCCATCTATTCGTTTATTCACGATTGAAGGTCGTGTGTGCTTTAACGATTGAAGGTCGCTTGAGCAGTATTCATTATAACACGCTTGGTGGGAGAAGACAAGAAAGAGGCTGAAAAATCATCTCAACCTCTCTTTCTTCTTTGCAAACGAATCAATTTTCCCTTTTAAGTTCTTTCTTCGCTTGTTCTATCTGGTATTTCACTTGCTCAAAGCCAGTTCCTCCTAAGGAATTCCGCCTCTGAACAGCAGTTTCCGGGCGCAAGTAGATATAGATATCCTCTTCAATCAAGGGATGGTAGACTTGCAACTCCTCCAAATCCCAATCTTGGATATTTTTACCATGCTTGATAGAGTCTAGAACCAATTTCCCTACAATTTCATGCGCTTCTCTAAAGGGGAGGCCTTTTTCTGCCAAATAATCTGCCAGTTCAGTCGCATTCGAAAAGTCATTCTCTGTGGATTGCTGCATTTTAGCCTTATTAACCTGCATGCTCGATAGCATACCCGCCAACACATCCAGAGAATTCAAAATCGTTTCTACTGTATCGAACAGGCCTTCCTTGTCCTCTTGCAAATCCTTATTGTAAGCCAGAGGCAAAGACTTCATGACGGTCAATAGTCCAAGTAAGTGCCCGTAAACCCGTCCTGTCTTCCCTCGAATCAATTCGGCCATATCAGGATTTTTCTTCTGGGGCATGATAGACGAACCCGTTGAAAAGCTATCAGACAAGCTAATGTACTGATACTCAAAACTGCACCAATTGATGATTTCCTCACAAAAACGACTCATATGCATCATCAAAATGCTGGCATTTGACAGGAATTCTAAGATAAAATCACGGTCACTCACGGCATCCAAGGAATTGGTATAGGGTTGTTGGAAACCCAATAAATCACTCGATAATTGACGATTGATTGGAAAAGTTGTCCCTGCCAAGGCAGCCGCACCCAGTGGAGATAGGTCCGTATGTTTCAGGTTAAATGCAAAACGCTCGCTATCCCTTTGAAACATATTGTAATAAGCCATGAGATGGTGGGCAAAACTAATCGGTTGGGCGTGTTGCAAATGGGTATAGCCTGGCATGATGGTTTCCACATGTTTTTCAGCCAAATCCAGCAAAACACTGTTCAGATTCGCCAACTTATCCAAGACATGGCCAAGCTGCTCCTTTAGATATAAGTGCATATCTGTTGCGACTTGGTCATTCCGAGAACGAGCCATGTGTAGTTTCCCAGCCAGAGGACCGATTTTCTCTGTCAGCAACACTTCCATATTCATATGAATATCTTCATTTGCAATATCAAAATGAAGCTCTCCTGCCTCTAAATCTCGCAACAAAGCTTTCAGACCATCTTGGATCTGCTCTGCCTCTTCCAAGCTTAAAATACCAGTCTGCCCTAGCATTTGAACATGAGCTAGGGAACCCATCAAATCAAATTTTGCCAGCTGGTGGTCAAAGGAAATACTCGCACCGAACTGTTCTACCCAATCTTCCACAGTGCCTTCAAATCGACCACCCCATAATTTTGTATTTTTCGACATATCCTGTCGTCCCTTTCTATCGCGTCACTACTCAACATTTTTCTGAACTTCTGAATAAACCTTAGTCGGAAGCCCCCAAAGCTTGATAAATCCAACAGCCGCATCTTGGTCAAAGGTATCCGCACTAGTATAAGTCGCCAAATTTTCATCGTAAAGAGAATTTGGTGATTTCCGCGCCACTACCTGAGCATTCCCCTTATAGAGTTTAACTTTTGCAGTTCCATTGACAACTTTCTGTGTCTCCTTGATATAGGCAATCAAAGCCTGAGTTGCTGGGCTAAACCACAAGGCATTATAGATGAGATTGGACAACTCATTTTCGATAATGGTTTTGAAATGAGCCACTTCTCTCACGAGAGTCAAGTCCTCAATCTCCTTATGAGCTGCCAATAAAGTCACAGCACCTGGGCACTCATAAATCTCTCTTGACTTAATACCGACTAGGCGATTTTCCACATGGTCAATACGACCGACACCGTGTTTGCCTGCAATTTCATTGAGCTTTTGAATCAAAGCAGCCACTTTCATCTTCTCACCATTGAGGGAGATGGGCACCCCGCAGCTAAACTCAATATCAATAAATTCTGGACTGTCTGGCGCCTCTTCTGGCGAAGATGTGATCCCAAATGCTTCTTCTGGCGCTTGGTTCCAAGGGTTTTCCAAGACACCACATTCATTTGCACGTCCCCAAAGATTTTGATCGACAGAGTAAGGATTGTCAAGGCCAGCAGGAACTGGAACACCGTTTTCTTTGGCATATTGGATTTCTTCTTCACGAGACCATTTCCACTCACGAACAGGCGCAACTACCTTTAGATTGGGATCCAAAGCTGCAATAGAGACTTCAAACCGAACTTGGTCGTTTCCCTTGCCTGTACAACCATGGGCAATTGTGGTTGCCCCCGTCTGATGAGCTATTTCAACGAGTTTTTTTGAAATAAGAGGGCGACTCAGAGCAGATACCAAGGGATACTTCTGTTCATAGTAGGCATGTGCCTGAAGGGCTACTAATACATAGTCATTAGCAAATTCTTCCTTAACATCAATGACATAAGACTCAACAGCCCCAACCTTGAGAGCTTTATCGTAGATGAACTCCAAATCTTTGCCTTCACCCACGTCCATACAAACAGCGATCACATCATAATCTTTTTTTAACCATGTAATAGCAACTGATGTATCCAATCCACCTGAATAGGCTAAAATGACTTTTTCCTTACTCATTTCTCTTCCTTCTTTCTATTTTTCGATAGAGGCTTTAAAAGCATCGTCAATCAATTTGTCCAATTCCCCAGAATCCTTCAACTTCTGGATGGTTTTATCAACCGCCTCTTTTAATTCTTTACTGTCTTTTTTCATCGCAACAGCGTAGGAATCTTCTTTATCATTATCAAAATCAAACTCAGCAATGGCTAGGTCTAGATTATTCTCTACAAATCCTTTCGCCACTGGTTCCTCAAAGATAAGAGCATCCAGTTGTCCTGATTTCAAGTCTGTTATTAAATTTCCATTTTTAGGAAGTGAAACGAGAGAAGAATTCTGCAAGGTTTCTTTGGCCAAAATCTCCTGAATTGAGCCTTTCTGCGCTCCAACCTTTTTCTGAGCCAAATCCTTCACAGATTGGTAATTTGTTAATTCAGATTTTCTGACGATAACCTTATTTTTCGAAGTGTAGTAGGGAATTGAAAAATCGTAAACTTGACTTCTCTCCTCCGTTTTAGAAACTCCTGATATGGCAAGATCGGCCTTGCCCGAATCAAGACTAGCTAGTACATTGTCAAAACTCATTGGAGAGAATTCCACTTCCACACCTAGTTCCTTTGCGATGGCTTTGGCTAGCTCAACATCTGAACCTACAATCTGATTTTTCCCATCGACCAATTTCTGGTATTCAAATGGAGCAAACTCTGGATTTAGGGCTACTACCAATTTTCCTTTCGCTTTAATGGCTTCAACGCCTTGGGACTGACTGTTACTACAAGCAAATAATAAGGGAAACATGAGCAAACCAAACATCGCTATCAGCACCTTCTTTACTTTATTCATAGAAAACCTCCTCTTATGTTTATACTTTTAAATTGTATAAATAATACACCCCTTGGCATTATTTGTCAAGGAAAAACTGCATTTTATTTCATTTTAACAAAGAAAAAGCTTATTATACGATGTATTTTTACATATTATAAGTTTATTTATACTATTTGAGTTTTAAAACAATTCGAAGTCTTTCGTTGAATTTATACAAAAAAGCATTCCTGGAAAATATTTATACTTTTTTGTTCTAGCAAAAGAAAAAGATTGAAGAAAATTGTCCAAAATGGACTTTTTCTTCAATCTGTTTTTAAATCCAAACTATTCTTTATAGAAAAAATTCCTATAAATTCGAGCAATAGTTAAAATACAAACAAATATAATACCCAAAATAGATAATACTATTCTAAAGCATTGATAGCTCAGATTTCTCAGAATAGAGCTGTCCAAACTATCGAACAGGTTAAATACATACATATCCATGTAATCCTAAGCTTAGAATTGCTATAAAATAAATGTTTTGTGGTTATTCTAAGTCTTTGACTGCTTAAAATTTTACATTCTGAAGGATTCTAAAGCTAGAATAGCTCAAAAATCACGAGAACTAAGGTATTTGAAGCTTAAGAGTCATACGATCTCCATAGGAATTATCGTTTTTAATAAATATGGTTAGGAGGTATTTTTCACAATTCAATGACTCGATGGCATTGTTGAGCCACATAGATATCGTGAGTAACGATAATGACCGTTTTCCCTTCCTTGTTCATATCTAAGAGAAAGTTTAAAACCAAATCTCGATTTTCAGGGTCTAGAGAGCCAGTTGGTTCATCTGCTAAAAGGAGCTGACTCGGTTTTAAAATGGCTCTAGCAACTGCGATTCGTTGCTGTTCCCCTCCAGATAACTCTGAAACCTTCTGATGTAGGGTTGACGACAAGCCCACTCTCTCTAAAATTTCTTCTATCTTTTTAACTTTATCTTTCTTGGATAATTTCACATACTTTAGAGCAAGCATGAGATTATACTCTACTGTTTCATTATCAATCAGAGCAAAGTTTTGAAAAAGATAGGAAATGTGTTCGCGGATAATCGCTTGCGACTTAGCAGAATTGACAGGTACATTTTTCTGACCGAAAATTTCATAATGTCCACTATAATCACCATCTATCAAACCCAATAGATTTAATAAGGTTGACTTGCCACTACCACTCTTTCCAACTATCGCAACTAAGTCCCCTTGGTTAATCTTTAGAGATAAGTTCTCCAAAATAACTTTTTTTCCAATAGTTTTCGTAATATTTTCCAACTTTATCATAAGATATCCCCTTTCAATAACTGCGCCACATTTCGTTTTTCCATCTTAGAGCCCAAGAAAAGTACAAACAGAATATCTAAGCATGTAAATCCTGCAAAAAGCAAGGGTGGAAAAAGAGCGTGAGCAAAGAATACCAGGGCTACAAAAGGAAGGCTATAGACAGCTAATAGAAGACCCAGCAAGGAACGATACCGATCTATCAATTTCCAGCCCATAAACTTCTTGGTAATAATATCTGTTCGCTTCAACAAGAAAGTTGTTACTAGTAAGAAGTAGGAAATCATCATACTAAGGAGACCAAACAAAGCAAAGAGTAGGTTAAAATTCCGAACAGCATCTCGATAACTATCCACCTTCTCTTGTTGAATGGCTTGAATAGATGAAAATTTTAAATGATTTCCATTTGACAATTTCTCAACTAACTCTGTAATCTCTTTTTGATGTTGAACCGTATTTTCAATTTTAATCGGATTATTTAAACCTGTTATTGACAGGGAGGCTTTTTCATCCCACATCATATCAGAATCATTGACCAAGCTAATAATTGGATTGTAGAGATTTTCCTTTCGCTTATCACTATATGGGAAAAATGACCAATCTCCTTCATAATAGGCAATCTCGACATCCACCTCCTCTATCGTTCGTTTTTGCTGCTCTTCATACTTCATCGAATGATAGGCAACCAACTTCCCCAAGAGCTGATTTTTATCCTCTTCACCTTTCGTACTTGCTGGCATCAAAATAACTTTTTTAGTGCCGGTATCTGGTAGCTTGAATCCCTTACTCTTTAGAAAATTGCTATTAGCATAGTAAACATCCACCATATCTGGTAACTGATATTGCTGAATCTGTTCTGATTTGACAAAATTTTTTACAGGAAGACTGCTACTTTGCACATAGCCCGCCTGCGTTTTTTCTACCAAGTCTTGATAAAATCGATAGAAATAATCCACTGCCTTCCCTGAGCCCGCCAACTGCTCTTGCCACAGGTTATCATTGAGTTGGAAAGTTTCTAAGGTCAGATAATTTCCTTGACTGATCCACTGTTTCTGGTAATCCAACTCTTTGTTTTCTTGCTCCAAACTTTTCCCCACCCCGACTAGCAAGACTGTCAGTAAAATGGTGGTTCCAATTTTCATCAAATAATTAAAGAGTAGACCAAATTTGAAAGATGAAAAACCTTTCAGCAGAGAGCTGATTGTCATTTTTTGGATTAAGAGATAAGTCAACCAACTGATAAAGAGATAAAGCTGCAAAAGCAAAAAATGAGACAACCACAGCATAGGGAACAAATCTTTCGGCTTATAATCAAGCAAGAAAAACACCCCTAGATTGATCACAAGCGCCCCACCTAGGAGGAGGTAGAGGTTGCCTTTCACAACATCAGCTAAAACAGCCCGATCTTGAAAACCAAGTAATTTTTGTACCCCAACTCTTTTCATCTCCATCATCGGCTGATACACTGTTACTAAGACAAGAAGCAAAATAGCCAAGACAAAAATAATAGCAGATAAGAGCAAATCTCGATTTAAGACTTCCACTGCACTTTTATAGTTTGGCTCTAGCAAGGTAGCCTGGTCTATATTGAAAAAATCGCTCCATTTCTGTACAATCCTATCCTTGTCCATCTTTTGTGTAGAAGTTATCGTATAGCGACCATTTAAACTACGAGATGTATCCTTGATATAGGTTTGAAAAGTCATAAGCTGAATAGGTTTGGCTTTTAGAAAGGTCGGAATCGTACCAAGTTTATTGGAAATTTCTTTATTACTGTAAACTCCCTCACCATTTTCTGTAAAATCAAGGGAAGAAAGTCCAAACTCTTGGTAGGGGAAGGTATCTTTATCAAAAACACCAGACTTGATCACCTCATCACCACTGTCTGTTTTGATGATGGAGACTTTGTATTCCTTTGATACATCCTCAAAAAATCGAAGAACAGATGCTGCAGGTTCATTGACATCTTTCAAGTATACATCCAAAGAACTCGCTGTCTTTCCCATTTCCTGAATCCGAACCACTTCTCGTGTGTAGTTTACATTAAAAACAAAAAAAGTAGTACAGAGAAGCAGGAGTAACATACAGAAATTACTGATTTTTTTCATAAAGATACCTCCAATAAAGTTCTCCCTCTCCTAACAGGAGAGGGAAAATTTCACTTAAAATCCATAGAAATATTCTAATCCTGTTGGCGGAATTTTAGTAAGGGAAGCTTGAGCCCAAACCCCGGGAGTTTCACGATCCCTAGAGATTCTACCACCATGTCGGACTGTTGCTGTATGAGATCGAGTAGAATGTAAATAATCAGAATATCCAAAAGTTCCTGTCCAACCTACTCCATAGTTCCATTGACCACCACCTACCCATACTGCCAAAACATTTGTCGTAGCAAGCAGACCACATGCCATTACGGTTGCGACACCAATTTTTACTAATTTTTTCATGATTTATTTCTCCTATTATTGAAAGCTATTCCGTAAAAACAGCTATAGTAATTTGTCAACAAGTATCGTAGTTCATTGGACTCACCTTCCTTCTATCTCATTTCATTTTAAACAACGAACTTACCCTTAACTGGGAGAATAGTACGCTCCTGTATCAATACCTTGAGCAACTAGAGTAGTACTAATAAAACTTCGACTATTACTCAGTAGAATTAGCACAACAAGTAATATAGACAGCGCTTTCAAATATTCGAATTTTAATCTTCCCATCTTGCCACCTTCTTTCACCTATATTATAAATCAACATATATAAACTGTCAAGCAATTTAAGTAAAAATCTAAATATTTTTTAAAAAAAGAATTATAGTTATGTTTTACGCATAAAAAAGATAGCTTCTGCCATCCTTATACATTCTCTGACTTCTTATCCATCAGATATTGTTCTACCTTGAGTGCCATAACTTCATTATTTTCAATTAGATAGAGCACCTTAGCTTTTATATAATAGTCCTTAGCAACAGAGATATCAAGATTTTCTGTTACATTTCCCAACAAACAATATAAATCTGCTAACCTAAAACTACTACGATACTTGTTACAAAATTCAATTGTCTCTAATAATAGCGCTCTGGACTTGTCCATCTCTTCCTGTTTCCAAAGGTGGTAACAATAATTGTATTTTATTTTGATATATAACTCAATTTGTTCACGCACACTGGTATCGATTTTTGAAAGAGCTATGGAAACCTGATTATATAGTTGCTCAAATTTCTCCTTATCCTCATCATAGCCTAAGAAAATCAGCAGGGTATTCAAAATATACAAGTAGTCTACTTTATCAATACTAATCCTACTGAGGATGTTCTCTATTTTTGAAATAGCTAGTTTTAATTGATGTTCACATTGATAGGTTAGAACAGCATCTATCCAGTCCAGATAAATCTTTTCATCAAAAGATAAGGAAATCTGTTGCTTTCTTTCTCCCTCAAAAGCATATTTCAAAGAGGCATAATCTTGATTTTCTAACAATGTTTCAGACAATCTCTTGAAAGCAGACAAGCCTAGAAACTCTTTCGAAATTTCTCCTGAAAAGAAATAGTCCATATTTAAGCCCATTTTTTCAGATAATTTATATAACAAATCTGCTCCTGGCATATATTTGCCTTGTTCCATTCGACTTATCTGAGTTTGTTGGCAAATTCCTTCAGCCAACTCTTTTTGCGACCAGCCCAGCTCTCTTCGCTTATTTTTTAATCTTGTTGCTAATAATGCATGCATACTAACCACCACTATTTATATTCTATAAAAACATTATACTACTTTTTTTGAGAAAATTATGTCATATTGTCTACAAGGAGTGAACAGGTTTCTCGAAATATAAGAAAAAAGAGCCATTCAAAGCTCTTTCCCTAGTTCTTAATACCAACCGTTGTTAAGCCAGAAGTTCTTAGCAGCAGTCCATGAACCGTAACGTCCTGCAACATAAGCATCAGCTACACGTTCTTGGTTTTCTGCTGAGTAGTCACCGTTCAAGTATGAATCTGTCAATTGGTAACGTCCGATGTAACGTCCGTTTGTAGCTGTGTAGCTACCGCCTGATTCTTTTTGAGCGATCCATTCTTTGGCTTCTGCTTCAGATCCGCTAACAGTTGCTGCTGGTGCAGTGTAGCTTTCTTCTGCTACTGGAGCTGCTGGTGCTTCGTAAGTTGTTGTTTCAGCAACTTCTTCATAAGTTGTAGCTTCGCTTGTTTCTTCTGTAGTAGCTGGTGCTTCATAGGTTGTCGCAGAAGTTGCTGCTGTCGATGGAGCTGTTCCTTCGATGACCAAAACTTGGTCCACAAAGATCAGATGGATATCCTCTATCTTGTTTTTTTCTGCCAATTTTTCAACAGTAGTGTTGTACTTCTCAGCGATTTCTGAAAGAGTGTCACCTGGTTTCACTGTATAAGTGACTGTTTCGTTTGCAAAAATAAGTGATGGTGCAAGGAAAGCAAGGAAAGTTGCTGCTCCTGCAAGAGTTGATTTGATTTTTTTAGTTGTTAACGTCATTTCTAAAAATTCTCCTTTTTACTATGCTTCTATCATACCGTTTGAATGTTACCATTTCTTGACGGTTTTGTGTAGAAATATTACAAAAATATTTTATATTTACTGAAACATTGATATTTTTGTCATAAAAGACAAGATTTTATACTATTTTTATCCATTTTTTCAGTTTTATAAGGGAAATAAGCACAGAACTTCATTCTTTGATATAATAGAAACAAGAATCTTTGTAAGGGGAAACAGATGCACTCACTTCGTTTTCAATCTGTCTTTGATATTATCGGACCTGTCATGATTGGCCCATCAAGTAGCCATACAGCTGGTGCCGTTCGTATCGGAAAAATCGTGTCTTCCATCTTTGACGATACGCCAACAGAAGTAGAATTCCAATTATTTAATTCATTTGCCAAGACCTACCGTGGCCACGGGACTGACCTAGCTCTCGTTGCTGGAATTTTAGGTATGGATACGGATGATCCTGACATTCCAAATAGTCTCGAGATTGCCCATAAACGAGGCATTAAGATTGTCTGGACCATTCAGAAAGACAGCAACGCACCTCACCCTAACACCACTAAAATCACTGTGAAGAATGACCATAAGTCCATTAGTGTGACAGGGATTTCCATCGGTGGGGGAAATATCCAGGTCACGGAACTTAACGGCTTTGCCGTCTCTCTCAACATGAATACCCCGACCATCATCATCGTGCATCAGGATATTCCGGGGATGATCGCCCACGTTACTGAGGCCCTCTCTCGTTTTGATATCAACATCGCCCAGATGAATGTGACTCGGGAAAAAGCTGGAGAAAAAGCCATCATGATTATCGAAGTCGATAGTCGAAGTTGCGAAGAGGCGCTTGAAGAAATCCGAAAAATTCCTTATCTTCATAATGTCAATTTCTTTAAATAGGAGGAAACATGTTTTATTCTATCAAAGAATTGGTCGAGCAGGCGGATCTAGACTTCCAAGGAAATGTTGCCGAACTCATGATTGCGACAGAATATCAACTAACTGGTCGGGAACGGCCAGAAGTGCTCCTCCTCATGGAACGCAATCTAGAAGTCATGAAAGCCTCCGTTGAGCTCGGTCTTAGTGAAAACAAATCCCGCAGTGGCCTAACAGGTGGAGATGCGGCCAAGCTAGATCGCCATCTCAAAAGTGGCAAGGCCTTGTCAGACTTTACCATCCTATCAGCAGCCCGAAATGCCATCGCGGTCAACGAACACAACGCTAAAATGGGCTTGGTCTGTGCTACTCCAACCGCAGGAAGTGCCGGCTGTCTGCCAGCCGTTCTTACTGCCGCTATCCAAAAACTTGACCTCAGCCACGAAGAACAGCTGGATTTCCTCTTTGCCGCGGGTGCCTTTGGATTGGTTATCGCAAACAACGCTTCTATCTCAGGTGCTGAAGGTGGCTGTCAGGCCGAAGTCGGCTCTGCCTCTGCCATGAGTGCCGCAGCCTTGACCTTGGCCGCAGGTGGAACGCCCTATCAGGCTAGCCAAGCCATCGCCTTTGTCATTAAAAATATGCTAGGCCTCATCTGCGACCCCGTCGCTGGTTTGGTTGAAGTTCCTTGTGTTAAACGAAATGCCATGGGAGCCAGCTTTGCCTTTATCGCGGCTGATATGGCCTTGGCAGGTATCGAATCTAAGATCCCTGTCGATGAAGTTATCGATGCCATGTACCAAGTCGGATCCAGCCTCCCAACTGCCTTTCGTGAAACGGCTGAAGGTGGACTCGCAGCCACCCCGACTGGCCGTCGCCTACAAAAAGAAATCTTTGGAGAATAACCTTATCTAATAGGAGAAACTATGTCATCAATCTCAGCTATCTTTTTCGATCTAGACGGAACTCTCGTTGACAGTTCCATCGGGATCCATAATTCCTTTACTCATACCTTTGAACAACTGGGAGTTCCGACTCCTGATGCTAAAACCATTCGTGGTTTCATGGGCCCGCCACTTGAAAGCAGTTTTGCGACCTGCCTTCCAAAAGAACAAATCTCAGAAGCTGTTCAAACCTATCGTTCTTACTACAAGAAAAAAGGGATCCACGAAGCACAACTTTTCCCCCGAATGACAGAACTGCTCCAAGAACTCTCGCAAAACTACCCTCTCTATATCACTACAACAAAGAATACTCCGACTGCCCATGATATGACCAAAAATCTGGGAATTCATCATTTCTTTGATGGCATTTACGGTTCTAGTCCTGAAACGCCACGCAAGGCGGATGTCATCCGCTATGCCTTGCAGACGCATCAACTGCCCGCAGACCAAGTTCTCATCATTGGCGACACTAAGTTTGATATGATAGGAGCCCAAGAAACTGGCATTAAAAAGTTCGCTGTCACTTGGGGATTTGGAGAAGAAGTTGATTTACTCAGCTATCAGCCTGACTGGATTGCCCATACAATCGATGATATCATTAACCAGCTATAAATAATACGACAATTTGAAACTACAGAGTAAAAAGACCAAGGTTCTGTCTATACAAAACCTT
>CAUULS010000009.1:0-77497 GCA_963546055.1 uncultured Streptococcus sp.
AAATCAACGCTGACATTCTTCGTCACATGATCGTCAAACTTGACGCGTAAGAAGGTAAATTATGATTAACAATGTTGTACTTGTAGGGCGTATGACTCGTGACGCTGAGTTGCGTTATACCCCATCAAATGTAGCAGTTGCGACTTTTACTCTTGCAGTAAACCGTACATTCAAGAGTCAAAATGGCGAACGTGAGGCTGATTTTATCAATGTCGTTATGTGGCGCCAACAGGCTGAAAATCTTGCTAACTGGGCTAAAAAAGGCTCTCTTATCGGGATAACCGGTCGTATCCAGACTCGTAGTTACGATAACCAGCAAGGACAACGTGTCTACGTAACAGAAGTCGTGGCTGATAATTTCCAAATGTTGGAAAGCCGTAGTGTGCGTGAAGGACATACAGGTGGAGCTTATTCTGCACCAACTGCTAGTTATACAGCACCTACACAATCAGTACCTGACTTTTCACGTGATGAAAATCCATTTGGAGCAACCAATCCATTGGATATTTCAGATGATGATTTACCATTCTAATGGACAATTAATACTATAAAGGAGAAAAAACATGGCTCAACAACGTCGTGGCGGATTCAAACGCCGTAAAAAAGTTGATTACATCGCAGCAAACAAGATTGAATATGTTGATTACAAAGATACTGAGCTTCTTAGCCGTTTCGTTTCAGAACGTGGGAAAATCCTTCCTCGTCGTGTAACAGGAACTTCAGCTAAAAACCAACGTAAAGTAACAACAGCTATCAAACGCGCTCGTGTAATGGCTTTGATGCCTTTCGTAAACGAAGATTAAAAAAGAGGTCCGGGGGACCTCTTTTTCAGACCCCAATGGGTCTTTTTTTTCACGAGCTTTGAAATGAGGGAGCGAGTTGGGTCCAGTGGACCTCTTTTTCATGAGCTGGAAAATAAAAAAGCGAATTAAGACCCGGGTGGGTCTTTTTTTCAGGTTCGGTTGAACCTCTTTTTCAGACTTTTTCAGGCCTCGGTTGGACAGAGCTACTTTTTGACCTAGTAAGCTGCTTTTTTCTTACTAGGTTATTTCTTTTAATTTTTATTATCGTGCTATAATGGTAGGAGAAAGCTTTAAAGGAGAACCTTATGAAGACAACATGTTCAATTAGAAAAATGCAAGCATTTGACATTAATGATCTATCTCAAGGATTTATTAGTCAAGGTTGGCCCGGTAGAGAGGAAATTTTGGCTAGATATTTTCTGGAACAGAAAAGCAAGGAGAGAGAAGTCTTAGTTGCAGAGATTGATGGTGTTGTAGCGGGTTACATTACCATTTTGCCCTCTGCTAAACATGGTCCTTTTGCAGAAGTCTATCCAGAATTATCAGATTTCAATGTCTTTGAGCCCTTTCAAAATCAAGGAATTGGAAACCTCTTGATGGAAGAAGCTGAAAATCAAGTTAAGCTCATATCGGATAAGGTGACCCTTGGTGTTGGGCTCCATTCAGGGTATGGACCTGCCCAGAAACTGTACATCAAGAGAGGCTATATTCCAGATGGTTCAGGCGTTTGGTATCGAAACCAACCTTTGGAAATGAATGCCACTATTCAAAATAATGATGATTTAGTTCTGTACTTATCCAAGGAATTAGAATAAGAGATAGCGAATTTTTTGGAGATGTGGGATTTCTCTACTTTATGGTATAATGGAAAGAGTTAGATTGAAAGAGGTAGAGAGATGGATACAAAATTAAAATACAAGGCAAAGAAGATTAAAATCGTCTTTTTTGATATCGATGATACCCTGCGTGCGTCAAAGACAGGTTTTATTCCGGATACAATTCCTACTGTCTTTAAGCAGTTGCGTGAAAAAGGGATTTTAACAGGAATCGCCTCTGGACGTGGTATTTTTGGAGTCGTTCCAGAGATTCGAGACCTTAAGCCGGACTTTTTTGTAACCCTGAATGGGGCTTATATAGAAGATAAAAAAGGTCAGGTCATTTATCAGCATCAGATTGCCAAAGAAGATGTGGAAGAATACATCGCTTGGACAAAACAAGAGGGGATTGAATATGGCTTGGTTGGCAGTCATGACGCCAAGCTCTCCACTCGAACAGAAATGATCAGTGAGGCTATTGATCCGATTTATCCAAACTTGGATGTGGATCCTGACTTTCATGAAAAAGCAGATATTTATCAGATGTGGACCTTTGAGGATAAAGGAGATGACTTGCACTTGCCAGATTCTTTGTCGGATAAACTTCGCATGGTGCGTTGGCATCAACATTCATCTGATATTGTGCCTATTTCAGGTTCAAAAGCCACCGGTGTAGCCAAGGTGGTGGAGCATTTAGGCTTGAAACCAGAAAACGTCATGGCCTTTGGCGATGGTCTCAATGACTTGGAACTCTTTGATTATGCTGGAATCAGCATTGCCATGGGAGTTTCCCACGAAAAGATCAAAGAAAAAGCAGATTATATTACAAAAACAGTAGAAGAAGATGGCATTTTTGATGCCTTAGAAGGATTTGGTATGGTAGAAAAAGAATTGCATTTCCCACAAGTAGACATTGAAACAGTAGAAGGTCCTCTAGCGACTATTAAGACAAATCACGGAGACTTGCGTATCAAGCTCTTCCCTGAACATGCTCCTAAAACAGTAGCAAACTTTGTCGCTCTTTCAAAAGATGGTTACTATGATGGAGTGATTTTCCATCGCATTATCAAGGACTTTATGATCCAAGGCGGAGACCCAACTGGTACTGGTATGGGGGGGGAGTCTATTTATGGACAAGCTTTTGAAGATGAATTTTCTGAAGAACTCTATAATGTTCGCGGGGCTCTTTCCATGGCAAATGCTGGTCCAAATACCAATGGTAGCCAGTTCTTTATCGTCCAAAACCAACACTTGCCATACTCTAAGAAAGAGATTGCGCGTGGTGGTTGGCCTGAACCAATTGCTGAGATTTACGCAGAGCAAGGTGGAACTCCTCACCTTGACCGCCGCCATACTGTTTTTGGGCAATTGGTCGATGCAGAATCTTTTGCTGTATTAGATGCCATTGCAGCTGTTGAAACTGGTGCTATGGACAAGCCGGTTGAAGATGTAGTAATTGAAACGATTGAAATTGAGGACTAGGATGAAAATTGGTGATAAGCTAAAGGGGCGTATTACAGGAATTCAGCCCTATGGTGCCTTTGTCGAGTTAGAGACAGGGGTGATTGGGCTGATTCATATTTCAGAGATTCGGACAGGATTTATCGAAAATATCTATGAAGTTTTGAAAATTGGTGAAGAAGTGCAAGTTCAGGTTGTTGATTTAGACGAATTTTCAGGTAAAGCCAGTCTATCTATTCGCACTCTGGAGGAAGAAAAACACCAATTGCCAAGACGGAGACGCTTTTCAAATGACCGTATCAAGCACGGTTTTGCACCTCTTGGTCGAATGATGCCAACTTGGACAAGGGAAGCCCTCAACAATCTGAAAGAGAAAAACTAGTCTATTAGATTTCGTATTTTTAAAATCAATATATGGAAGAACAATTATTAAAATCAGGAGAGCGCATCAATCAGCTCTTTTCGACAGATATTAAGATCATTCAAAATAGAGAGGTTTTTAGCTATTCGGTGGATAGTGTTCTCTTGTCACGCTTTCCTCGCTTTCCTAAAAATGGCTTAATAGTGGACTTTTGTGCTGGAAATGGTGCGGTTGGACTTTTCGCAAGTAGTCGTACCAAGGCCAAAATTCTCTCTGTGGAGATTCAGGAGCGCTTGGCGGATATGGCAGAGCGTTCGGTTCGGTTGAATGGTTTAGAAGAGCAGATGCAGGTTATCTGCGATGATTTGAAAAATATGTCTGCACACATCCAAGGAAGTAAGGTGGATATGATTTTGTGCAATCCGCCTTATTTCAAGGTGGATCCGCATTCCAATCTCAACGAGAGTGAACACTACCTCCTAGCAAGACACGAAATTGCGACTAACCTAGAAGAAATCTGTCGAAGTGCCCAGAGTATTCTCAAGTCTAATGGTCGTTTGGCCATGGTTCACCGTCCAGATAGACTTTTGGATATTCTAGACATGCTTCAACGCCATAACCTGGCTCCCAAACGCCTGCAATTTGTCTATCCTAAACGAGAAAAGGAAGCCAATATGCTTTTAATCGAAGCTATTAAGGATGGATCAACGAGCGGCTTCAAGGTCTTGCCACCACTCATTGTTCACAATGATGATGGTTCCTACACGCCAGAAATTCAAGAGATTTACTATGGATCATAAGGCATATATGTATGTGGTGGAGTGCCGTGACGGTTCTTACTATACGGGCTATACAACGGATGTTAAGAAGCGCCTTGCCGTTCATAATAGTGGTAAGGGAGCCAAGTATACCCGAGCTCGCTTGCCAGTCAAACTTATCTATGTAGAGGGTTTTGCTAGTAAGGAAGAAGCCATGTCTGCAGAGGCTCTCCTCAAACGTAAGAAACGTCTACAGAAAGAACGATTTTTATTCGAAAATCAAGAAAAAAATCTAGTTAACGATATTGAAATCTAACGAGGAGTCCTTTGGCTCCTCTTACTTTTGTCAAAAGAGGAAAAAAGTGCTAAAATAAGATGAATAAATTAAAAGAGGTATTATCATGTCTAAGATTCTAGTATTTGGTCACCAAAATCCAGACTCAGATGCCATCGGGTCATCTGTAGCCTTTGCTTATCTTGCAAAAACAGCTTACGGTTTGGATACAGAAGCAGTAGCTCTTGGGACTCCAAATGAAGAAACAGCCTTTGTATTGAACTATTTTGGTGTAGAAGCACCACGCGTCATCACATCTGCTAAAGCGGAAGGTGCAGAGCAAGTTATCTTGACTGACCACAACGAATTCCAACAGTCTGTTTCAGATATTGCTGAAGTGGAAATTTATGGCGTGGTGGACCACCACCGTGTAGCTAACTTTGAAACTGCAAGCCCACTTTACATGCGTTTGGAACCTGTTGGGTCAGCGTCTTCTATCGTTTATCGTATGTTTAAAGAACACGGTGTGGCAGTTCCTAAAGAGCTTGCTGGTTTGATGTTATCTGGTTTGATTTCAGATACACTTCTCTTGAAATCTCCAACGACACACCCAAGTGATAAGGATATTGCTCCTGAGTTGGCTGATTTAGCAGGTGTGAACTTGGAAGAATACGGTCTCGCTATGCTGAAGGCTGGTACAAACTTGGCAAGCAAATCTGCTGAAGAATTGATTGACATTGATGCTAAGACTTTTGAACTCAACGGAAATAAGGTTCGTGTTGCCCAAGTAAACACAGTTGATATTGCTGAAGTCTTGGAACGCCAAGCAGAAATTGAAGCTGCACTGCAAGCTGCCAATACTGCAAACGGCTACTCTGACTTTGTCTTGATGATTACAGATATCGTCAACTCGAATTCAGAAATTTTGGCTCTTGGATCAAACATGGACAAGGTGGAAGCAGCCTTCAACTTCAAACTTGAAAACAACCATGCTTTTCTTCCAGGTGCCGTTTCACGTAAGAAACAAGTGGTGCCTCAGTTGACAGAAAGCTTTAATAGCTAATAGTCTGAGTGATAATTAATAATGAGGAAACTTTGTTTTCCTTATATCGAAAGGAGTTTCGGCTCCTTTTTTTCTAGGAGAGAAAGATGTTAGAAAATGGTGATTTGATTTTTGTGAAGGACCTTTCAGATATGGGGCAGGCCATCCAGATTTCTACTGGGAACTATAGTCATGTTGCTATCTTTTTGGACGGTTTGATTTATCATGCTAGTGGGCAAGCAGGTGTCATCTGTCAAGAACCAGCAGAATTTTTTGAACCGACTCATCTCTACGACCTTTATGTCTATCCAGAGCTGGAAGCTGACTTGGTAAAGGAAAGAGCTAGCAAATATTTAGGTGCACCCTATAATACCTCTTTTTATCCAGATGGATCTGGCTTTTACTGCTCTCAGTACATCGCTGAAATCCTCCCTATTTTTGAAAGCGTTCCGATGAAATTTGGGGATGGGGAGCAGGAGATTAGTGATTTTTGGAGAGAATATTATAGGAAACTCGAACTTCCTGTGCCTCTAAACCAGCCGGGGACCAATCCCAGTCAGTTAGCAGCATCACCTCTTTTAGAATGTAAAGAAAGGAATCTTCATGATTCAGATTTTTAATCCCTCACGTTTAACTCGACAACCATTTTTTATAGATCTGGTAGACTATCTGGACCAGCATGATGATGTGATCCTCCGGGAAATCAAGGCTCAGTTTCCAGATGTGGGAGTTGATAAACTGATGGAAGAGTATATTAAGGCAGGCTTGATCCTAAGGGAAAATAAACGCTATTCCCTCAATCTCCCCTTTTTAGAATCTACGGATGATTTAACCCTTGACCAAGAAATTTTTATCAGAGAGGACAGTCCAGTCTATCAAGCCTTGCTCGGGAAGACTTTTGATACAGAATTGCGCAATCAAACCAATGCAGCCATTTTAGTCGAATCTACGGATTTTGCTAGAGAAAAAATGACCCTGTCGAATTATTTCTACAAGGTCAAAAATCAATATCCTTTGACAGAAAAACAGCAGGAACTCTATGCCATTTTGGGAGATGTCAATCCTGAGTATGCCCTCAAATATATGACGACGTTTTTACTCAAGTTCCTCAAAAAGGACCAGCTCATGCAGAAACGGCGTGATATCTTCGTTGAGAGTTTAGTTGTCTTGGGTTATATTGTTCAAAACGAAGAAGGGAAGTATGAGTTGGCTGTTGATTTTGACAAGGAAGGCTTGTCTTTCTATTTGCCTTAATTGTTTGCTTTTGAGCAGATTGTTTGACTTTGCTAAAGAATAAGCATAAACTGAATGTAAGCGATAACGATTGTCGTATTAAAACAAAAAGGAGACAGAGCTATGTCACTTGAAAATAAATTGGAACAAGCAACTGGTGCTATCAAAGAAGGATTTGGTAAAGTTACTGGGGATAGCAAGACAGAAGCAGAAGGCGCTGTAGAAAAGACAGTTGCCAAAGCAAAAGAAGTTGTCGAAGATGCTAAAGGTGCTGTAGAAGGTGCCGTTGAAGGTCTTAAAAATTCATTTAAGAAAGAAGACTAAAAAAATCAAGGGAAGACTTCCCTTGATTTTTTGATTTTATAGGTAACGTTCTGCAACGGCTGCATCTCCAGGGTAGGATTCTTTCACTCCATTGACGATCTGGTAGCAATCAGCTCCCTTACCTGCAATAATCACGGCATCTAGTTCTTGATTTGTGATGGCCATAGCCGCCTTGATAGCTTCTTCACGATCGGCAATTTTTTCAACAGGATGACTGATATAGCTACTGATTTCATCCGCAATCGCCATTGGATCTTCATAGTTGGGGTCATCCGCGGTTAGAAAGACTTGAATCTCAGGGTGTTGATTGAGGAGGAGGCCAAAGTCTTTGCGACGACTTTCACCCTTGTTTCCAGTCGAACCGAGAACCAGAGCAATCTTTCCAGTTTGATGGGTTTCAACAACAGAAATCAGTTTTTTCAGACTATCGCCATTGTGGGCGTAGTCGATGAAGACCTTGGCACCATTTTTCTGTGTGAGGACTTCCATACGTCCTGGGACGCGGGTTGCAGCGATTCCTTTTTTGATATCCTCCAGACTAGCACCTAGACGAAGACAGGAAAGTCCTGCAGCAACGGCATTTTCTTGGTTAAAGTGGCCGATGAGTTGGATATCATAATCACCAGCGAGTTTACCTGTAGCTGAAAAGCTAAAGGCTTTGGAATTCTCAATTTGGTTACTTGACCGGCTACCATAGAAGTCATGCTCTTGCTGTTCCACTTGTTCTTTCAGTACAGAGAAGTGGTCCATGTCACTGTTAATGACAACTGCTCGGCTATTTTCCATCAAGAGACGCTTGTGGTAGAAGTAATCCTCAAAACTAGGATGCTCAATCGGCCCGATATGGTCAGGACTGATGTTGAGAAAAACGCCAGCGTCAAATGTGAGACCATAAACTCGATTGACCAGATAGGCCTGACTGGAGACTTCCATGATGAGATGGGTTCTTCCGTTATGAACAGCTTGAGCCATCATATCAAAGAGATCAATACTTTCAGGAGTTGTGAGAGCAGACTTAAAGAAGGTCTTGCCGTCTAAGGTTGTATTCATGGTCGAGAGCATAGCAGGGCGGAAACGTTGAGATAGGATGTTGTATGCAAAGTAAGCAGCCGTTGTTTTTCCTTTGGTTCCAGTGAAAGCGAGAATTTTGAGTTTTTCTTGGGGATTACCGTAAAATTCCATAGCAATCAAACTCATGGCTTTCTTGATGTCATTCACGACAATAACAGGAATACCGACCTCGTAGTCCTTTTCAGCTACATACCAAGCTAAGCCTTGTGATACAGCTGAGAGAAGGTATTCTTTTTTAAAGGCAGCACCTTTTGCAAAAAAAAGAGTGCCCTCTTTTACTTTCCGGCTGTCGTAACTGATGCTGTCAAAAACAACTTCACTGTAGTTGTAATGGTAATGTCCTTGGTCAATAATCTCGCGAAAAAGGCCATCTTTCTTTAAAATATCTAATACGGTTTCAATCTTAATCATACTTTATATTATAAACTTCAAGCCCGAATTTTACAAGTAACAAGGAAAAGTTTATAATGGAAGATGAGGAACTTTTCCTAGTTATCAAAATTGAATGAGGAAGCTATGTCTAACGAAAACAATCACCAGCAAGCCCAGATGTTGCGAGGGACTGCTTGGCTAACAGCTAGTAACTTTATTAGTCGCCTCCTTGGTGCTATCTATATTATTCCCTGGTATATCTGGATGGGGACTTATGCCGCTAAGGCAAATGGACTCTTTACCATGGGCTACAATATCTATGCTTGGTTCTTGCTGATTTCAACAGCGGGTATCCCAGTTGCGGTCGCCAAACAAGTGGCTAAATACAATACCATGCGAGAAGAAGAGCACAGCTTTGCCTTGATTCGGAGTTTCCTAGGCTTTATGACTGGCTTAGGACTGGTTTTTGCCTTGGTCTTGTATCTCTTTTCTCCCTGGTTGGCAGATTTATCGGGTGTGGGAAAAGATCTGATTCCTATCATGCAGAGCTTGGCTTGGGCGGTCTTGATATTCCCGTCCATGAGTGTCATCCGAGGCTTCTTCCAAGGGATGAACAACCTCAAGCCTTATGCTATGAGTCAAATCGCCGAGCAGGTGATCCGTGTCATCTGGATGTTGTTGGCGACCTTTATTATCATGAAGATGGGTTCTGGTGACTACCTATCAGCAGTTACCCAGTCGACTTTTGCAGCCTTTGTGGGGATGGTGGCTAGTTTTGCAGTCCTGATCTACTTCCTAGCCCAAGAAGGTTTGCTCAAAAGAGTATTTGAAACCCGGGATAAAATCAATAGCAAGCGACTCTTAGTTGACACCATCAAGGAAGCCATCCCCTTTATCCTGACAGGATCAGCCATCCAGCTCTTCCAAATCTTGGACCAGATGACCTTCATCAACAGCATGACCTGGTTTACCAACTATAGCAATGAAGACTTGGTTGTTATGTTTTCTTATTTCTCTGCCAATCCTAATAAGATTACCATGATTTTGATCTCTGTTGGTGTCTCAATTGGAAGTGTTGGCTTGCCACTTTTGACGGAGAACTACGTAAAAGGTGACTTGCAGGCAGCGGCTCGTCTAGTCCAAGATAGCATGACCATGCTCTTTATGTTTCTCTTACCAGCAACAGTTGGAGTGGTCATGGTAGGTGAACCTCTCTATACAGTCTTTTATGGTAAGCCAGATAGTTTGGCCATGGGCTTATTTGTTTTTGCTGTCTTACAGTCTACTATCCTAGGCTTGTATATGGTCTTGTCTCCGATGCTTCAGGCCATGTTCCGCAATCGCAAGGCAGTACTTTACTTTGTCTATGGTTCCCTTGCTAAGCTCGTCTTGCAACTTCCAAGTATTGCTATTTTCCACAGCTACGGTCCCTTGATTTCAACGACCATCGGACTGATTATTCCTAATGTCTTGATGTATCGAGATATCTGCCAGGTAACGGGTGCTCGTCGAAAGATTATCTTAAAACGAACCATTTTGATTACCATTTTGACTCTTGTCATGTTTATCCTAGTTGGCTTCTTGCAATGGCTACTCGGTTTTGTCTTCCAGCCAAGTGGACGTTTCTGGAGTTTCCTTTACGTAGCTCTCATCGGGGGGCTTGGAGGAGGCCTCTATGGTTTGATGAGTCTACGGACACGACTCTTGGACAAGATAATTGGCAAAGTTCAAGCAGACCGACTACGAGAAAAATTTAAACTGTCTTAACAGAATTAAAAGAAATGTTAGCTCCTTGTTAATTGTCTGGGTTAGCTGACACTTAAATTTCCATAAATTAAAATCCCTAGAATCAGTTGTTCTAGGGATTTATTGGGGTGTGAGCATCATTAACTCTACAATCATAGCGATATAGAGGACTAAGGTCAGGAGAAAACCGGCTCTCCAGAAGAATTTGATAAATCTAGGATAGTAAAAACTTCTTTTTTTGAGGAGAAAAAAGACAACTAGGAGGATTGCTAGGAGTGAAAGTGCTACTCCAAGTCGCGGTAGAAAGTTATGGGTAAAAGCTTTAGCAGTGATAAGGTAGTACTCGAATACCAAAAGTGGAAAAGCTAAATCCGCGAAATTAAATCCTAATTTCCTAAGTCCGAAAAGCTTGGTGACAATAAAGCAAACCACTAAGGTTAATACCAATAATAAAATAGACGCTATTTTCATTAAAATCATACCCATATTGTATCATAAAAAATCACTAAAGGAAACGAGAAACAGAGGATTTTATGGCAAAGGTGGGCTTTTGAGATTGTGGTTGTTTTTTGTTATAATGAAAGTTATGAAATCTTATAATACCTTGAATGATTATTATCGAAAACTCTTTGGAGAAAAGACTTTTAAAGTTCCTATTGATGCGGGATTTGACTGTCCAAATCGCGATGGAACTGTGGCACATGGGGGCTGTACCTTTTGTACGGTTTCGGGTTCTGGAGATGCCATTGTAGCACCAGATGCCCCTATCCGTGAGCAATTTTATAAGGAAATCGACTTTATGCACCGCAAGTGGCCAGATGTTAAAAAGTATCTGGTTTATTTTCAAAACTTTACCAATACCCATGAAAAGGTGGAAGTGATTCGGGAACGTTATGAACAAGCCATCAACGAACCGGGTGTGGTGGGAATCAATATCGGAACACGCCCAGATTGCCTACCAGAAGAAACCATACTCTACCTAGCTGAGCTAGCTGAACGCATGCATGTGACGGTGGAATTAGGTTTACAGACTACTTTTGAAGCAACCTCTGACCTGATTAACCGTGCCCATTCCTACGAATTGTATGTAGAAACGGTCAAACGCTTGCGGAAATATCCTAAGATTGAGATTGTTTCCCATCTGATCAACGGACTGCCTGGGGAAACTCATGAGATGATGGTCGAAAATGTCCGCCGTTGTGTCACCGATAATGATATTCAAGGGATTAAACTGCACTTGCTTCACCTTATGACTAATACGCGTATGCAACGAGATTACCACGAAGGACGCTTGCAACTGATGAGTCAGGACGAATATGTCAAGGTCATTTGTGACCAACTGGAAATCATTCCCAAGCATATCGTCATCCATCGGATCACAGGAGATGCACCTAGAGATATGTTGATTGGTCCAATGTGGAGTCTCAATAAATGGGAAGTGCTAAATGCTATTGAAACTGAAATGAGACGCCGCGGCAGTGTTCAAGGATGCAAGGCTGTAAAACAGGAGTTTGAAAATGAAAAGACCACTTGAGATGGCACATGATTTTTTAGCTGAAGTCGTGACAAAAGAGGATATCGTAGTGGATGCGACCATGGGGAATGGACACGATACGCTTTTTTTAGCCAAGCTAGCCAAACAAGTTTATGCCTTTGATATACAGGAGCAGGCTTTGGAGAAAACCCAAGAGCGTTTAAATGATGCGGGTTTAGAGAATGTCCAGTTGATTTTGCAAGGACATGAGACACTTGATCAGTTTGTGACAGAAGCTAAGGCAGGGATTTTTAATCTGGGTTATTTGCCTTCTGCTGACAAATCAGTCATCACCCGACCTCAGACTACCATTGAAGCACTTGAGAAGCTTTGTCATTTGCTTGTCAAGAGTGGAAGGATTGCTATTATGATCTACTATGGCCATGAGGGGGGAGATATTGAGAGGGATGCTGTTTTGGACTTTGTTAGCCAGCTGAACCAACAAGAGTACACTGCTGCCATTTATCGGACCCTCAACCAAGTCAACAATCCCCCGTTTTTAGTTATGATTGAGAAATTAGAAAGATATAGACATGGATAAACAATACCTACGTGAGAAATTAGAGGCGATGCGCCAAAATTTTGTCGAGTCAACGCATCACGAGCGAGCGGTTGGAGTACTTGACGAAGCACATATGAGCAAGAAAATGCTCAAAATCAAGAAAAAATTAGTGGCTCTTGAAATGGAACGGTGCCAGAAAAAAATTGAGCACAAAGACTGTTCCAAGATTGATCAGAAAATCCAAGAGCAGAAGGAGATGTTTGAATTTTGTTGTAAAAAAGACTAAGGAGGGTCTAGATGACACTACTAATTTACCTGATTCTATTTTTATTAGTCTTAATCGTTTCAACTACGACCAATAAACTTTTGCCATTTTTGCCCCTCCCCCTAGTACAAATCCTTTTGGGACTTGGCATTGGTCTCTTTTTGCCCAATACTGACTTTCATCTCAATACAGAGCTGTTTCTGGCCATGGTTATTGGCCCCTTACTTTTCCGAGAGGCAGAAGAAGCCGATATTACTTCTGTTTTGAAACACTGGCGCATCATTGTCTACTTAATCTTTCCAGTGATTTTCATCTCGACCTTGAGTTTGGGAGCCTTGGCTCATTTCCTTTGGCTCAGTCTTCCCTTAGCTGCCTGTTTGGCTGTTGGGGCAGCGCTTGGTCCGACGGATCTGGTAGCCTTTGCTTCTCTTTCTGAACGTTTTCGTTTTCCCAAACGGGTTTCCAATATCCTAAAAGGAGAAGGCCTTTTAAATGACGCTTCTGGTTTGGTTGCCTTTCAGATGGCTCTTGCTGCTTGGACAACAGGAACTTTTTCTCTCAGCCAAGCTGGGACTTCCCTAGCGCTTTCGATCCTTGGTGGTTTTACAGTCGGTTTTGTGACGGCAATGATCAATCGTTTCCTGCATACATTTTTACTGAGTGTGCGAGCGACAGATATAGCCAGTGAACTCTTGCTTGAACTGAGTTTGCCTCTTATGACCTTCTTTATCGCCGAAGAAATCCATGTTTCAGGGATTATCGCAGTTGTAGTTTCAGGGATTTTGAAGGCTAGTCGTTTCAAAAAAATTACGCTTCTCGAGGCTCAGGTGGACACCGTGACAGAGACCGTCTGGCACACCGTGACCTTTATGCTAAACGGATCTGTCTTTGTTATCTTGGGAATGGAATTAGAGTTGATTGCGGAGCCGATTCTGTCTAATTCTCTTTATAACCCCCTAATCTTAGTAGTATCGGTTGTTTTGCTGACATTCTTACTTTTTGCCATTCGCTTTGTCATGATTTATGGCTTCTATATTTGGAGAACTCGACGGCTCAAGAAAAGTCTTCGTAATTACATGAAGGATATGCTCCTTTTGACTTTCTCTGGTGTAAAAGGAACGGTCTCTATTGCAACCATTCTTCTCATACCAAGTAATCTAGAGCAGGAGTATCCTCTCTTACTTTTTCTAGTAGCAGGTGTCACGCTATTAAGCTTTCTAACAGGTCTCTTAGTTCTTCCCCACCTTTCCGAGGAGCAAGAGGAAACCAAAGATTACCTCATGTACATTGCAATTTTAAATGAGGTCACAGCAGAATTAGAAAAAGAACTGGAAGGGAATAAGAACAAACTACCCCTTTATGCGGCTATTGATAATTATCACGGTCGAATTGAAAACCTAATCCTTAGTCAAGAAAACAAAAGTGCCCAAGAAGACTGGGAGGCTTTAAAACTCCTCATCTTGAGTATCGAAAGCGATGGTTTGGAGCAAGCTTACGAGGAAGGTAAAATCGGTGAGCGTGGTTATCAAGTTTACCAACGCTATCTGAAAAATATGGAGCAGAGCATCAATCGCAAGGTGGCTTCCCGCCTAACATATTACTTTCTTGTATCCCTCCGTATCTTGCGTTTTGTCCTGCATGAATTGCTAACTTTTGGTCAGACCTTCCGTAGTTGGAATGACAAGGAGCAACGTCGCCTTCGAGCTATTGACTATGATCAAATATCCGAACTCTATCTGGAGAATACGGAGTTGATTATCGAAAGTTTGGAAAACCTAAAAGGAATCTACAAGAGTAGTCTGATTAGCTTTATGCAGGAGTCTCGCTTGCGTGAAACAGCTATTATCGGTAGTGGTGCCTTTGTCGAACGTGTTATCAATCGTATCAAGCCAAATAATATTGATGAAATGCTAAGAGGTTACTATCTAGAACGTAAGTTAATCTTTGAATACGAAGAGAAAAAATTGATTACGACCAAGTATGCAAAGAAACTACGGCAAAATGTCAACAATCTTGAGAATTATTCTCTAAAAGAAGCCGCAAATACCCTACCCTATGATATGATGGAATTAGTCAGAAGAAATTAGTTTAGAAAATCAACTTGTATTAGGAGGATCACAATATGAAAAAGTGGTGGAAAGAGCTGATGGAACGGCCCTTGTTGAAAGCTTTTTTACATTTTTATCAAGCTTCCGATAGTGAACTGACCAGTGTTGCGGTTGCCTACTATTGGTTGATTTCAATCTTCCCCTTGCTGATGATAGTGGTCAATATCTTGCCCTATTTTCAGATCCCGATTTCAAATTTTTTGCTCACCATCAAGGAATTTGTACCAGATACAGTCTATGATGTGGTCGCCAAGATTGTCCGAGAAGTTCTGACTCAACCATCGACTGGTTTGCTGAGTTTTGCAGTCTTGTCTGCCCTTTGGACCTTCTCGAAATCGATGGATTTCCTTCAAAAAGCTTTTAATAAAGCCTATGGAGTGGCCAAGAGCCGAGGAATTATCTCCCATCAATTGATGAGTTTGCTCGTCAGCTTTGGTTTACAAATTCTTTTTGCCTTAGCCTTATTTTTGAGTATGTTTGGACGTATGTTGCTCAACCTAGTCAAAACTTACTGGCAATCAGACAGTCCTTTCTTTGATTATCTACAGGACTTTACAGGCCCTTTGATTTATGCCTTGCTCTTTGCCATCTTGGTCATGCTCTACTATTTCCTTCCAAATGTCAGAGTCCCTCGTATTCGCTACGTTTTTCCTGGTAGTATCTTTGTTTTGCTGACTCTTGTCTTTCTTTTGAATATTTTTTCTGTCTATTTCAATAACTATGTCAACCATCTAGTCGATGTCCGATTTTTCAGCTCCATTATCGTTGTGGTCATGATGTTCTGGTTTATTCTCATCGCAAAGATTCTGATTATAGGAGCAGTTATCAATGCCAGTGTGCAGAGTTTGAAAGATCCAAAGTTTCGTGATAACACATTCATTTTAAAGAATAGAGAATAATAAAAAGATGCTTTATTTACAAAGTGTCTTTTTATTGCATTTGCAACAAAAATATGCTATTCTGTCATTATAGATGCGAAAGGAGGAAACATGTCGTTATTACGCGAAATCGGAATTATAGCCCGTGCCTTGGACTCTATTGCCAATATCGAATTTCGTGATATAGACCTAGCTCGTGGTCAGTATCTTTATTTGGTTCGAATCAAGGAAAATCCAGGTATTATCCAAGAAGCTTTATCAGATTTGCTAAAGGTTGATCGCTCAACTGTTGCCCGTTCTGTAAAAAAGCTAGAAGAAAAGGGATTGATAGAGCAAAGAGCAGCTGTGGATAATCGAAAAAATAAGGAGTGGTTTGTAACAGAAAAAGGTGAGAGTCTCTATCCTTTTATCCTAGCTGAACATCACTACTCGGAGAATTCAGCCTTAAAGGGATTTTCTCAGGAAGAGGCCAGAGAACTGGAGAGCCTACTAATTCGGGTTAGAGAAAATATTACAAGTGATTGGGATATGGTCAAAAAAGGCCAGAAAAGAGATTATTTATAATAAGAGGTGGAAGATGAAAGTTATCATAGAAAATGAATTTTGGAGCTTGTTTCCAGAAGCACAGATTAGTGTTCTAGTAGTAAAGGTATTAGACAATACAGTTGATGAAAGCAAGGATCCCTATTTCAAATCTTTGCTAGACAAGGGAGCCAAGCGAGCTGAGGAGTATATCTCAGATGATAATTTCACACAAAATGAGGTCATTCAAGAATGGCGTCAGGCTTTCAGCAAGTTCAAAACGAAAAAAGGTGCTCGTTCTTCGATTGAAGCCCTACTTAAGCGGGTCAATCAGGGAAGAGAGTTCATTCCCATCAATCCTTTAGTAGATATCTATAATAGTGTTTCATTATCTTATGCGGTTCCCTGTGGTGGTGAAGATTTGGAAAAGATTGCTGGTCATCTTCGTCTTGGAAAGGCCAAGGGAGGTGAATCTTTCTTCCCACTAGGAGCTGAAAGCGATGCGCCTGCTTTACCTGAAGAAATCATCTATTATGATGATGAGGGAGCTGTTTGTCGCTGTCTCAACTGGCGTGAAGCCCAGAGAACCATGTTGACAGAAGAGACAAAGGATGCTGTCTTAGTGATTGAAGCAATCAATGCTGAACAGGCAATACGTGCTCGGGCTGCCATGGAAGAATTACAGGATTTGGTGAAAGACTATTTTGGAGTTCAAGGGGAACTGACTCACCTTACTGCTGAAAATACGGAATTAGTCATTTAAACGTCAATAGCTCAGTCATTTCTCTGGGGAGGAAATTCCCTTGAGAAACGGCCGAGCTATTTTTAATAGATAAACATGGCATCACCAAAGCTAAAGAAACGGTAGTGTTCTTGAATAGCATGCTGGTAAGCATCTAGAACTAAGTCACGACCGGCAAAGGCAGAAACCAGCATAACGAGAGTTGACTTGGGTAGGTGGAAGTTGGTTGAAAAGGCATCCACGACCTTCCATTGGTAACCAGGCTTGATAAAGATATTGGTCCCGCCAGAATCTGCTTGGATTTGCCCATCAAACTTGGAACCGATGGTTTCCAGTGTGCGGATCGAAGTAGTTCCAACAGCAATAACACGACCTCCATTTTCCTTGACAGAGCGAAGGGTGGCTGCTGCTTCATCAGAAAGTTGGTAGAACTCTGAGTGCATTTCATGTTCGTCCAGATTGTCAACAGAAACAGGTCTAAAGGTTCCTAAACCAACGTGGAGGGTCAAATAGACCAAATGGACACCCTTGGCTTGAATTTCTGCGAGCAGTTCTTTAGTAAAGTGTAGTCCAGCAGTCGGTGCAGCAGCAGAACCACTTTCTTTAGCGTAGACCGTTTGATAACGTTCACGGTCAACCAGTTTTTCATGGATATAAGGTGGTAATGGCATTTCACCTAGACTTTCCAAAACTTCTAGGAAAATTCCTTGGTATTCAAAGCGAACAATACGGCCCCCGTGGGTTAATTCTTCCGTAACGACAGCGCTGAGACGGCCATCTCCGAAGCTGATGCGAGTACCGACCTTGAGGCGTTTGGCAGGTTTAGCTAGGACTTCCCACTCATCACCGGCAGTATTTTTGAGAAGAAGAAGCTCCACGTGGCCACCTGTTTCTTCCTTTTGACCATAGAGGCGGGCTGGGAGAACACGGGTGTCGTTCATGACAAGGGCATCACCTGGTTCCAACATATCGATAATAGAGTGGAAGTGTTTATCCTGAAATTCTCCCGTCTCACGATTGATGATGAGGAGCTTAGAGGCATCACGTTTTTCAAGGGGTGTTTGGGCAATCAATTCCTCAGGCAAGTGGAAATCAAAATCAGCTGTATTCATATATCTGTTCATTCTTTCTAAGTTCTAATCTTATCCATTATAACACGTTTCAAGTGTGGACGCTCTTTTTTTGGAGAATAAATCGTTTTCACTTGACAAAAATTGGTCTATACCATATAATGAATATAGAAATATGGAGGAAATAAAATGAAAGTTATTAAAGTTGAAAATCAAGTCGAAGGTGGAAAAGTTGCTTTTGAGATTTTGAAGGAAAAGTTGGCCAATGGCGCTCAAACATTGGGACTTGCGACAGGAAGCAGCCCGCTTGAGTTTTACAAGGAAATCGTTGAGAGTGACCTTGATTTTTCAAATCTAACCAGTGTCAACCTTGATGAGTATGTGGGACTTGATGGAGACAATCCTCAGTCTTACCGTTACTTCATGCAAGAACACTTGTTTAATCAAAAACCATTTAAAGAAAGCTTCTTGCCTCGTGGGGTTAAGGACAATGCTGAAGCTGAAGTAGAACGCTACAACCAGATTTTGGCTGACCATCCTGTTGATTTGCAAATCTTGGGAATTGGTCGCAATGGACATATCGGCTTTAATGAGCCTGGTACTCCATTTGACAGTCAAACGCATCTAGTAGAACTTGACCAGTCTACTATCGAAGCCAATGCTCGCTTCTTTGACAAGATTGAGGATGTCCCAACTCAAGCCATCTCAATGGGAATTAAAAACATCTTGGATGCCAAGTCAATTATTCTCTTTGCTTACGGTGAGTCAAAAGCAGAAGCCATCGCTGGAACAGTGTCAGGCCCAATAACTGAAAGTCTACCAGCAAGTAGCCTCCAAAACCACCCTGATGTGACTATTATTGCGGATGCAGCAGCGCTTAGCTTGCTTGAAAAATAAAATTAGGAACCATTTGCTCTTTTGGGTAAGTGGTTTTTGAGATCTTGAATTGATATCGCTTAACAACCACCAAGCTCTCATTGTAAGTGGAGAGCGGAGAAAATTCTTGACAGTTCAGATTTTAAATAACTTTCTTTTAGGTATCATGGTATCTATTGTAACAATTTGGTTCTTTCTAGGGAAGAAAGTGAAGATAATATAAGTTTATGGCAGTTTTTTCCTTGACATTTATTCATTTTGCGTGTAAAATAGAATAGATCTTGAACTTGAAGGGAGTGAAAAAAATGTCTAAAACAGTAGTACGTAAGAATGAATCTCTTGACGATGCACTTCGTCGTTTCAAACGTGCGGTTACTAAAGCTGGTACTCTTCAAGAAACACGCAAACGTGAATTCTATGAAAAACCTTCTGTAAAACGTAAACGTAAATCAGAAGCAGCTCGTAAACGTAAAAAATTCTAATTTGAAATGAAAGGCTAGAGAAATCTAGTCTTTTTCTATTATGTGACTTTCAGTCCGTCTCGCTCCGTTAGGTGCGAGACAAAAGAACCACCCGCTATGCGGGTGCGCATTGAAGGTTATACCAAAAAAACTCCAAACGCGATACAATAAAGGTGTTCAAGCCAATTGTAAAGCGAAAGGAGAAAAATATGGCCCAAAAAGCACATAGTTTATCACACACAAAATGGATGTGTAAATATCATATTGTGTTCACCCCTAAGTATAGACGAAAAGTGATCTATAATCAATATCGAGGTAGTTTGGGAGAAATATTTCATCGATTATGTAGTTATAAAGGTGTTGAGATTATCGAAGGCCATTTAATGCCAGATCATGTTCATATGTTAGTTAGTATTCCACCTAGAATTAGCGTTGCAAGTTTCATGGGATATTTAAAAGGGAAAAGTGCTTTAATGATGTTCGATAAACACGCCAATCTTAAATATAAGTTTGGGAATCGACATTTTTGGGCAGAGGGATATTATGTGAGTACAGTAGGACTTAATGAAGCCACAATAAAGAAATACATTCAGGAACAGGAAAAGCATGATATAGCACTAGATAAATTAAGTGTAAAAGAATATGTGGATCCCTTTAGGGATAGTGGTAAGTAATACTCAAGCCTCTTTAAGAGGCAAGTGACAACTCAAGAGCAATAAGGCTTGAACAAAGTGAAAGCCAGCGTCTTTAGGCGCTGGCTGGTGATTTGGGCTTATAGCCCTAGTACAAACCACCCGTTTGACGGGTGGTCATGATTAAATAAATACTGTAAATCCTGCAAAAAAAGAAAACTTCCTCCTACAATCTGATATAATAGTAGGGAGAACTTGATTGAAGGAGGAAATTATGTCGGTTTTAGTAAGAGAAATAATTGAAAAGCTCAGATTAGATATTGTCTATGGTGAAGGAGATTTGCTTGAAAAAGAAATCAATACTGCGGACATTATGAGACCTGGTCTTGAAATGACGGGCTATTTTGATTACTATACTCCAGAACGGATTCAACTGTTAGGGATGAAGGAGTGGTCCTATTTGGTTGCCATGCCTGCCCATAACCGTTATCAAGTTTTGAAGAAAATGTTTCTACCTGAAACACCTGCTGTCATCGTTGCTCGTGGCTTGGTAGTGCCAGAAGAAATGTTGAAAGCTGCTAGGGAATGTAAGATTGCGATTTTAACCAGTCGTACAGCCACTAGTCGCTTGTCGGGAGAGTTATCTAGCTACCTTGATTCCCGTTTAGCTGAACGTACAAGTGTGCATGGTGTCTTGATGGATATCTATGGCATGGGTGTCTTGATCCAAGGAGATAGTGGAATCGGTAAGAGTGAGACAGGTCTCGAGCTTGTGAAACGCGGACACCGTTTGGTAGCAGATGACCGTGTGGATATCTTTGCTAAGGATGAAATGACCCTTTGGGGAGAGCCCGCTGAAATTTTGAAGCATTTGCTTGAGATTCGTGGAGTGGGAATTATCGATGTGATGAGTCTCTACGGAGCAAGTGCTGTAAAAGATTCTTCACAAGTTCAGCTGGCAGTCTATTTGGAAAATTACGATACCCATAAGACTTTTGACCGTCTAGGAAATAATGCCGAAGAATTAGAAGTTTCTGGTGTAACGATTCCCCGTATCCGCATCCCGGTAAAAACAGGACGCAATATCTCTGTTGTTATTGAGGCGGCAGCTATGAACTATCGCGCTAAGGAAATGGGCTTTGATGCGACGCGTTTATTTGAAGAACGCTTGACTAATCTCATCTCCAAAAATGAGGTGAAAGATGATTAATCCAGTTGCATTTGAAATCGGTCCTTTTTCCATTCGTTGGTATGCCCTGTGTATTGTTGCAGGCTTGGTCTTGGCAGTCTATCTTGCTATGAAAGAAGCGCCTAAAAAGAAAATCCTGTCAGATGATATTTTGGATTTTATACTGATTGCTTTTCCGGTAGCTATTTTAGGTGCCAGACTTTACTATGTGCTCTTTCGCTTAGATTACTATCTTCAAAATCCAGGTGAAATTATTGCCATCTGGAATGGTGGTTTGGCCATTTATGGAGGTTTGATAGCGGGAGCTATTATACTTTATATCTTTGCGGATAGAAAACTAATCAATACTTGGGACTTTCTAGATATTGCAGCGCCGAGCGTTCTGATTGCCCAAAGTTTAGGCCGCTGGGGGAATTTCTTTAACCAAGAAGCCTACGGTGCAGCAGTAGATAGTCTGGATTATTTGCCAGGCTTCATTCGTGATCAGATGTACATTGACGGTAGCTACCGTCAGCCGACCTTCCTATACGAGTCGGTTTGGAATCTGGTTGGATTTGCTTTGATTCTGATTTTTAGAAGAAAATTGAAGGGAATCAGACGTGGTCATATCACTGCTTTCTACTTGATTTGGTATGGTTTTGGTCGTATGATTATCGAAGGGATGCGGACGGATAGTCTCATGTTCTTTGGCCTGCGAGTTTCCCAATGGTTATCAGTTGTCCTTATCGGACTCGGTATTTTTATCATACTTTATCAAAATCGAAAGAAAGCCCCTTTCTATCATACTGAGGAGGAAAACTAAATGTTAGAAGTTGCTTATATTCTTGTTGCCATTGCTTTGATCGTTTGTTTAGTCTATCTGACGATTACTATTCAAAAAGCAGGTCGAATGATTGATGAGACAGAGAAAACCATCAAAACCTTATCTTCAGATGTAGATGTTACCTTACATCATACCAATGAATTGTTGGTAAAAGTTAATGTCTTGGTAGATGATATTAATGTTAAGGTTGCGACTATCGACCCACTCTTTACAGCTGTGGCGGACTTGTCTGAGTCAGTATCTGATCTCAACCAACATGCACGTGTCTTGGGCAAAAAAGCTTCATCTGCTGGTTCAAAGACTATTAAAACGGGTGCAGGCTTGTCAGCTCTTCGTGTTGCAAGTAAATTTTTCAAAAAATAAAAAAGGAGAAAACTTATGGGAAAACTATCCTCTATCCTTTTAGGAACTGTTTCAGGTGCAGCTCTGGCCTTGTTCTTAACCAGTGACAAGGGCAAGCAAGTTTGCAGTCAAGCTCAAGATTTTCTAGATGACTTGAGAGAAGATCCAGAATATGCCAGAGAGCAAGTCTGTGAGAAACTGACAGAAGTGAAGGAACAAGCAAGGGACTTTGTGCTGAAAACAAAGGAACAAGTAGAATCTGGTGAAATTACTTTTGACAGTGTCCTTGATCAAGCCAAAACATGTGCACGACAAGCGACAGAAGCATCAAAAGAAACCTTTAATAATCTCAAGGAGCAATGGCAAGACCAGTCAGTAACTCCAGATATCGTAGAAGACGAAGAAGAGATTATTATTGATATTACAGAAGAATAAAACCATCACCATCTCTGGTTCAGGAGATGGTGATTTTTATCTGGAAAGCAGTCTTTGTGGTATAATAAATACTATGCAGAAAAAACCAACGTCAGCCTATGTGCATATTCCCTTTTGCACACAGATTTGTTATTATTGTGACTTTTCAAAGGTGTTTATCAAGAATCAGCCAGTAGATAATTATTTGGAGCATCTACTAGAAGAGTTTCGTTCTTATGATATCCAAAAGTTGCGAACCCTCTACATTGGAGGTGGGACGCCAACGGCTTTGTCCGCTCTGCAACTAGAAGTGCTCTTGGATGGTTTGACTAAAAATTTGGATTTATCCCTTTTAGAGGAATTGACCATTGAGGCCAATCCAGGGGACTTGGACGCAGAGAAGATTGCGGTTTTGAAAAACTCGGCTGTTAATCGTGTTTCTCTAGGTGTCCAGACCTTTGATGACAAAATGCTGAAAAAGATTGGGCGTAGTCACTTGGAGAAGGACATTTATGAGAATATCGACCGCCTCAAACTGGCTGGCTTTGACAATATCTCCATCGACTTGATTTACGCTCTACCTGGTCAGACCATGGATCAGGTCAAGGAAAATGTGGCTAAGGCCATTGGACTGGATATTCCTCATATGAGCCTCTATAGTTTGATTTTGGAGAATCATACGGTCTTTATGAACCGTATGCGACGAGGGAAATTGCCCCTACCCAAGGAAGAATTAGAAGCAGAAATGTTTGAGTACATCATTGCGGAACTTGAGCGGGCAGGCTTTGAGCATTATGAGATTTCCAATTTCTCCAAGCCAGGCTTTGAAAGTCGCCATAATCTCATGTACTGGGATAATGCTGAGTATTATGGTATCGGCGCGGGTGCTTCAGGTTATGTGGATGGAGTTCGTTATAAAAACCACGGTCCTATCCGCCACTATCTCAATGCGGTAGAGGCAGGAAATGCTCGGATTACAGAAGAACACCTGACTCAAAAGGAGCAGATGGAAGAAGAAATGTTTTTGGGACTCCGCAAGAAATCAGGGGTTTCCATGGCGCGATTTGAGGAAAAATTCGGACGGTCCTTTGATGAACTTTATGGCGAAATCGTCAAAGACTTAACCCAACAGGGTCTTATGCAGATCGATGGTGATCGTGTCCGAATGACAAAGAGAGGTCTCTTTTTAGGAGATACTGTAGCAGAACGATTTATTTTGGAGTAGAACGATGGGCTTAACTTATCAAATGAAAATGAAAATTCCTTTTGATATGGCGGACATGAACGGTCATATCAAACTTCCAGATGTGATTTTGCTGTCCTTGCAAGTATCAGGTATGCAGTCGATTGAACTGGGAGTTAGCGATAAGGATATGTTAGAACAATATAATCTGGTCTGGATTATCACGGATTATGAGATTGACGTGGTTCGCTTGCCTCGTTTTGCTGAGGAGATTACGATTGAAACAGAAGCATTGACTTACAATCGTCTTTTTTGCTACCGCCGTTTCACCATCTATGATGAAGCAGGCCAAGAAATCATTCGCATGTTAGCAACCTTTGTTCTCATGGACAGAGACAGTCGTAAAGTCCATGCTGTCGAACCGGAGATTGTTGCGCCTTACCAGTCTGAGTTTGATAAAAAACTTATCCGTGGGCCAAAGTATGCAAATCTAGAAAACCCAATCAGTAAAGACTATCATGTCCGTTTTTACGATTTGGATATGAATGGCCATGTCAATAACAGTAAATACCTGGACTGGATTTTTGAAGTCATGGGAGCCGATTTTCTAACCAAGTATATTCCAAAGAAAATCAATCTCAAATATGTTAAAGAAGTGCGACCAGGTGGCATGATTGCATCAGCTTATGAACTCAAGGGACTGGAAAGCAAGCATGAGATTATCAGTGATGGCGAGATCAATGCCCAAGCTATGATTACATGGCAAGAAATTAAAGACAATTAGAAAGGACGATATGGCTTATAAAGGTTATTTAATTGATTTAGACGGAACCATTTACAAGGGAAAAGACCGGATTCCCGCGGGTGAGGCTTTTGTGCATGAATTACAAAAGCGAGAAATTCCCTATCTCTTTGTGACTAATAATACAACTCGTACTCCTGAGAGCGTTCAAGAGATGTTGGCTCAGAATTTTAATATTGATACGCCTCTATCAACTGTATACACAGCAACTCTGGCAACCATCGATTATATGAATGACTTGGGACTAGAAAAGACAGTCTATGTCATCGGAGAAGCAGGACTCAAGGATGCTATCCAGGCGGCAGGTTATGTCGAAGAAAAAGAGAATCCTGCCTATGTAGTAGTAGGACTGGACTGGCAAGTCGACTATGAAAAATTTGCGACGGCTACTCTAGCAATCCAAAAGGGTGCACACTTTATCGGAACCAATCCAGACCTAAATATCCCGACGGAACGTGGCCTTTTGCCTGGTGCTGGTTCATTGATAACCCTTCTTGAAGTGGCAACTCGGGTAAAGCCAGTTTATATCGGGAAACCAAATGCTATCATTATGGACAAGGCAGTTGAGCACTTAGGTTTGAAAAGAGAAGAATTGCTCATGGTTGGGGACAACTACTTGACAGATATTCGAGCAGGGATTGACAATGGCATTCCAACGCTCTTGGTGACGACAGGTTTTACCAAAGCAGAAGAAGTGGCGGACTTGCCAATCGCCCCGACTCGTGTCCTTTCTAGCCTAGCGGAGTGGGATTTTGATGAAAACTAAACTAACCTTTTGGGGAAGTATGCTCTTTCTCCTCTCACTGTCTATCCTACTGACTATTTATCTGGCTTGGATTTTCTATCCTTTGGAGATTGAGTGGCTGAACTTAGCGGATCGGGTTTACCTAAAGTCAGAAACCATTCAGTACAACTTTCATATCCTGATGAATTACCTGACCAATCCCTTTAATCAGATCCTACAAATGCCGGATTTTCGTTCTTCAGCGGCAGGCCTACACCACTTTGCGGTGGTGAAGAATCTCTTCCACTTGGTTCAGCTAGTGGCTGTGATAACACTGCCAAGTTTCTATTTCTTTGTTAAAAAGATTGTAAAAAAAGACTTCCTAGCACTATATCGTAAAAGTATCCTGACTTTATTAGTCTTGCCTCTGATCATTGGGCTTGTAGGAGTGTTGATTGGTTTTGAGCAATTTTTTACTCTTTTTCATCAGATTCTCTTTGTGGGAGATGATACCTGGCTTTTTGATCCCGCAAAGGACCCAGTTATTTTGATTTTACCAGAGACCTTCTTTCTCCATGCTTTTCTTCTCTTCTTTGGCTTCTATGAAAGCTTCTTTGGCTTCCTTTATTTGAAAAGTCGTAATCCTAAACTATTCTAGTATTTTGCATAGATAAAATAGAAACGAATTTAGAAATTCTGATGAGGGGTGAATTAATCTATCCAGAATAGAGGTATTCGTTCGCATACAGTCTATTTTTCTAGAAAAAAATAGGCTTTTTTCTAGAAATTGCTAGTCAAGCGCTTTATTTTTTTGTATAATAAGAATAGCAAAGTATAGATAAAGAAGAGAAAAGCATGATTACACTATTTTTATCACCGAGCTGTACATCATGTCGTAAGGCAAAGGCCTGGTTAGAGACGCATAAGGTGCCCTTTCAAGAGCATAATATTATGACCAGTCCTTTAACAAGAAAAGAATTGCAACACATTCTTTCCTTGACCGAAAATGGTACTGATGACATCATTTCAACTCGTTCAAAAATTTTCCAAAAATTGGATATTGATGTAGAGAGTATTTCGGTATCGGAGTTGCTTCAGTTGATTGAGCAATATCCTAGTCTTTTGCGTCGCCCAATTATTATAGATACCAAACGCATGCAAATCGGTTTTAATGAAGATGAGATTCGTGCTTTTCTCCCTCGTAGTTACCGTAAACAAGAATTGAAAGAAGCAACATTGAGAGCTGGTATTGGATAGATGAACAAACAGTATAGTTACCCACTAGATTTGTCGTGGAGCACTGAAGAACTTGCTTCAGTGCTTTCTTTTTTTAATGATGTTGAAGCTGCCTATGAAAATAAGGTAGAAGCAAAAAAACTGCTAGATTCCTACAAGGAATTTAAATCCGTAGTTCCGAGCAAAAGCGAAGAAAAGCGCTTAGGTCGCGAATTTGAGACGGCTAGCGGTTATTCCTTCTATCATGCAGTTCAATTAGCAAAAGAAAAAAGAGAAGGGAAGATTTCTCTTGGAAACTAAATTTGAATTTGCCAAACAGATTGTGCAGGAAGCTGCAGCTTACATTTTGGCTCACATGCAAGAAGATTTGCAGGTCGAGCGAAAGTCTTCACCTACTGACTTGGTGACGCGTTTGGACAAGGAGGTCCAGGAACTCTTGGTTTGTAGAATTTTAGCATCTTATCCAGAAGACTTGATTTGCGCGGAAGAGGGCTGTTTACGTGCTGCAGTCGGCCAAGGCTCCGTCTGGGTGATTGATCCCATTGACGGTACCAATAACTTTGTCGCTCAGCAGGAAGATTTTGCTGTGATGTTGGCCTACTTTGAGAATGGGATTGGGAAATTTGGTGTCATCTATGATGTCATGAAAGACGATTGTTACCATGGTGGTGGTGCCTTTCCTCCCTATCGTAATAATGCTCCCTTACCGACTTTTAAAAAGAAACCTCTTCAAGAATTTTTAGTGGCTGGTAACTCAGCTATGTTTGAAAGCAATGAGTGGGGCTTGGCCGATTTGGGACGAGCAGCGTTGGGAGTCCGTGTCTATGGTAGTGCCGCCATTAGTTTTGCCAAGGTTTTATCAGGTCGTCTGCTGACTTATATCACCTATTTGCAACCTTGGGATTACGCTGCTGCAAGTATCCTAGGGGAAAGTCTGGGGTATCGTCTTCTTACAGTTTCTGGTGAGCCTGTTGATTTTCAAACACGCCAGCCGGTCATGATGGTGCCAATCGAGATGCAAGAGGAGATTCAATCTTATATCTACGAAAGGAAAGAAATTTAAATGCAATTTCCAGAAGGATTTGTTGAAAAATATGAAGCGATACTAGAAGATGAGGCAAGAGATTTTCTTGCCTCTTTTGAACAAGAAGCAGTTTCGGCTTTTCGGGTTAATCCCTTAAAAGAAAGTCAGTTATCGTTTGCGGATGCCATTCCTCATACACCTTGGGGGCATTATGGTAAGGTCTCTGGAAAGTCACCAGAGCATGTGACGGGTTTCGTTTATTCACAAGAGCCTGCAGCTCAAATGGTTGCGCAGGTAGCTCAGCCCCTTCCTGGTATGAAGGTCTTGGACTTGGCGGCAGCACCAGGTGGGAAATCTACTCAATTGGCAGCTTATCTGTCTAATCAGGGTGTCCTTGTTTCCAACGAAATTTCAAGCAAGCGGGCTAAGATTTTGGTGGAAAATATGGAGCGGTTTGGAGCGACAAACGTAGTCGTGACCAATGAATCTGCGGACCACCTAGCCAAGGTTTTTAAAGGCTATTTTGATGTGATTGTCCTTGATGCCCCTTGCTCGGGTGAAGGGATGTTCCGTAAGCAACCAGATGCCATGGACTATTGGAACCTCGACTATCCGAGCCAATGTGCCAGCCTCCAAAGAGAGATTTTAGAAGATGCAGTGACCATGCTTGCAGAAGGTGGCCGTCTGGTTTATTCGACCTGTACCTGGGCGCCAGAGGAAAACGAAGAGATCGTCCACTGGTTGCTGGATACTTATGATTTTGAATTGCTTCCAGTCGAGCATGTGAACGGTATGGTTGCAGGAATTGATCTTCCTGAAACGGCTCGAATGTACCCTCACCATTTTAAGGGAGAAGGTCAGTTTGTTGCTCATTTGCAGTTCAAGGGAGAAAATCCAACACCCAAATTCAAAGCCAGCAAGAGCAATTTAAGCCGTGAACAGCAGAACCTGTGGCAGGAATTTGCCTCAAAACATCTCAAAACGTCTTTAACTGGTATCTTGCAAACTTTTGGCGATCAACTCTATCTCTTGCCAGAGATGCTACCTGATCTAGGGAAACTCAAAATTGCTAGAAATGGACTTCATCTGGGTACTTTTAAGAAGAAACGCTTCGAACCAAGCTTTGCTCTGGGATTAGCCTTAAAACCAAGTCGGGTGAAACAAAGGGTAGAAATCAAGGATGAGAACTTTGTAAAATATGTGGCTGGGGAGACAGTTCAGTTAGCAGAAAGTCTACCAAATGGCTGGTATCAAGTTGTGGTTCAAGGAAACGGATTAGGCTTTGCAAAAGTTACTGGAAATGTTTTGAAAAATTATTATCCAAAAGGCCTCAGATTCAAGTGAAAAAGCTAGTCAAAGAATCTATTCTATGTTATATTGGAAGTATGAGTTTTTTCTGATAGTCTTTCATTTTTACTTATATTATGTGATGGAATTGTCCGCCCCAAAGAATGTCTAGATAACATCAAGCGGGACAATCATTGATGATAATTGGATGATCAGGACAAACGGAAGAAATCAGAACATTCATCATTATGTTCAAGGAGAAAAACAGTGAAAAAAAGAAAAAAGCTCGTCCTATCTCTTGCGACACTTTTGCTTGCAGGTTCTCTAGCAGGATGTGCAAGCTGGATTGATCGTGGAGAAACCATGACAGCCGTCGGTTCAACTGCCCTTCAGCCTCTGGTCGAAGCTGCAGCAGATGAATTTGGTTCGAAAAATATCGGAAAAACAGTCAACGTTCAAGGTGGAGGTTCGGGAACAGGACTCTCTCAGGTGCAGTCTGGAGCTGTAGATATTGGCAACTCTGACGTTTTTGCTGAGGAAAAAGATGGTATTGATGCTTCAGCTCTAGTAGACCACAAGGTTGCAGTAGCTGGTTTGGCAGTGATTGTGAACAAAGAAGTGGATGTTGAAAATCTCACAACCGAGCAACTTCGTAAAATCTTTACCGGTGAAGTGACTAACTGGAAAGAGGTTGGTGGCAAAGACTTGGCTATTTCGATCATCAACCGAGCAGCAAGTTCTGGTTCAAGAGCGACGTTTGATACGGTGGTTATGAATGGCCAATCTGCTATGCAGAGCCAAGAGCAGGATTCCAATGGAATGGTCAAGTCGATTGTCTCCCAAACGCCAGGAGCCATTTCTTATCTTGCCTTTGCTTATGTAGATGAGTCCGTGAAAAGCATGAAACTGAATGGGTATGAGCCTACGTCTGAAAATGTAACGACCAACAACTGGCCTTTGTGGTCTTATGAGCACATGTATACCCTAGATCAGCCGAATGAGTTGGCGACTGAATTTTTAAAATTCATCCTCTCAGACGAAGCCCAAACTGGAATTGTTAAGGGCATGGGCTATATCTCTATCAATGAAATGAAAGTTCAAAAGGATGCTTCAGGTACCGTTACAGCAGTAGAAGGAGGTCAATAATGAATCAAGAAGAATTATCTAAAAAATTGCTCTCTCCTTCAAAGAACTCTCGTCTTGAGAAGTTCGGTAAAGGCTTGACCTTCACTTGCCTCTCTTTGATTGTTATCATTGTGGCTATGATTTTGATTTTTGTAGCGCAAAAAGGCTTGTCGACTTTCTTTGTTAATGGAGTGAACATCTTTGATTTCCTCTTTGGACAAACTTGGAATCCTTCGGGAAAACAATTTGGTGCCCTTCCGATGATTTTGGGTTCCTTTATTGTGACGATTTTATCAGCCCTCATCGCAACTCCTTTCGCTATCGGAGCTGCAGTCTTTATGACAGAAGTCTCACCAAAGGGTGCAAAAATCTTGCAACCAGCCATTGAACTTCTCGTCGGGATTCCTTCAGTCGTCTATGGATTTATCGGTTTGCAAGTTGTGGTGCCTTTTGTTCGCAGCATCTTTGGTGGAACTGGTTTTGGGATCTTGTCAGGTATTTTCGTTCTCTTTGTCATGATCCTACCAACTGTAACCTTTATGACAACAGACAGCTTGCGTGCTGTTCCTCGGCATTACCGTGAAGCTAGTTTAGCCATGGGAGCCACTCGTTGGCAAACCATCTGGCGTGTGACCTTGAAAGCAGCACGTTCAGGTATTTTCACTGCGGTGGTCTTTGGGATGGCGCGTGCCTTCGGTGAAGCCCTTGCTATTCAGATGGTGGTCGGAAACTCAGCAGTTATCCCAACCTCGCTAACAACACCAGCTGCGACTTTGACTTCTGTTTTGACTATGGGTATCGGAAATACCGTCATGGGTACAGTTGATAATAACGTACTCTGGTCACTGGCCTTAGTCTTGCTCTTGATGAGTTTGGCCTTTAACAGTGTGATTAAATTGATTACGAAAGAAAGAGGAAAGAAAAACTATGCACGCTAAGAAATTAGATAAACTTGCAACAGCTGTCCTCTATACCATCGCGGGTATCATCGTGACCATCTTGGCGTCCTTGATTCTCTATATCCTGGTTCGAGGGTTACCTCATATCTCTTGGTCCTTCTTGACTGGGAAATCTTCCTCTTATCAAGCAGGCGGGGGTATTGGGATTCAGCTTTATAATTCCTTCTTCCTTCTGGTCATTACCTTGATCATTTCTGTTCCCCTGTCCATGGGAGCTGGCGTTTTCCTTGCTGAGTATGCCAAAAAAGGACCTGTAACCAATTTTATTCGTACCTGTATTGAGATTTTGTCTTCTCTACCGTCAGTCGTTGTAGGTCTCTTTGGTTACTTGATATTTGTTGTCCAGTTTGAGTATGGATTTTCCATTATTTCTGGTGCCTTGGCCTTAACGGTCTTTAACCTTCCTCAGATGACTCGAAATGTTGAGGACAGCTTAAAACACGTTCACCATACGCAGCGTGAGGCTGGCTTGGCTCTTGGGATTTCTCGTTGGGAGACAATTGTTCATGTTGTTATTCCAGAAGCCCTTCCAGGTATCGTAACGGGTGTTGTCTTGGCATCTGGCCGTATCTTTGGTGAGGCTGCCGCTTTGATTTATACGGCAGGACAGTCTGCACCAGCCCTTGACTGGTCTAACTGGAATATCCTAAGTGTTACCAGCCCCATCTCAATCTTCCGTCAAGCAGAAACCTTGGCTGTCCACATCTGGAAAGTCAATAGCGAGGGAACCATTCCTGATGCTACCATCGTGTCTGCAGGTTCTGCAGCTGTGCTCCTCATCTTTATCTTAATCTTTAACTTTGGAGCTCGCAAACTCGGAAGCTATTTACACAAGAAATTAACCGCTGCCTAAAGGAGAAGCCATGTCAAAATATAATTGGGATGAAAAGCATATCATCACCTTCCCTGAAGAAAAAGTGGCCCTCTCGACCAAGGATTTACATGTTTACTATGGTAAAAATGAATCCATCAAGGGCATCGATATGCAATTTGAAAAAAATAAAATTACAGCCTTAATTGGTCCATCTGGATCTGGGAAATCAACCTACCTCCGCAGTCTCAATCGGATGAATGATACCATTGACATCGCGAAGGTAACTGGTCAAATCCTCTATCAAGGGATTGATGTCAACCGTCCAGAAATCAATGTCTATGAGATGCGCAAGCACATCGGAATGGTCTTCCAACGGCCAAATCCATTTGCCAAGTCTATCTACCGCAATATCACTTTTGCCCATGAACGTGCAGGAGTTAAGGACAAGAAGGTCTTGGATGAAATTGTCGAAACCTCTCTACGTCAGGCTGCTCTCTGGGATCAGGTAAAAGATGACCTCCACAAGTCAGCCTTGATGCTTTCTGGTGGTCAGCAACAACGTCTCTGTATCGCGCGAGCTATCTCTGTTAAACCAGATATCCTCTTGATGGATGAGCCAGCATCAGCCTTGGATCCGATTGCGACAGCCCTGCTGGAAGAAACCATGTTGGAATTGAAGAAGGATTTTACCATCATTATCGTTACCCACAGTATGCAGCAGGCTGCCCGTGCAAGTGACTACACTGGATTTTTCTACTTGGGCGATTTGATTGAGTATGATAAGACATCCAATATTTTCCAAAATGCCAAACTACAGTCTACTAATGACTATGTAACGGGACACTTTGGTTAGAAAGGAAACAGTATGACAGAACCGATTTTGCAGGTTAAAGACCTGTCCGTTTATTACAATAAAAAGAAGGCTTTGAATAGTGTTTCCCTTTCTTTTCAACCTAAGGAAATAACTGCCCTCATTGGTCCTTCTGGATCTGGGAAGTCAACTCTTCTCAAGGCCATCAACCGCATGGGAGATTTAAACCCTGAGGTGACAACAACTGGGACAGTGATTTATAATGGTCACAATATCTATAGTCCTCGCACAGACACGGTTGAATTGCGTAAGGAAATCGGCATGGTTTTCCAACAGCCCAATCCATTCCCTATGTCTATCTACGAAAATGTTGTTTACGGACTACGTATCAATGGGGTCAAGGATAAGCAAGTTCTTGATGAAGCAGTAGAAAAGGCCCTGCAACGCGCTTCTATCTGGGATGAAGTCAAGGATCGCTTGCATGATTCGGCCATTGGTCTCTCAGGAGGTCAACAGCAACGTGTCTGTGTTGCCCGTGTTTTGGCAACTAGCCCGAAAATCATCCTCTTGGACGAACCAACTTCAGCCTTGGATCCTATCTCGGCTGGTAAGATTGAGGAAACCTTGTATGGTCTAAAAGACAAATACACCATGCTCTTGGTAACGCGTTCGATGCAACAGGCCTCACGTATCTCTGATAAGACAGGTTTTTTCCTAGATGGAGATTTGATCGAGTTTAATGATACGAAGAAGATGTTCCTTTCCCCTCAAAACAAGGAAACAGAAGATTATATTACAGGAAAATTTGGATAAGGAGTTGAATGATGTTACGATCACAATTTGAAGAAGATTTAGAGAAATTGCACAACCAGTTCTACGCTATGGGACAAGAAGTGCTCTCACAAATCAATCGTACAGTGCGTGCCTTTGTCACTCATGACCGTGATTTGGCAAAAGAAGTCATCGAGGAAGATGCAGAGATAAATGAATACGAAGTGAAACTAGAAAAGAAATCATTTGAAATGATTGCCCTCCAGCAACCTGTTTCGCAAGACCTTCGTACTGTCTTGACAGTTCTCAAGGCCGTATCCGATTTGGAACGCATGGGAGATCACGCGGTGTCAATTGCGAAAGCAACTATTCGCATGAAGGGAGAGCAACGTATCCCAGCCGTTGAAGAAGAAATCAAAAAGATGGGGCGTGACGTGAAAAACTTCGTCGAAGCAGCTCTAGATCTTTATCTGAGTGCCTCTGTGGATCAAGCTTACGAAGTAGCAGCTCTGGACGAAAAAATCAACCATTACTTTGATAGCATCCGTGATTTGGCTACAGAAGAAATTAAGAAACATCCTGAAGCCATTGTTACAGGCCGTGATTACTTCCAGGTCATTTCTTTCTTGGAACGTATCGGAGACTACGCAAAAAATATCTGTGAATGGGTTGTTTACTTTGAAACAGGTAAAATCGTCGAACTCTAAAAAATGGATTAAAGATGCAATAAAAAAGGCTAATCAACTCAGATTAGTCTTTATTTTTGAATAAAAAGAATTTTTTTAAAATGAAAATTCTGAAAATATTGACAAGCATTTTTAAATAGGTTATAATTATTCAGAAATAACAGAAAGGTCGTTTATTTATGAAGTTTAAGAAATGGATATTAGTTGTATGTAGTATGCTAGCTAGCATGATATTAGTAGCTTGTCAGTCAGGTACAGATAGTTCCCAGTCTACTGTGGATGCTATCAAACAAAAAGGGAAGCTAGTTGTGGCGACTAGTCCAGACTATGCACCATTTGAATTCCAATCCTTGGTAGATGGTAAAAACCAAGTGGTTGGTGCAGATATTGATATGGCTCAAGCGATTGCGGATGAACTTGGAGTTAAGCTTGAAATCTCTAGTATGAGTTTTGACAATGTCTTGACCAGCCTTCAAACTGGAAAGGCTGATTTGGCCATTGCAGGAATTAGTGCCACAGATGAGAGAAAGGAAGTCTTTGACTTTTCAATTCCTTACTATGAAAACAAGATGAGTTTCTTGGTTAGAAAAGCCGATTTAGGCAAATACAAGGATCTTTCAAATCTAGCAAGTGCTAATATCGCAGCTCAAAAGGGAACCGTTCCAGAAACAATGGTCAAGGAACAATTGTCAAATGCTCAATTGACATCCTTGACCAATATGGGGGAAGCAGTCAATGAATTGCAGGCTGGGAAAGTGGATGCTGTTCATATGGATGAACCAGTGGCTCTAAGTTATGCAGGTAAAAACTCAGACCTTGTCGTTGCGACAGCTACTTTGACGATGAAAGATGGCGAAGCCAATGCCGTTGCTATCAAGAAGAATCAATCAGACTTGAAGGCAGTAGTAGATAAGGTTATCCAAAAATTAAAAGATGACGGAACATATCAAAGTTATCTTGAAAAAGCAGCGAAACTAACAGAAGTTGAACAATAAAAAAGAAAGCAGAGTTGGAGTCTAATCCAATTCTGCTTTTATGTATTGTAATAGTGCTTCTAAATTTTCGAGAGAGACTTTGGTAAACTGATAAGGACAGGCTTCCAAATAAGCCTCTTCAAAGAAGTCTAGTTTGAGTGAGCTATGCTTCAAACTGGCAATTTTAGGATAATTTCTCAAATCAAGGAGAAGCCCATCATGTAGAGGATAGTAGGGTAAGGGACAGGTATTTTTTTCAAGTACTTCCTTTATCCGAGTCTGATAGTTCTCTTGAAGGGTTAGTCGAGCCAGTCGATTTTTTTCAAATAACTGACTATTGATGTAAAGAGAGAGTGCCTTTTGCATGATGAGATTGCTGTCATAGTCCAGGATATTTTTGTAGGAAACAAAGGCTTCTTTTAGGGCATTTGGGAGAATGAGAGCGGTGATACGAAGGGCTGGAAAGAGGCTGGTTGAGAAGGACTTGATATAAATGACTCGATCTTCAGTATCCAGATAATGGAAGGTTTGTCCCTTTTTAGGGTCTAAGTCACCTAGATAATCATCCTCGACGATGTATACACCATACTGATTTGCTAGATCCAGAATAGCCCTCTTTTCCTGATCAGAATAGGAATGACCTAGGGGATAGTGGAAGCGAGGAATGGTGTAGAAAAACTTGATTTTCCCAGATTTAAACTGTTCTTCCAGTTCTTCAAGATTAATTCCATCGATTCGGCGTTCAATGGTCTGGTAGGCTAATCCTTGAGCGACCAAGAGGCGGTTCATTCGGTGGTAGGTCGGCTGTTCAACTAAAATCTCCTCTCCCTTGCTCGGGAAGTTAATCTGAGAAAGGATAAAGAGAGCTTGCTGGGTGCCAGAAGTCAGAACCAGTTGGTCGAGTTTGCAGTAGAGGGCTTGGTTGAAAAGAAGTTGATGGACAGATTGTCTCAGTTCCTCAAGTCCTTCTTGGTTGTCATAGTAGTTGAAGAGGTAGTTTTCTCGGCCTATCAGGGTTTCGTTGACACAGAGTCGGAAGTCGTCATAGGCACTGGCATGTTCGTCAGTGACTTCGATTTCCAAGTCCTGATGCTGGCCCTGTTCTAGAACATAGTAGCCACTTTGGGGTTTGGCATAGAGGTATTGTTCATGGCGTAATTCCAGTAGGGCTCGTTGGACAGTGTCCTTGCTACAGTGGAAGTCTTGACTCAGTTGACGGATAGAGGGAAGTCTGCTACCAGTTGGAAATTTTCCCGATTCAATACCTTTTTTTAGAAAGGAAACAACTGCTTGGTACTTGCTTTGCTTCGTCATCCCAGACCTCCTTTGATTTTGTTACATTGTACCTTTTTTTTGCCTACTTGGCAATAGGAAAAGCATTTCTCCCTTTCACATCTAGGAGCAAATGTGGTATACTTAGAAAGTATGATGATTTATTGAAAATAAGATAAGAAAGAGAATGGATAGAAAAGTGCAGGAACCGGTAAAATTATTTCAATACAATACTCTAGGTGCCCTAATGGCTGGTCTCTATGGCGGAACCATGACAGTGGGAGAATTGTTGGAGCATGGTGACCTTGGTTTGGGAACCCTTGATTCGATTGATGGGGAGTTGATTGTCCTTGATGGCAAGGCTTATCAAGCCAAAGGTTCAGGGGAGAAACCTGAAATTGTAGAAGTTGCTTCTGATGCCCTTATCCCTTATGCGGCAGTGGTCCCCCATCAGGCAGAAGTGATTTTCCGCCAGCGCTTTGAGATGACGGACAAGGAATTAGAAAAGCGGATTGAGTCTTACTATGATGGGGAGAATCTCTTTCGTTCCATCAAGATTCATGGTGAATTTTCACAAATGCATGTACGGATGATTCCCAAATCCACACCTGACACCAAGTTTGCTGAGGTTGCTACCCATCAGCCTGAATATAGTCGTGAAAATGTATCGGGAACTATCGTTGGATTTTGGACACCGGAGATTTTCCATGGGGTGAGTGTGGCAGGCTACCATTTGCACTTTATCTCAGATGATTTGACCTTTGGTGGGCATGTGATGGACTTTGTTATCAAAGAAGGAATGATCGAGGTTGGAGCAGTCGATCAGTTGGACCAACGTTTTCCGGTCCAAGATCGCCAGTATTTATTTGCCAAATTTAACGTTGACGAGATGAAGAAAGATATTGACAAGTCAGAATAGGAGAAAAAGATGACACTACATATTATCCTTACTATGATCGCTTTGGTTTTAGTCCTAGTAGGTGGGACTTGGTACGCCAAAAAACGCTTTAAGATTTCTCTTGCAGTCATGGGCTTGGGGGGAATCGCATTTTTCGTTTCGTCTCAAGTGTTAGAGAAGCTGGTTCACTTTCTAGTTCTTCAACCGCAAAAAGATGGAACGATTTCGCTCATGAATGAGCAACCCTTTCTATATGTTCTTTACGGGATTGCCATGGCTGCCCTCTTTGAGGAAACTGCCCGACTTGTCTTTTTTAAATGGTTGGAGAAAAAGAGAAGTCTAGAAGAGAAAGACGCTTTGGCTTATGGTTTGGGACATGGAGGTTTGGAGTTGCTCTATCTCGGGATGGGAAGCTTGATCAGTTTGCTGATTCTCTTTTCACTCATCCAGTCTTCAAATACTGATGTAGCCAATCTCCTTCCAAAGACGACACTCGAAACGGTTCAGTCTCTTTCTGTGTGGCAGGTTTATTTACTAGGAGTTGAGCGTGTACTTGCTTTGGTTGTGCAAATTGGTCTCTCTGTTTGGGTCTATCAAAGTGTCCGCCAGAAGAAATGGATCTATCTCGTTGCAGCCTATGGTTTCCATGCCTTGTTTGACTTGGCTCCAGCTTTATCTCAAGTGGGATGGATTGCAAATCCACTTGTAGTGGAGGGCATTCTCCTTGTAGAAGTACTGGCCTTTGTTTGGCTAACAAAATCTACATTTTGGAAAAAATCATTATAAAAAGAGGTTTACCTCTTTTTTTATGCGATGCTTTGACACTTTCATTTTTCGGTTCGTCAAAAGCTTTTAAAAATGGTATAATGAAATGACTTTACAAAAGGATGAGAGATATGACATTAGTAACTAAAATACAAGAACAATTAGAAGGAATTGATATTCGTTTCAAGGAACCCTTGAAGACCTATACCTATACCAAGGTTGGAGGTCGAGCGGATTACCTAGTTTTGCCACGCAATCGCTATGAGATGGCGCGTGTCGTCCAATTTGCCAATCAAGAGAATATTCCTTGGATGGTGCTAGGAAATGCCAGCAATATCATCGTGCGTGAAGGTGGAATCCGTGGTTTTGTCATCTTGTGTGATAAGCTTAATAACGTTTCGGTTGATGGTTATACCATCGAAGCAGAAGCTGGTGCTAATTTGATTGAGACAACACGTATTGCACTCCGTCATAGTTTAACTGGTTTTGAGTTTGCTTGTGGTATTCCAGGGAGCATCGGAGGAGCTGTCTTTATGAATGCGGGTGCTTACGGAGGAGAGATTGCCCATATCTTGCAGTCTTGTCAAATTTTGACCAAGGAAGGGGAAATCGAAACTTTGTCAGCCAAGGATTTAGCTTTTGGTTACCGCCATTCAGCTATTCAGGATTCTGGAGCGGTTGTTTTGTCGGCTAAATTTGCCCTAGCTCCAGGAAATCATCAGGTTATCAAGCAGGAAATGGATCGCTTGACTCACCTTCGTGAACTCAAACAACCTCTAGAGTATCCATCTTGTGGTTCAGTATTTAAGCGTCCAGTGGGGCATTTTGCAGGTCAGTTGATTTCAGAGGCTGGTTTGAAAGGCTATCGTATCGGTGGTGTTGAAGTATCTGAAAAGCACGCTGGTTTTATGGTCAATGTTGCTGACGGTACGGCCAAAGACTACGAGGACTTGATCCAATCTGTTATTGAAAAGGTAAAGGAACACTCAGGTGTCACCCTTGAGAGAGAAGTCCGAATCTTGGGTGAGAAGGAGTAAGGTTTCGCCAAAATAGCTGCTGCTATGTCAATGGAAAGGGGGTGAAAGCCTATCGGTAGCGAAGATGTATGCAGGTGGTTTTACTCTCTGCAAGAGGTAGTAGCGGCCTGACAGAGCCCTGATCTGTTAATTTATGAAAAAGAAGGAATTTATGCCAATTGAAAAAACCAATTATCGAATTCAAAAACGTCTCTAAAGTTTTTGAAGACAGCAACACCAAGGTTCTCAAAGACATTAACTTTGAGTTGGAAGAAGGGAAGTTCTATACCTTACTAGGCGCATCTGGTTCAGGAAAATCAACTATCCTGAATATCATTGCAGGTTTGCTGGATGCGACGACAGGAGATATTTTGCTGGACGGGGTGCGGATCAATGACATCCCGACCAACAAGCGAGACGTCCATACGGTCTTCCAATCCTATGCCTTGTTTCCACATATGAATGTGTTTGAAAATGTTGCCTTTCCACTCCGCTTGCGTAAAATCGACAAGAAAGAAATCGAACAACGCGTAGCGGAAGTTCTCAAGATGGTTCAGTTGGAAGGTTATGAAAAACGTTCCATCCGTAAACTCTCTGGAGGACAACGTCAGCGTGTAGCCATTGCCCGTGCCATCATCAACCAACCTCGTGTGGTTTTGCTGGACGAGCCTTTGTCAGCGTTGGACTTGAAATTGCGAACAGACATGCAGTACGAACTGCGTGAACTGCAACAACGATTGGGGATTACCTTTGTCTTTGTCACTCACGATCAGGAAGAAGCTCTGGCCATGAGTGACTGGATTTTTGTTATGAATGATGGTGAGATTGTTCAGTCTGGAACTCCTGTGGACATCTACGACGAGCCAATCAACCATTTTGTTGCCACTTTTATCGGTGAATCAAACATCTTGCCAGGAACCATGATTGAGGACTACTTGGTCGAGTTTAACGGCAAACGCTTTGAAGCGGTCGATGGTGGGATGAAGCCTAATGAACCTGTAGAGGTCGTCATTCGTCCAGAGGACTTGCGTATTACTCTTCCTGAAGAAGGCAAGCTCCAAGTTAAGGTTGATACTCAACTTTTCCGTGGGGTTCACTACGAGATTATCGCCTATGACGAACTTGGAAATGAATGGATGATCCACTCAACTCGTAAGGCCATCGTTGGTGAGGAAATCGGTCTGGACTTTGAACCAGAAGATATTCACATCATGCGTCTCAACGAAACCGAAGAAGAGTTCGATGCTCGTATCGAAGAATACGTAGAAATCGAAGAACAAGAAGCAGGTCTGATTAACGCGATCGAGGAGGAGAGAGATGAAGAAAACAACCTCTAAACTCTTTGTAGTGCCCTACATGCTTTGGATTGCCCTCTTTGTCCTCGCACCCTTGGTCTTGATTTTTGGACAATCCTTTTTCAACATTGAAGGACAGTTTAGTTTAGAAAACTATAAATCTTACTTTGCGTCACAAAACTTGACCTACCTTAAAATGAGCTTCAATTCTGTGCTCTATGCTGGGATTGTGACCATGGTGACGCTTCTCATCAGCTATCCGACAGCCCTCTTTTTGACTCGTCTCAAGCACCGTCAACTCTGGCTCATGCTGATTATCCTGCCAACCTGGATCAACCTACTCCTTAAGGCCTATGCCTTTATCGGGATTTTTGGTCAAAATGGCTCCATTAACCAATTCTTAGAATTTATCGGAATCGGTTCGCAACAGTTGCTCTTTACGGATTTCTCTTTTATCTTTGTCGCTAGCTACATCGAGCTTCCATTTATGATTTTGCCAATCTTCAATGTCTTGGATGATATGGATAACAATCTTATCAATGCTAGCTATGACCTCGGTGCTACCAAGTGGGAAACCTTCCGCCATGTTATCTTCCCTCTATCGATGAATGGTGTGCGAAGTGGGGTTCAGTCCGTCTTTATCCCCAGCTTGAGCCTCTTCATGCTGACACGTTTGATTGGTGGGAACCGCGTTATCACCTTGGGGACTGCCATCGAGCAGAATTTCCTGACCAATGACAACTACGGTATGGGTTCTACCATCGGGGTGATTCTCATCCTGACCATGTTTCTTACCATGTGGGTGACCAAGGAAAGGAGAGAACGATGAAAAAATTTGCCAATCTCTACCTAGCCTTTGTCTTTATCATCCTATATTTGCCAATTTTTTACTTGATTGGCTATGCCTTTAATGCTGGTGATGATATGAACAGCTTTACTGGTTTTAGCTTGAGCCATTTTCAAACCATGTTTGGTGATGGTCGCCTCATGTTGATCCTCACCCAAACCTTCTTCTTGGCCTTTCTATCAGCCTTAATTGCCACAGTGATTGGAACTTTTGGAGCCATCTACATCTATCAGTCTCGTAAGAAATACCAAGAAGCCTTTCTATCACTCAATAACATCCTCATGGTTGCGCCTGATGTTATGATTGGTGCTAGCTTCTTGATTCTCTTTACACAGCTTAAGTTTTCACTTGGCTTTTTGACGGTTCTATCTAGTCACGTGGCCTTCTCCATCCCAATCGTGGTCTTGATGGTTCTACCTCGCCTTAAGGAAATGAACGGCGATATGATTCATGCGGCTTATGACCTTGGTGCCAGTCAATTTCAGATGTTCAAGGAAATCATGCTTCCTTACCTGACTCCGTCTATCATTGCAGGTTATTTCATGGCCTTTACCTATTCGCTAGATGACTTTGCCGTGACCTTCTTTGTAACGGGAAATGGCTTTTCAACCCTGTCAGTCGAGATTTACTCTCGTGCTCGGAAGGGGATTTCGCTAGAAATCAATGCCCTGTCTGCACTCGTTTTTCTCTTTAGTATTATCCTAGTTGTAGGTTATTACTTTATCTCACGTGAGAAGGAGGAGCAAGCATGAAAAAACTCTATTCATTTTTAGCAGGAATTGCAGCGATTATCCTTGTCTTGTGGGGGATTGCCCACCATCTAGATAGTAAAATCAACAGTCGAGACAGTCAAAAATTGGTTATCTACAACTGGGGAGACTACATTGATCCCGAACTCTTGGAGCAATTCACCGAAGAAACAGGGATCCAAGTCCAGTACGAAACCTTTGACTCTAACGAAGCCATGTATACCAAAATCAAGCAGGGTGGGACAACCTACGATATTGCCATCCCAAGTGAGTACATGATCAACAAGATGAAGGACGAAGATCTCTTGGTACCTCTTGATTATTCAAAAATTGAAGGAATCGAAAATATCGGACCAGAGTTCCTCAACCAGTCTTTTGATCCAGGCAATAAATTCTCCATTCCTTATTTCTGGGGAACTTTGGGAATTGTCTACAACGAAACCATGGTAGATGAGGCTCCTGAACATTGGGATGACCTCTGGAAGCCAGAATATAAGGATTCTATCATGCTCTTTGATGGAGCGCGTGAGGTGCTGGGACTCGGGCTTAACTCGCTCGGTTACAGCCTCAACTCAAAGGATCCACAGCAGTTGGAAGAGACAGTGGATAAGCTCTACAAACTGACTCCAAATATCAAGGCCATTGTGGCGGACGAGATGAAGGGTTACATGATTCAGAACAATGCTGCTATCGGGGTGACCTTCTCAGGGGAAGCTAGCCAGATGTTGGAGAAAAATCCTAACCTCAAGTATGTCGTGCCGACTGAGGCCAGCAATCTCTGGTTTGACAACATGGTCATTCCAAAAACCGTGAAAAACCAAGAGGCCGCCTATGCCTTTATCAATTTTATGTTGAAACCCGAAAATGCTCTGAAAAATGCGGAGTATGTGGGCTATGCAACACCAAATCTATCAGCTAAAGAAATGCTCCCAGAGGAGACTCGTGAGGACAAATCCTTCTATCCAGACGCTGACACCATGAAACACTTGGAAGTTTATGAGAAATTTGACCATAAATGGACAGGAAAATATAGTGACCTCTTCCTCCAGTTTAAAATGTATCGGAAGTAGGAGATTATCTACTATCGGAAATAATTTCAATCAGACAAAAATAAAACCTAGCCATAGAAAATTAACCATTTTATGGCTAGGTTATTTATTAAAATAGATCATGAATTAGTAGAAAAATATACTTAATTATGCTATAATTTCGATAGAGTTAAAGGTATTTTAGCTTATGATTGAGGTAGTAGTTATGATTAAAAAAGCTATTTTTAGAGGAATTATTCCTTTTGTTATTATGACCAGTTTAGCATTTTTTATAAGACTTCAAGGGATTGATATTTTTCAGGTTAAAAGTACATTTTTGGTTGGTATTATTGCTACCTCGATAGCATCAGCCTCGGTAATTTATGAAATTGAAAAATGGTCGCTATTTAAACAATCTATTATACATTTTATCATTATGCTTTTTACTGTTCTTCCCTGTCTTCTATTTAGTGGATGGTATAAGTTGGTCTCAATTTTGGATTATCTCATTGTTTTAGGTCAATTCTTATTGGTTGGAAGTTTCTTGTGGGCTATCGCCTATATAATATTTGGGAAACTTCTAAAGAAATGAGTTGGGCATTAACCTTGACGAACTCCTTCAAAAACGATATAATACTAGAGTTGAGAATTGATTTTCAGTTGTCTTAGTCCAGAGAAATGGCGGTGCTGCGAGCCATCTAAGCTAGGAAATCATGCTACTCAATCAGACAATTGCATAAGATTATGAGAATGACAAGTTCATTGAATGAAGGTGGTACCGCGGTTTTTCGCCCTTCGTGATATGAGCTTGTCTTTTGATTTTTGGAGGTGTTTATGAAGACATTTCTCGTGAAACAAAAGTTTCGTCTTGGAGGCGAACGCTTCGATATCAAGGATGATAGAGGAGTAGTGAACTATCAGGTGGAGGGATCTTTCTTCCAAATTCCTAAGACCTTTACCATCTATGACGCCTATGGTGAGCAGGTCAGTGAGATTAGTAAAGAATTTTTCACCTTGCTTCCTCGCTTTACTATTCAGCTACGAAACGGTTCCAATTTCGTCATTCGTAAGAAGTTGACCTTCTTTCGAGATAAGTATGAGTTTGATGATCTCGGGCTTCGTATCGAAGGTAATATTTGGGATTTAAATTTCAAATTGTTGGATGATCGTGACCATGTGATTGCCGAGATTCGAAAAGAAATTTTCCATTTGACCTCAACCTACAATGTTACCGTCTATGAAGACTCTTATGCAGATCTGGTCATTTCCCTCTGTGTCGCGATTGACTATGTGGAGATGCTGGAAAGCCAATCAAATTAAATAAGTAAATAAGGAGATATTATGAAACAACTATCTAGTGCTCAAGTTCGCCAAATGTGGCTTGACTTCTGGGCAAGCAAAGGCCACTCTGTAGAACCATCAGTGAGTTTGGTTCCAGTAAACGACCCAACTCTTTTGTGGATTAACTCTGGGGTAGCAACTCTTAAGAAATACTTTGACGGAACCATCATTCCTGAAAATCCACGTATTACCAATGCGCAAAAAGCCATCCGTACCAACGACATCGAAAACGTAGGGAAGACTGCGCGTCACCATACTATGTTTGAAATGCTGGGGAACTTCTCTATCGGTGATTACTTCCGTGATGAAGCCATCACTTGGGCTTATGAGCTCTTGACAAGCCCAGAATGGTTTGATTTCCCAGCTGAAAAACTCTACATGACTTACTATCCAGATGATAAAGATTCTTACAACCGCTGGATTGAAGTAGGAGTAGACCCAAGTCACTTGATCCCAATCGAAGATAACTTCTGGGAAATCGGTGCAGGACCTTCTGGACCAGATACTGAGATCTTCTTTGACCGTGGTGAAGCTTTTGACCCAGAAAATATTGGTCTTCGCCTCCTTGCAGAAGATATCGAAAATGACCGTTACATCGAAATCTGGAACATTGTTTTATCACAATTTAACGCGGATCCTGCTGTTCCTCGTAGCGAATACAAGGAATTGCCACACAAGAACATTGATACGGGCGCTGGTTTGGAGCGTTTGGTGGCGGTTATCCAAGGTGCTAAGACAAACTTTGAAACAGACCTCTTCATGCCAATCATCCGTGAAGTGGAAAAATTGTCTGGTAAAGTTTACGACCAAGACGGCGATAACATGAGCTTTAAGGTTATCGCTGACCACATCCGTTCTCTTTCATTTGCAATCGGTGATGGTGCCCTTCCAGGAAATGAAGGCCGTGGCTATGTCCTTCGTCGTCTGCTTCGCCGTGCTTCTATGCATGGTCAAAAATTGGGCATCAACGAACCTTTCCTCTACAAACTCGTTCCAACTGTTGGAAAAATCATGGAAAGCTACTATCCAGAAGTGCTTGAAAAACGTGACTTTATCGAGAAAATCGTTAAGAGCGAGGAAGAGTCATTTGCTCGTACCCTTCACTCAGGTCAACACTTTGCAGAAACCATTGTAGCAGACTTGAAAGAAAAAGGTCAATCAGTGATTGCTGGTTCAGATGTCTTCAAACTCTACGATACTTATGGATTCCCAGTGGAATTAACAGAAGAAATCGCCGAAGAAGCTGGGATGACAGTTGACCGTGAAGGTTTTGAAGCAGCCATGAAAGAACAGCAAGAACGTGCGCGTGCATCAGCTGTCAAAGGTGGTTCAATGGGTATGCAGAATGAAACCCTTCAAAACATCACAGTGGAAAGTCACTTTAACTACAATGCTAGTCAATTGCCTTCAAAATTAGTAGCTATCGTAGCGGATAATGCTGAAGTAGAAGCTGTTTCTGAAGGAACTGCTTCCCTCATCTTTGCAGAGACTCCATTCTACGCTGAAATGGGTGGACAAGTAGCTGACCATGGTCAAATCTTGGACACTGCTGGAAACATCGTGGCTACTGTAAAAGATGTTCAAAAAGCACCAAATGGCCAACCATTGCACACAGTTGAAGTCCATGCTCCACTTGCTTTGAACCAAGAATACACACTTAGCATCGACACCAACCGTCGTCTTCGTGTCATGAAAAACCACACAGCGACTCACTTGCTTCACGCAGCGCTTCACAATATCCTTGGTAGCCACGCAACTCAAGCAGGTTCACTTAATGAAGTCGAATTCCTTCGCTTTGACTTTACTCACTTCCAAGCTGTGACGACAGAAGAACTTCGTGCAATTGAACAGCAAGTCAACGAGAAAATCTGGGAAGCGATCGCAGTGGAAACTGTTGAGACAGATATCGATACAGCTAAAGAAATGGGAGCGATGGCCCTCTTTGGTGAGAAATACGGTAAGGAAGTCCGCGTTGTCACCATCGGTGACTACTCTGTGGAACTCTGTGGTGGTACCCACGTTGGCAATACTTCTGAAATCGGTCTCTTCAAGATTGTCAAAGAAGAAGGGATTGGATCAGGAACTCGTCGTATCTTGGCAGTGACTGGTAAAGAAGCCTTTGAAGCTTATCGTGAACAAGAAGACGCTCTGAAAGCAGTCGCAGCAACCTTGAAAGCACCTCAACTCAAGGAAGTACCTCATAAAGTTGAAGGTCTTCAAGAGCAACTTCGTCAACTTCAAAAAGAAAATGCAGAGTTGAAAGAAAAAGCCGCGGCTGCGGCTGCAGGTGATGTCTTCAAGGATGTGAAGGAAGTCAACGGACACCGTTACATTGCTAGCCAAGTTTCTGTATCAGATGCTGGTGCCCTTCGTACCTTTGCGGATAACTGGAAACAAAAAGACTACTCTGATGTCCTTGTTCTTGTCGCAGCTATTGGTGACAAAGTCAATGTCCTTGTCGCAAGCAAGACAAAAGACCTTCATGCAGGAAACCTTGTCAAAGAATTGGCTCCAATCGTCGATGGACGTGGTGGTGGTAAACCAGACATGGCCATGGCAGGAGGAAGCAACCAAGCGAAAATCCAAGAATTATTGGATGCTGTAGCAGGTAAATTGTAATCAAGTAATACTCTTCGAAAATCAAATTCAAACCACGTCAGCTTCACCTTGCCGTACTCAAGTACAGCCTGCGGCTAGCTTCCTAGTTTGCTCTTTGATTTTCATTGAGTATAAAGATCTATCCATTTGGGTAGGTCTTTTTGTGAATACAAAAAAGCCAAATCCTAGTGGACTTGGCTTAATTATTATGAACTATTAGATAGTATTGGCTGCCCAGACACTTACCGAAGTAGCTGAGACAGGAAATTCTCCATAACCGTCAGCATTGATTGTAACTTGTGCTGGATGATTTTCAAGGAGATCAACAAAGGTTTGACCAGCCCATTCTTGACCGACAAACATGGATTTGCTGTTTTCTTGGTCATTTGAGATGAGAACTGCGATTGGGGATTGATTTTCAGCACCTGAACGAACCCATCCGATACAGTTGGCATCATCGAAGTGGTCTGTTTGCTCTCCATAAGCCCTGTCTTTTCGGATGGCTAGGAGTCGGTCAAGGACTTCTTTGAAATCTTCTTGAGCGTATTGTCCTGAAATACCATAGTAGTCTCCGTAAAAGACGCATGGAAGACCATCTTGGCGTAATAAAATGAGTGCATAGGCTGCTGGTTTAAACCATTCTTCGACGGTTGATTCGAGTGCCTGTCCTCTTTGAGTATCATGGTTATCAACGAAAGTGACAGCCTTATCAGGCTTGAGTTCAACCAAGCTATCAGTAAAGATAGTACGAAGGTCGTAGCTTGCTCCAGCATGACTAGCTTCAAAGAGGTTTTGGTGGAGACGAACATCGACAAGGTCAAAACGTTCTTCTGTTTTTTCAAGATAATCTAGATTGGCTTCCTTGTCAGGATTCCAAAATTCCCCGAAAACATAGAAATCCTCACCGTATTTTTCCTTCATATCTCGGATGAAATTCCCCATAAAGAAGGAGTCGATATGCTTAACGGCATCCAAGCGGAAACCTGCCACACCAGTCGTTTCCATGAACCAGTCAGCCCAGTCATAGATGTTTTGGATGACTTCAGGGTGCTTAAAATCTAGATCAGCGTACATGAGATAGTCGTAGTTGCCGTTTTCGTTATCAACCAATTCCTCGTTTGCCCAACCTTTGTTGTCTCCTTGGATCAGATAAATGCCAGACTTGCGACGTTTGGCATCGTAGTCTGTTCCAGTAAAGTGGTACCAGTGCCAGTGGAAGTCATTGTAGGTATTTTGCCGACCATCGAAGGTAAAGTGAGTCCAGCCATTGATAGTAAATGGCTCGCTTAGTTGAACGGTACGATCCTCAGGATCGACTTCGATGACCTGAAAGGCTTCCATGTGATCGGCTGCAGCCTTGTGATTGAGCACCACATCAGCCATTGGTTGGATTCCATGTTCTTTGAGAGTCTGAATCGTTTGCAGATAATCTTCCTTAAATCCATACTTGGTACGGACAGTCCCTTTTTGGTTGAATTCTCCTAGGTCAAAAAGATCATAAACTCCATAGCCAACATCTTTTTCATTGGTCGCCTTGAAGGCAGGTGGCATCCAGACATGACTGATACCAAGATTTGCTAGGTGTTCAGCGTCATCTGCCAATCGCGTCCAGTGTTGTCCGTCGTGGGGCAGATACCACTCAAAGTATTGCATAAGTGTCTGATTTTGCATTGTTTTTCCTCTTGCTTATCAATGTTGTGTTTTATTCTACCATAAAGTTTAGAACTAGGCAAACGTTTGCGCAAGTTTCTATACTCATTTCTATAAATGTCTATTTTAGAGATTGCTTACCTTCTCTCTATTGCTGGGAAAAAGGTTCTTAGGACAAAGAATAATATGATTAAACTTTTTTAACAAAAATGACACTTAGTAAACTAAAGTATAGATGGTTAAACGGTTTCTTTTTTGAGAATTGTCACAAAATTTGCTATAATAGTAGCTATGAATAGAATTAGGGTCAGCAGACGTGTTGAAAAAAAGCTAGCTAAGGGTCTAGTTCTTTTGGAAGCAAGTGATTTAACCGATATTGATCTGACGGATCAGGCAGTAGAAGTTCTTAGTCAAGACGGGAAGTTTTTAGGGAGTGCCTATCTTTCTCAGCAGAACAAAGGCATTGGCTGGTTGGTCAGCAAGGAAAAGGTTTGTTTCAACCAAGCCTTCTTTGAAGCTCTGTTTCGTAAAGCTAAGGAAGCTAGAAAGTCTTATTATCAGGATGACTTGACAACTGCCTTTCGCCTCTTTAACCAAGAGGGGGATGGTTTTGGTGGTCTGACTATTGATCTCTACGGAGATTATGTGGTCTTTTCTTGGTACAACTCCTATGTTTACCAGATTCGGAAGTTGATTGTAAAGGCTTTTAAGGAAGTCTTTCCTGAGGTCTTGGGGGCTTATGAGAAGGTTCGTTTTAAAGGTCTAGATTTCGAGTCTGCCCATGTCTATGGTGAGGAAGCGCCAGACTACTTTACTGTTCTTGAGAATGGCGTGCTCTATCAGGTCTTTATGAATGATGGCCTCATGACAGGTATTTTCCTAGACCAGCATGAGGTTCGTGGGAGTTTGGTAGACGGTTTAGCCATGGGCAAATCCTTGCTCAATATGTTTTCCTATACAGCTGCCTTTTCAGTTGCTGCAGCTATGGGGGCTGCAAGTGAGACGACTTCTGTCGACTTGGCAAAACGGTCGAGAGAGCTGTCAGAAGCTCATTTTCAGGCAAATGGACTCAGCACTGAAAACCATCGTTTTATCGTTATGGATGTTTTTGAGTATTTCAAGTATGCCAAGCGAAAAGGTCTGACCTACGATGTGATTGTCCTAGATCCGCCGAGCTTTGCTCGCAATAAAAAACAAACATTTTCTGTGGCTAAGGACTATCACAAGCTGATTTCCCAAAGTCTAGATATTTTAAATTCGGGAGGCATTATCATTGCCAGTACCAATGCTGCCAATGTTTCCCGCCAGAAATTTACAGAACAAATTGATAAAGGTTTTGCAGGAAGAAGGTATCAAGTCTTGAATAAATACGGACTTCCAGCAGACTTTGCCTATAATAAAAAAGATGAAAGCAGTAATTACCTCAAGGTGATTAGTATGAAGGTTAGTAGATGAAATTAATCGTTTCAGTGATGCCAAGAAATTTAGAAGAAGCGCAAGAACTGGATGCCACACGGTATGAAGACGCTGATATCATTGAGTGGCGTGCGGACTTTCTTGCAAAGGACGCTATTTTACAGGTAGCGCCTGCTATCTTTGAGAAATTTGCAGGACGTGAACTTGTCTTTACTCTTCGCACGCGAGCTGAGGGAGGAGAAATTGAACTGTCTTCCGAAGAGTATGTTCAAATCATCAAGGAAGTCACTCAACTCTATCAACCAGACTATGTGGATTTTGAGTATTTCAGCTACAAGGACGTTTTTGAGGAGATGTTGGATTTTCCAAATCTCGTATTGAGCTACCATAATTTCCAAGAGACACCTGAAAATATGATGGAAATCCTGTCGGAGTTGACCAGTCTCTCTCCAAAAGTGGTCAAGGTATCAGTTATGGCCCATACGGAGCAGGATGTTTTAGACCTGATGAACTACACACGAGGATTTAAGACACTCAATCCTGAGCAAGAGTACGTGACCATTTCCATGGGGAAAATGGGCAAGGTATCACGCATTACTTCAGATGTGACGGGTTCGAGTTGGTCATTTGCTAGTCTGGATGAAGCGAGTGCCCCAGGTCAGATTTCTCTATCAAACATGAAAAAAATCAGGGAGATTTTGGATGAAGCTTGATGGCTACACACGTATGGCGGCTGTCGTTGCAAATCCCATTAAACACTCTATTTCACCTTTTATCCACAATAGTGCTTTTGAGGCGACTGCTACCAATGGTGTCTATGTGGCTTGGGAGATTGAAGCGGGTGACTTGGCAGAAACAGTCGCCAATATTCGCCGTTACCAGATGTTTGGGATCAACCTGTCTATGCCTTATAAGGAGCAAGTGATTCCTTATTTGGATAAGTTGAGTGATGAGGCTCGTTTGATTGGGGCGGTCAACACAGTTGTCAATAAAGACGGAACGTTAATTGGATATAATACAGATGGCAAGGGATTCTTTAAGAGCTTGCCTTCTTTTACAATTTCAGGTAAAAAAATGACCATTCTGGGAGCAGGTGGCGCAGCTAAATCAATCTTAGCACAGGCTGTTTTGGATGGCGTCAGTCAGATCTCAGTCTTTGTTCGTTCAGTTTCCATGGAAAAAACAAGACCTTACCTGGACAAGTTACAGGAGCAAACAGGATTTAAAGTGGACTTGTATGTTTTAGAAGATCTTTCTGAACTGCAATCAAGGATTGCCAAGTCGGACCTGCTCGTCAATGCGACTAGTGTAGGAATGGATGGGCAGTCGTCCCCAGTTCCGACAAGTATAGTCTTACCTGAAGATCTCTTGGTCGCAGATATCATATACCAACCCTTTGAAACGCCATTTTTGAAATGGGCTAAAAGTCAGGGGAATCCAGCCGTCAATGGTCTGGGAATGTTGCTCTATCAAGCTGCTGAAGCTTTTCAACTGTGGACAGGTAAAGAAATGCCGACTGAAGAGATTTGGCAGTCCTTAACAGAAAAATACCAATAATGAAAAGGAGACCCTACTATGAGAATCAGAATCGATATTCCGCATCATCCTTATGATATTCAGATTGAAAATGGTTGTCTATCGCAAGCAGGTCAATGGTTGCGAGAACTCTGGCAACCGCAAAAAGTGGTTATCGTAACAGACAACCATGTGGCCTCACTCTACGCGGAGAAGGTCAAGCTCAGCCTAGAAGATGCTGGTTTTCAGGTAGCCGTTTTTGACTTTTTAGAAGGTGAAGAACGGAAAAATCTGACCACTGTTCAGAAAGTCTATGAATTTCTAGTCAAGCAAGGTCTGACTCGTAGCGATGGGATTGTGGCTCTTGGTGGTGGTGTCGTTGGAGACCTGGCTGGCTTTGTGGCCTCTACCTATATGCGTGGCATTCACTTTGTTCAGATTCCGACTAGTTTGACAGCCCAGGTAGATTCTTCTATCGGTGGAAAGACAGGCGTTAATACTCCTTTTGCTAAAAATATGGTGGGGACCTTTGCCCAACCTGATGGGGTTCTGATTGATCCACTTGTACTTGAAACACTTGGAAAGAGAGAGCTGATTGAAGGGATGGGTGAGGTTATCAAGTACGGCTTGATTGAGGATCCAGAACTGTGGGCTCTCTTAACGGAGCTGGATGGTTCTGTTGAGAGCATTCTGGAACAAGCAGAGACTTTGATAGAACATTCTTGTCAGGTTAAGTGCAAGATGGTAGTTGAGGATGAGTTGGACAAGGGTGTTCGTCTTTACCTCAATTTTGGCCACACTATTGGCCATGCCATCGAAGCGACTGCCGGTTATGGCAAGGTCATGCATGGAGAGGCTGTGGCCATGGGAATGGTGCAGATATCCAAGGTTGCTGAGGAAAAAGGCCTCATGCCAGCTGGCATGACCCAGTCCATCACAGAAATGTGTCAGAAATTTGGACTCCCTGTTGACTATGAAAACTGGGATGTTGACAAGCTTTATCAGGCTTTGACTCATGATAAAAAAGCGCGTGGAAATACCTTGAAATTGGTCTTAGTGCCGGATCTTGGGTCGGCGACTATTCACCCTGTTTCCCTAGAAGAGATGAAAGACTACTTGGTAAAATAAGGAGAGCCTATGAGATATTTAACTGCAGGAGAATCACACGGACCCCGTTTGACAGCTATCATTGAAGGAATTCCCGCTGGACTTCCTTTGACAGCAGAGGACATCAATGAGGATCTAAAACGTCGTCAGGGTGGCTACGGTCGCGGTGGCCGTATGAAAATTGAGAGTGACCAAGTTGCCTTTACTTCGGGTGTTCGCCATGGGAAGACGACTGGGGCTCCCATTACCATGGATGTCATCAATAAAGACCACCAAAAATGGCTGGATATCATGGCTGCTGAGGACATTGAAGACCGCCTTAAAAGCAAACGGAAAATCACTCATCCACGTCCCGGTCACGCCGACTTGGTTGGGGGAATCAAGTACCGTTTTGATGATTTGCGTAATTCCTTGGAGCGCTCATCTGCCCGTGAAACCACCATGCGAGTTGCAGTTGGGGCGGTAGCCAAACGCCTCTTGGCAGAGCTGGATATGGAGATTGCCAATCATGTCGTGGTCTTCGGTGGCAAGGAAATCGATGTTCCTGAAAATCTGACGGTCGCTGAGATTAAGGAACGAGCTGCCCAGTCAGAAGTTTCTATTGTCAATCAAGAACGGGAACAGGAAATCAAGGATTATATTGACCAAATCAAGCGTGACGGTGATACCATCGGTGGAGTTGTTGAGACAGTGGTCGGAGGCGCTCCAGTAGGACTCGGATCCTATGTCCAATGGGACCGAAAATTGGATGCTAGACTGGCCCAAGCTGTTGTTTCTATCAATGCCTTTAAAGGAGTAGAATTTGGTCTTGGATTTGAGGCTGGTTACCGTAAAGGCAGCCAAGTCATGGACGAAATTCTCTGGTCTAAAGAAGACGGCTATACCCGTCGTACCAATAATCTAGGTGGTTTCGAAGGTGGTATGACCAATGGGCAACCAATCGTTGTTCGGGGTGTCATGAAACCCATTCCCACACTCTACAAACCTCTCATGAGTGTGGATATCGAGACTCATGAACCTTATAAGGCAACTGTGGAGAGAAGTGATCCGACCGCTCTGCCAGCAGCAGGTGTGGTCATGGAGGCTGTTGTGGCAACAGTTCTGGCGCAGGAAATTCTTGAAAAATTCTCATCCGATAATCTAGAGGAATTAAAGGAAGCAGTAGCCAAACACCGTGAGTATACAAAGAACTATTAAGGAGTCTCTATGGCAAAAACCATCTATATCGCAGGTCTCGGTTTGATTGGTGCCTCGATGGCGCTCGGTATCAAGCGTGACCATCCTGAGTATGAAATTTTGGGTTATAATCGCAGCCAGACTTCGAGAGACATTGCCTTGGAGAGGGGAATGATTGATCTTGCGACGGATGATTTTGCCAGTTTTGCTCCTCTGGCAGATGTCATCATTCTAACCTTACCGATTAAGCAGACCATTGCTTTTATTCAGGAGTTGGCAGGTTTGAACTTGAAAGAAGGCGTTATTATTTCAGATGCTGGCTCGACCAAGGCTGCCATTGTAGATGCTGCGGAGCAGTATTTGGCTGGCAAGCCTATTCGCTTTGTTGGGGCCCATCCTATGGCTGGTAGCCACAAGACAGGAGCTGCCTCTGCAGATGTCAATCTTTTTGAAAATGCCTACTATATCTTTACGCCATCGAGTTTGACTAGTCCAGATACGCTTGAGGAAATAAAGGACCTACTTTCTGGTCTCCATGCACGTTTCATTGAAATTGATGCCAAGGAGCATGATCGGGTCACTTCACAGATTAGCCATTTTCCTCATATTTTGGCTTCTAGTCTTATGGAACAGACTGCGATCTATGCTCAAGAACATGAGATGACAAGGCGCTTTGCGGCGGGGGGGTTTCGAGATATGACACGGATTGCAGAGAGTGAACCGGGTATGTGGACTTCCATTCTCTTGTCCAATCGTGAGACTATCCTAGAGCGGATTGAGGATTTCAAGGAACGCTTAGATGGGATTGGTCAGGCCATCAGCAAGGGGGAAGAAGAGCAGATTTGGAACTTTTTCAACCAAGCGCGTGAGCAACGTCAGGCTATGGAAATCCATAAACGAGGAGGCGTGGACAGTTCTTATGACCTCTATGTTGATGTTCCCGATGAAGAAGATGTTATCTTGCGGATTTTGGAATTGCTACGAGGAACTTCCTTGGTCAATATCCACATCAACGAAGAAAACCGTGAGGATGTTCACGGGATTCTACAAATTTCCTTTAAAAATGCTCAGGATCTGGAACGAGCTGAGCGCTTAATTTCAGAAAATACGGACTACACAGTTGTCATCAAATAAGGAGAAAAATATGTCAAATATTTACGATAGTGCAAATGAACTCAGTCGCGGTTTACGCGAATTACCAGAATACAAGGCAGTCAAAGCAGCAAAAGATGCCATCCAAGCAGATGAACAAGCTGGCAAGATTTTTTCAGACTACCTCGCCTTCCAGCAAGAAATCCAAGTCATGGCGCAAACTGGACAAATGCCAGACGCCTCCTTCCAAGAAAAGATGCAGTCCTTCAGCAAGCAAATCCAAGAAAACGCTCTTTTGTCAGATTTCTTTGCCAAGCAGCAACAGTTATCTATTTATCTCTCAGACATTGAAAAAATAGTCTTTGAACCTGTTTCAGAATTATTGAAATAGTATTTTATCTGTATAAAAGCCAGAAATTTCAGGAATTTCTGGCTTTTTTGTGATAAAATAAGAAAAAGTATTGCAAGTACGAGGTCAACTATGAAACTAAAAACAAACATTAGCCACTTACATGGCAGTATCCGGGTTCCAGGTGACAAGTCTATCAGCCATCGTTCGATTATCTTTGGAAGTTTAGCTGAAGGTGAGACCAAGGTTTATGATATTTTGCGTGGTGAGGACGTGCTCTCAACCATGCAAGTTTTTCGTGACCTTGGTGTAGAGATTGAGGATAAAGACGATGTGATTACGATTCAAGGTGTGGGGATGGATGGCCTTAAAGCTCCGCAAAACGCCTTGGATATGGGAAATTCTGGCACCTCGATTCGCCTGATTTCAGGTGTACTTGCTGGGGCAGACTTTGAAGTAGAGATGTTCGGTGATGACAGTCTTTCTAAACGTCCTATGGATCGCGTGACTATTCCACTGAAAAAGATGGGTGTCAGCATTTCAGGGCAAACAGAGCGAAACCTGCCTCCTCTTCACTTGAAAGGTACTAAAAAACTAACACCAATTCACTATGAGTTGCCAATCGCCTCTGCCCAAGTCAAGTCTGCCTTGATATTTGCTGCCTTGCAGGCTCAAGGTCAGTCAGTCATTATTGAAAAAGAGTGTACTCGCAACCACACAGAAGATATGCTACAACAATTTGGTGGCCATTTAAGTGTGGATGGCAAGAAAATCACAGTCCAAGGACCGCAAAAACTGACTGGACAAAAGGTTATCATTCCAGGAGATATTTCCAGTGCAGCCTTTTGGTTGGTCGCTGGTTTGATTGTTTCAGATTCTCGTGTGGAACTTAAGAACGTTGGTATCAATGAAACACGCACAGGCATTCTTGATGTCATTCGTGCCATGGGTGGAAAATTAGAAATAACTGAAATCGATCCAGTCGCAAAATCTGCAACTCTAACTGTCGAGTCTTCTGACTTAAAAGGAACGGAGATTGGTGGAGCCTTGATTCCACGTTTGATTGATGAATTGCCCATTATTGCCCTTCTAGCGACCCAAGCGCAAGGTGTAACGGTCATTAAGGATGCTGAGGAACTCAAGGTCAAGGAAACTGACCGCATTCAGGTGGTGGCAGATGCTTTAAATAGCATGGGGGCGGATATCACTCCTACAGCAGACGGGATGATTATCAAAGGGAAATCGACCCTTCATGGTGCGAGAGTCAATACGTTTGGTGACCATCGTATCGGAATGATGACAGCCATCGCAGCCCTCTTGGTTGCAGATGGAGAAGTGGAACTTGACCGTGCTGAAGCCATCAATACCAGCTATCCTAGTTTCTTTGATGATTTGGAGAGCTTGATTCATGGCTAAGGTATTACTCGGATTTATGGGGGCAGGCAAGTCGACAATCGCTAGACGTTTGGATCCAGACTACATCGATATGGATGCATTAATCGAGGAACGTTTGGGAATGTCCATTGCGGATTTTTTCGCTGAAAATGGAGAAGAAGCCTTTCGTCAGGTGGAGTCAGAAGTTCTAGCTGATTTACTAAAAACGGACCGAGTTGTGTCAACTGGCGGAGGAGTTGTTATTTCTCAGCGAAATCGTGACTTGCTCAAGACCAATCCTGATAACATTTATCTAAAAGCAGATTTTGAAACCCTCTACCAACGTATCGCAACTGATAAGGGCAATCAGCGCCCGCTCTTTCTTAACAAAAGCAAGAAAGAATTAGCCAGTATTTTCCAAGAAAGACAGACTTGGTATGAGGAAGTAGCCAGTCGGGTTCTGGATGTGACCAAGTTAAGTCCAGAGGAAATTATAGAGGAACTGAGATGAAAATTGCCTATCTAGGTCCCAAGGGATCTTTTTCGCACCACGTTGTGCAGACTGCTTTTCCTAATGAGGAATTACAAGCTTTTGCCAACATCACAGATGTTATCAAGGCCTATGAACAGGGCCTGGTGGACTATTCGGTGGTGCCAGTTGAAAACTCCATTGAGGGTAGTGTGCATGAAAGCTTAGATTACCTTTTTCATCAGACTCGTATTCAAGCAGTAGCAGAAATTGTTCAACCCATTCATCAGCAGCTGATGGCAGTTCCTGGTCAGTCAAAAATTGAGAAAATCTTTTCCCACCCTCAGGCTCTGGCTCAAGGAAAGAAATTTATAGATGATCATTACCCAGAAGCCCAGCTTGAAGTGACGGCAAGTACAGCCTATGCAGCCTGCTTCATTGCTGAACACCCAGACCAGCCTTACGCAGCCATTGCTCCAAGAAACTCAGCTGCCGAGTATGGTTTGGAGCTGATAGCAGAAGATATCCAAGAAATGGAAGCTAATTTCACTCGTTTTTGGGTTTTAGGGTCCGAGGTTCCCACTATCCCTCTGCAGTCACAAGCTGAAAAAATGAGTCTAGCCTTAACCTTACCGGACAACCTTCCTGGTGCTCTCTACAAGGCTCTTTCAACCTTTGCTTGGCGAGGTATTGACCTAACCAAGATAGAAAGTCGTCCTTTGAAAACAGCCTTGGGAGAATATTTTTTCATTATTGATGTGGATTATAGTGCCAAAGAGCTGGTTCATTTTGCCAAACAAGAACTAGAAACAATTGGGATCCAGTACAAGATACTGGGAACCTACCCTATTTTCACCATAAGGGATCTAGGAAAGGAGAACCTATGAGCAAAGAAAGCCCTTTAAGTCATCATGAGCAGTTACGTTATGACTACCTTTTTAAGAATATTCATTACCTAAATGACAGAGAAAAGAGAGAATTTGACTATCTGAAAAGAAAAATGGACGGTGAATTACCCTCTAAAGAAAGGGAAGAAAATCGAGGGATGGACATTGGGATTCCACAATATTCCAATCAAAGTCGCTCGAATAGAAGTCAGAAAATTCCCTCTCTTCCAAAAGTGAAAAAGAAGAAACCAAGAAGATTTTTTAAACGAGTTCTAATTTGGCTTTTACTGTTGATAACCTGTGTGGCCGCGGGCATGATTATTATGTTCCTTCGAGGTTTCCAGTCCACAAATTCTACTAAAAATCCTTCCAATGCACGGGCAGCTCAGGTTGAAGTGTTTAATGGTCAAGATACTAAAGACGGGGTGAATATCCTAATCATGGGGACAGATGGCCGTATTGGTCAAAACAGTGCAGAAACTCGCACAGACACGATTATGGTGTTGAATGTTAGTGGTTCGGATAAGAAGATCAAGCTAGTCAGCTTTATGCGTGACAACCTAGTCTATATTGATAGCTACAGCCAGATTGTGAATGGAAAGAAGCAGAGGGATAACAAACTCAACGTAGCCTATGAACTTGGGGAGCAGGAGGGACAAAAAGGAGCAGAAATGGTTCGCAAGGTTTTAAAAGATAACTTTGATTTGGACATTAAGTATTATGCTCTAGTGGATTTTCAGGCCTTTGCAACTGCCATTGATACTCTATTTCCTGATGGGGTGACCATCGATGCTCAATTCTCAACATTGAATGGTCAGCCTCTGACAGAAGCTACAGTTGGAGATGACCTTCATGCAACAGAAACAGAGTCCCCAACCCAAACCATCAAAGTTGGAAAACAGCAGATGAATGGTTCCACTTTGCTGAACTATGCTCGCTTCCGTGATGATGATGAAGGAGACTACGGACGTACCAAACGTCAGCAGCAGGTCATGTCAGCTGTTCTTGAGCAAATCAAAGACCCAACCAAACTCTTTACAGGTTCAGAGGCGCTTGGAAAGGTCTTTGGAATGACTTCAACCAATCTACCGTATAGCTTCTTGTTGACCAATGGTTTGTCAGTTATCCAAGGCGCACAGAATGGTATTGAAAGATTGACAGTGCCAGAACTTGGCGATTGGGTAGACGCTTATGATGTCTACGGAGGACAAGGTCTACTTGTCGACCAAAACAAATATCAGACTAAACTCGCCCAGATGGGAATGAGATAAGAGGTATATAAATAAAAATCAAAGCTTTATTCACTAGTAAAAAGAGTAGATGAAGCTTTGATTTTTTACGGTATCTGATGGATTTTTAAGGCTTTTTTATGGTATAATAAAACGATATAACTCGTTTTTGAAAAGAAGAGGAGAGACATGAGTGATTTGAAAGCGATTCAGGCTCGTAGTCTGGAAATGGCTGAATATTTCGTCGCATTTTGTAAAGAACATGATTTGTTGTGCTATCTCTGTGGTGGAGGCGCTATTGGTGCCCTTCGCAACAAGGGCTTCATTCCTTGGGATGATGACCTAGATTTTTTCATGCCTCGCAAGGACTATGAAAAGTTGGCAGAATTATGGCCTCGATATGCAGATGAGCGTTATTTTCTTTCAAAAAGCAAGAAGGATTTTGTCGATCGGAACCTTTTTATTACCATTCGAGATAAGGAAACGACCTGTATCAAGCCTTATCAGCAGGATTTGGATTTGCCACATGGTTTGGCCTTGGATGTTTTACCTTTAGATTATTATCCTAAAAATCCAGCTGAGCGTAAGAAACAAGTCCGCTGGGCCTTGATCTATTCACTCTTTTGCGCACAAACTATTCCAGAAAAGCATGGTGCAGTCATGAAATGGGGGAGTCGCATTTTACTCGGTTTGACGCCAAAATCTCTACGTTATCGCATTTGGAAAAAAGCTGAGAAAGAAATGACCAAGTACAGTCTAGCTGAGAGCGATGGCATTACGGAATTATGCTCAGGTCCTGGCTACATGAGAAACAAGTATCCAATCGCATCCTTTGAAGACAATATCTTCTTGCCATTTGAAGATACTGAGATGCCTATCCCAGTCGGATATGATGCCTATCTCAGCACTGCTTTTGGGGATTATATGACGCCACCACCAGCGGATAAGCAAGTACCGCATCATGATGCCGTTATAGCAGACATGGACAAGAGTTACACAGAGTACAAGGGAGAATATGGGGCATGATGGAAGAAAAAATTAGCGTCATTGTTCCAGTCTATAATGTAGAAGCCTATCTGGAGCGATGTGTGGAGTCGATTCTTCAACAGACTTATGCCAATTTTGAGTTAATTCTAATCAATGATGGCTCCACTGATTCCAGCGGAGTTATCTGTGACAATTTAGCCTCTCAGCATGAGAATGTTAAGGTCTATCATCTTGAAAATGCTGGAGTTTCAAATGCGAGAAATACAGGAATCAAGCTGGCGACTGGTGCTTGGATCACCTTTATTGATAGCGATGATTTCGTTACGAAAGACTATCTGGAAATCTTGATTGGTGCAGTTGATGATGAGGAGTTCGTAGGGTTTACAATCGCTCCTCTGCACCATATTAAAAATGGAATTGTGACAGATTTACCTCCTCATTCTGGAAGAAAAGAAATATGGTCAACAGAAGAAACCATGAAGGAATTACTGATGACCACTAGAACGTCATTTTTTCCTGTCGCAAAACTGTTTAAGAGGGACCTACTGGTGGATGAAAAATTTAATACAAGCTATCATCTAGCTGAAGATGCCTTGTTCTTAACTGAATTGCTACTAAAGACAAGATGCAGTAGCGTATTTATTGACAAACCAATTTATTATTATGATCATCGTGAGGGAAGTGCGACAACATCTGTTAATCAGCATGTATTTGACACGATAGAAGTTTATAAGCACATAATCGCTAAAGTATCACAAGCCTTTCCTGATTTAAAACCTGAATTAAAAAATAGAGAATGTTGGTCATACATCACAGTTTACGATAAAATTATCTTCACTTCATCTGAACAGTATCAAAAGGAGAAAGCCGAGCTGAGAACTTGGATTGTTCAGCATCGACACGAAATTTGGAAGGACGCTTATTTTACTACATTTCGCAAGATAGCAGTTCTATCACTTGTCTTTTCTCCATGGATTTATAAGAAAATTGTTGGATTAAGAAACTAAATATTATAAAAAGGAGTTGAAAATGAATTTTTCAAAAATGGATGAATACTTTGAAAAATCAAAACTATGGATTTCATATCTGTTTGTTTTCATTTCGATTTTAAGTATGAGTTCACTAGTTTATAAGGTAGCAAATCCAATCTATAAGGGATTGTCAGCGATTGTTGTACTTTATATTTGCTACACACTGTTGTTTAAGTGGAAACAGATTACAGTAGATCGAAAGTTTTTGGCCTTATTTGGCTTGTTATCTGGGAGTCATCTGCTATCGGCAGTATTCAATCGCTCCGGACATTTGATTGGGAATGTGATTGAAATACTTTTTATGGTAACCTATGTTTTATTATTTACCATGTTACAATCGGGTCAACTCAAAAAATTATTTGACTGGATTGCCTATACAGTTCAAATCATTTCTTTCTCTTCCGCAATCTTTGCATTTGGTTTATTGGTAAGTAGAGTCCTTATCCTATTTAAAATTGGCGAGCAATCTTATTACTATGGTGTCATGAATGGACGTCTGTGGGGAATTGTCAATCCTAATGCTAGTGCGATATTTTCATACATTAGCATTATTTTAGCTATGTATCTGATCCATAAAGGAAGTAAATATTCTGTATATCTTAAACTGAACAATGTGATTCAATTAGTATATTTTGCTACTATGCAAAGTCGAGGAGCCTTACTTTCTTTACTCCTCATGATTGGACTTTATAGTTTCTTTGCAAGTCGAGGAAGTATAGTTAAACGATTTCTTACTTTTATTGTTGCTGGTTTACTGGTTGCTGCAACCAATATTGGATTAAGTTATGCAACTTCAATCTATATCTCATCTGAAACTGCGACTGTTTTTGACTTAAATAAAGGACAGTCCTACGCTGAGACAGATTCGTCTGTTACCAAGAAGAATGGTGAACTCCATTTAATTGAAACAACACCAAGTGGTAGGACCTATATTTGGAAAAATGCCATTAAGATGGGAAGTGCCAAACCAATTTTTGGTTACGGTGTACGTAATGTCCCAGATTACTACACAGAATATTTCAGTAAATTTGAGATTCAAAATTCCCTCATTGGCGGGAACTTCCATAACATTTTTGTGACCATATTTGTTAGTTCGGGAGTTCTAGGATTAGTATCCTTCCTTCTTATATTGGGTTATGTAATCAAGCGCTTTTTAACTTATTTGATTGTTTCCAAGAAAAATACTGACAAATTGATTATGATCCTTTTCTTCGGTATCTTGTTTGGTCAATTATTTGAAAGTCAGATTATGTATTCAACTAACTTTATTAATATCATCTTTTGGCTAGCGATTGGCTATGGATTAGTAGTCTGCAAACGGGATGAAGGAGTTTGGTACCAAGAAGTAACAGATGTCAGAGAAATTCAACAGATGGAACTTGGAATCATGGAGTATATTCATGAAGTTTGCCAGAAAATTGGGGTTAAGTATTTCTTAGCATATGGAAGTCTAATTGGTGCTGTTCGCCATAAAGGATTTATCCCTTGGGATGATGACATGGACATCTGTATGTTACGAGAAGATTATGAAAAGTTGCAAGACTACCTTATCGCTAACCCTGATGAACGTTACGAGGTCATGTCTTATAAAAATAATCTCAACTATGTCTATCCCTTCATGAAAGTGCAGGATAACCACACCTACTTGCTAGAAGAAGATGTTCGCATCGATTCAAATATGGGAATCTATGTAGATATTTTCCCTGTGGATGGATACGAAGATGACGCGGACTTTAAAAATAAGATGACGAAACTGATAAAGAAACGTCAATTGAGTTGTTATACTTTTAAAGGAATTACAAATACAAAAAGTCTACTGAATTCTTTGATTCGTTATATTTCTGTTGTCATTTTCTATTTCACAAATACGAATAAGTATGTTGAGCAAATTGATAAACTTGCTAAATCTAGAGCAGTTGCTGACTACGAGCAAGTTGATTATTTGATTTATAAGGATATGAATAAGCCAGTTTGGAAACGAGAGTGGTTGGAACAAGTGATTGTGGGAACGTTTGAAGGCAAGGAATTTATGATTCCAAAACATTACCATGAAATTTTGACTTCTGACTATGGAGATTACATGCAATTGCCCCCTCTTGAACAAAGAGTATCTCACCATGATTTTAAACTGTGGAAAATCACTAAAAATTCTAAGTAAGCAAATCGCAGTTAAAAATCGTTTAAAAAATTAGTCGAAATTAGGAGAATAAAACGTATGTCTGAGAGAGTTTTAAGTCTTGAAGAAATAAAACAAGTGGAGTTGGATATTTTAAAGTATCTACATGAACTATGTGAACAGCATCAGATTAAATATTTTATTGATTTTGGAACCTTACTAGGAGCTGTACGCCATAAAGGATTTATCCCTTGGGATGATGATACGGATATTTCTTTGGCGCGAGATGAATTTGAAAAGCTTTATCAGGTTTTAAAAAATGAGAATCATCCCTACTACAAATTGATTTCATTTAGAGAAACAAAAGGCTATCCGTACAGTTATATGCGTGTTCATGACATTAGAACACGTAGAGACGCCAATCTTCTGGACCCGACAGTCGTATTGGGAACTTGCGTTGATATTTTTCCATACGATGGTGTCGTGACGGAGGAAAGTGATTGTAAGAAAATGAAGCTCTATAAACACTTTGTCCGCCTTTCTTCTTTGAATTTTAAAGGGATCAAGTCTGAGAATGGTGGACTTAAAAATCTGCCTCGTTATATTGGATCAGCTATTTTTCGTCTAAGCTCTCCACAAACTTGGAATCAAAAATTAGAGAACCTTGCTTTGAAATATAGTGTAAATCAAGCTACAGATCTTACCTGTACGATATTTGATCCAAGCTTTCCAGAGGGAATCAAAAAAGAATGGCTCTATGATCTGATTGATATGCCATACGAAAACATCGTAGTGAAGGCTCCGAGAAAATACCATGAAATTCTTGTCTACGAATTTGGAGCAGACTATATGACTCCACCACCTGTTGAACAGCAGGTTCCAGGAACTGATAAGAATTATTGGATTGATTAGTAAGAGATTGTTTTCATCGAGAAAGGAGTGTTCAAGATGAAGAATAAAAGATTAGTTAAATCAGTCAGTTATAGTTTATTTGCTTTCCTTTTTGTGTTGATTGGTTTATCACAACAAGTTAATGCAGACACCATTACTGCTGGTTCAGGTAATCGTATCCATTTCATAAATACTAAAGCAAAATCCGGGAGTGATGCTATCCTTCTGGAAAGCAATGGTCATTATGCCTTGATTGATATGGGGGAAGATTATGACTTTCCTGATGGGAGTGACCCACGCTATCCAAGCCGCTGGGGAATTTCCATGAGAAATTATCAAGTCTTGGAAGACCGTTTGATTCGCCATCTTGATCAGATTGGTGTTAAAAAATTAGATTTTATTTTGGGAACCCATGTACATAGTGACCATATCGGCGGAGCAGATGAAATACTCAATCGTTATCAAGTTGATAAGTTTTATTTAAAAAAATATTCAGATGAACGGATTACCTCACACTGGGGACTCTGGGATAATCTTTTCAATTATGATAATGCTTTGAGAACCGCACACAAACGAGGAGTTACTCTTATTCAGAATATTACAGACGAGGATAGTCACTTTAAATTAGGTGATATGGATATCCAACTCTATAATTATAAGAATGAATATGATGCTGAGGGGAATCTGAAAAAAGTTCTAGATGATAACTCCAACTCTATCGTTTCAGTGGTGACTGTGGCAGGAAAGAGAATCTACCTTGGTGGAGATTTGGATAATGCCGAAGGAGCGGAAGATAAGTTAGGCCCAGTTATCGGCAAGGTTGATATGATGAAATGGAATCATCATTATGATGCGACAATTTCAAATACGATTAATTTTCTTGAAAACCTATCTCCAAAGATGATTATTCAGACAACTGGTGGTGATATTAATGTTGCTTCAACCAGAGAATATCTCCAAAAGAAAAATATTCAAGTTCTCAGAGCTTCTAGTCAAACTCAAGATGCTACCGTTTTTGATATTAGTGATAGCGGATTTGCCAATGTTTCTAATCTCTTCCCGGACATCCCTGTAGTTGACGAAAAATGGTATCAAGAAGGTAGTTACTGGAAATATCGTTTAAGTGATGGGGAAATGGCTATCGGTTGGAGGGAGATTGACGGAGCCACTTACTTCTTTAATGGAAAAGGGCAAATGCAGGCAGGCCGCTGGCTTCATCTCAATGATGATTGGGGAGAAAATGCTAAGGGGAATGATTACTATCTTAACTCAAATGGTAAAATGCAAACAGGTGGTTGGTTCAAGCTGAATGGCTTTTGGTATTATATCCAATCAAATGGCGCTAGACGATTTAGTGAGCTTTCTGAAATTGGAGGGAATAAATATCTCTTTGCAGCAGATGGAAAGATGCTAACAGGACATCAAGTCTTTAATGGCAAGAAGATGTTCTTTGCAGACAGTGGTGCACTACAAACAGCAGGTAAACCTTCAACTTGGCAAAAGATTTCCTCAGACTGGTATTTCTATGACGAAGATGGTCTTCGGACTGTTGGTAAAAAGAATATCAACGGAACCACTTACTACTTTAATCAAGAAGGTGTCATGCAAACGGGTTGGGCCTTTATTGATGGTCACTGGAACTATTTTGCGAACTCAGGCGCCATGCAAACTGGCTGGATCAAGGATCAAGATACTTGGTATTATCTGGACAAAGATGGTATCATGCTCACTGGAAAACAAGATATAAATGGTGTTCGTTACTATTTGAATGCTAGTGGTGCTATGCAGACAGGCTGGAAATGGCTAGAGAATAATTGGTATTACTATGCGAACTCAGGCGCTATGAAAACAGGCTGGATTAAGGATAATGAGATATGGTATTACCTAAATCAAGATGGTATTATGTTAACTGGAATCCAGACGATTGGCGGTATGCGTTACTATTTGAGTCCTAGTGGTGCCATGCAAACAGGCTGGCAGTGGCTTGATAAACACTGGCATTACTACGCTGACTCAGGGGCTATGAAGACCGGTTGGTTGAAAGAACAAGGAACATGGTATTATCTTGAAGATCAGGAAGGTATCATGTTGGTCGGCTTCCAACAAGTAGATGGTAAGCAGTATTACTTTAGTGCATCAGGAGCTATGCAAACAGGCTGGAAATGGTTTGATAATCATTATCGTTACTTTGAATCAAGTGGAGCTATGAAGACAGGTTGGATAAAGGATAAAGGAGTCTGGTATTATCTCAATCCTGAAGATGGCATCATGCTAGTTGGTCTTCACAAAATTAATGGTGACCATTATTATCTTGATTCAACTGGAGCTATGCAGACTGGTTGGAAGCGAATTGACGGTAATTGGTACTATTTCCAAACAAATGGTTCCTTGTTGAAAAATGCAACTACGCCTGATGGTTATAAGGTAAACGAAGAAGGTATCTGGAAACAGGCTGTTGCTGCTGTAAATAGCGATGAAGATCAGTCAGAAAAGAAGCAGGAAGCTAATTCCTCTATTGCTGAACAACCTAAACAAGATTCAAATCTAGAAGCCAATACTTCTGACAAGAAAGAAAAAGAATAAATAAGAAACACCCTACTAGTAAACGCTCGTTTATCAGTAGGGTGTTCTTTTAGTTTCTTTTGATCTTTGCTAATACTAGGTTCAGTGCATAGTGAAGTGTTTTATCCTTAGTGAGAAAGAGTGTTAAGAGATAGTAGATCCCACAAGTAGCTATGGTAGAGAGAACCATGAAAATCATATTGAGGTTCACCGTATAGGAACTGATTTGGAAAATCATCTTGAAAATATAGAAGATTGGGATAAATCCAAGGGATATGAGACCATAACGTGTTAAGGTCACAAAAATTTCTTTTAAACTAATCAGTTGGTGTTTCCTAATAAAATGAATTTCTAAGAGAACAACGATGGCTTCCGCAATAATGGTAGTAGCAATATAATACTCAGGGGCAAAAATATTATTGAAAAACAAGATGCTATTTAATAGGAGATTTGCTCCACCACCGGCAAAGTAGAAAGCGGTCAAGCGGTTCTCGTGGTCATTGATAAAGATAATTTGCTTACCAAGAATCAATTCAATAGCCCAGATAATGGTTCGAAAGGCGAAGACGCTGGTCACGATACCTGCCTCAAGATACTTTTCAGAAGAGTAGATAACCGTTGCGTACTTTCCCAAAATCATAATCCCAAAACTAGTTGGAATCATGAGAAAATAGAATAATGATGCCGCTTGATTTACAAGATAATTATAAGAATTGTAATCTTTTTTACCAAGATAGTAGCCGAGACGTGGAATGCTGACACTGATAGCTCCACTTAAGACACCTGCAATCAGCATAACGATGCTATAGGCAATTGTATAATAAGAAATATAGTTTTCATCTGGTCCCTTGGTGATAAACATTCTATCTAGCAAGGTATAAAGCATATTGGCATTTGCCAAGAGAAGCATAGTAAAGAGTGGTTTAGAAGCCTTAGCTAACTCGATGAAACCAATTTTGACAAAGGAAACCTCTCTCTTGATCCAAAGAAAACTGAGGAGGTAGTTGAGGATAGTTGTCGCTGTCATGACGATAGCGTAGGGAACAATATCATCAGCAGTTTTGACAAAGGCAAAGATGGCGACCAGCATGGTAATCCGAATAATCAATGTCTTGTAAAGGATAAAGGCATAGTTTTCATAGGCCTCATTCATCCATTCGATATTGAGGAATTGGAAGAGTGCCTGAGCTCCTAGGATGTAGTAGAGAACCTTTAGATTCTCAATGCTGGCGTCAAAGAAGATAAAGAGGAAGTAGATACCAGTCGTCAGGAGAGAAGTGAAAACCGAGATATAAAACAGCTTAGAAAAGACATAGTTGATTTTATTCTTGTCGTCCTTAACCTTACTGATAGCACGAATTCCGTAGTTGTAAATACCAAAGGCAGCTAGTGGAATGACAAAGCTAGCCCAGGTATTGGCGGTATTGAAATAACCATAGTTAGATTTGCTGAGAATCCGAGTCAGATAAGGGTTGGTTATCAGCGGAAAAACGATATTGAGAATATTGACCAGCAAGCTGGCCAAGGCATTGACTTTTATATTTTTCATTGAACTTTCTTTCTTAAATCTAAAATCATATCTAGTATTATATCACATTCTCGCTTCATTCTTTTGATAAAATCGTAAAAATCTAGTATAATAGATAGACTGAAAGTATGAGGTTACTAGATATGAAGATGAAACAAATTAGTGATACGACACTGAAAATCACGATGACTTTAGATGATTTGATGGATCGGGGAATGGAGATTGCAGACTTTCTCGTTCCTCAGGAAAAAACCGAAGAATTTTTCTATGCTATTTTAGATGAATTAGAGATGCCAGACAATTTCTTGGATAGTGGCATGCTGAGTTTCCGTGTGACGCCAAAACCAGATAAGGTCGATGTCTTTGTAACCAAGTCCAAGATTGACCAAAACCTAGATTTTGAAGATTTGGCAGACCTACCAGACATGGAAGAATTAGCCCAAATGTCGCCGGATGAATTTCTCAAAACCTTGGAGAAGAGCATTGCAGACAAGACTAAGGATGATATTGAGGCCATCCAATCCCTAGAACAGGTCGAGGCTAAGGAAGAGGAGCTGGAGCAAGCGAACAAGGAGACTGAGATCAAGAAGGAACCTTATATCTACTATATCTTGCGTTTTGCAAGCCTTTCTGACCTAGTTGCTTTTGCAAAGACGGTTAACTACCAGATGGAAACATCTGAGCTCTACAAGATGAATGGACATTACTACTTGACAATTTTAGTCGATATTGAAAATCATCCAAGTCCATATCCAGCCTGGCTCTTGGCTCGTATGCGTGAATTTGCAGATGATAGTGATATCAGTCGTTCGGTTTTACAAGAGTATGGGCAAATCTTGATCAACCACGATGCAGTTATCGGTCTGCAAAAGATTAGTTCATAGTTTTTGGAAATCAATTTTCACTTATCAAGAAAGGCGAATCATGGGATTCGTTTTTTCTTTTCTAAACTGAAATAGTGATTTACTATAATAGGAATTTTCACAAAATTCTGTTATAATGGCTATATCAGAAAATTTCTAGGAGACAAACATGACAGTTAAAATTGCTTTACTTGGATTTGGTACCGTTGCAAGTGGTGTGCCATTCCTCCTAAAGGAAAATGGGAAAAAAATCGTTCAGTCAGCTCATTCTGAGATTGAAGTAGCCAAGGTATTGGTCAAGGATGAAGATGAAAAAAATCGCTTGCTTGCAGCAGGGAATGACTTTAACTTTGTAACCAATGTAGATGATATTTTATCAGACAAAGATGTTACCATCGTAGTGGAATTGATGGGGCGTATCGAACCTGCTAAGACCTTTATCACTCGTGCCTTGGAAGCTGGGAAACACGTTGTTACTGCTAACAAGGACCTTTTGGCTGTCCATGGCGCAGAATTGCTAGAAATCGCTAAAGAGCACAATGTGGCACTCTACTACGAAGCAGCAGTAGCTGGTGGTATTCCAATTCTTCGTACGTTGGCAAATTCGCTGGCTTCTGACAAAATCACTCGAGTCCTTGGCGTGGTTAACGGGACTTCTAACTTCATGATGACTAAGATGGTGGAAGAAGGCTGGTCCTACGACGATGCTCTGGCTGAAGCGCAACGCCTAGGATTTGCAGAAAGCGACCCCACAAATGACGTAGACGGGATTGATGCAGCTTACAAGATGGTTATTTTAAGCCAATTTGCCTTTGGGATGAAGGTTGCATTTGACGATGTAGCCCACAAGGGGATCCGCAATATCACACCAGAAGATGTGGCTGTAGCCCAAAATCTTGGTTATGTTGTGAAATTGGTTGGTTCTATCGAAGAAACTCCTTCAGGTATTGCCGCAGAAGTGACCCCAACCTTCCTGCCTAAAGCGCACCCACTTGCTAGCGTAAATGGCGTGATGAACGCTGTTTTTGTAGAATCTATCGGTATCGGCGAGTCTATGTACTACGGACCAGGTGCTGGTCAAAAACCAACTGCAACAAGTGTTGTAGCAGATATTGTCCGTATCGTTCGACGTTTGGATGATGGTACTATTGGAAAAGACTTCAACGAATACAGCCGTGACTTGGTCTTGGCTAAGCCTGAGGATGTCAAAGCCAATTACTACTTCTCAATCTTGGCTCCAGACTCAAAAGGTCAGGTCTTGAAACTTGCTGAAATCTTCAATGCCCAAGATATTTCCTTCAAGCAAATCCTTCAAGACGGAAAAGAAGGGGACAAGGCGCGTGTGGTGATTATTACTCATAAGATCAATAAAGCACAACTTGAGAAGGTTTCAGCTGACTTGGCCAAAGCTTCAGAATTTGACCTCTTGAATACCTTCAAGGTGTTAGGAGAATAGGATGAAGATTATTGTACCTGCAACCAGTGCCAATATTGGGCCAGGTTTTGATTCGGTCGGTGTAGCTGTAACCAAGTATCTTCAAATTGAGGTCTGCGAAGAACGAGATGAGTGGCTGATTGAACACCAGATTGGCAAATGGATTCCCCATGATGAGCGCAACCTCTTGCTCAAAATTGCTTTGCAAATTGCGCCTGACTTGCAACCAAGACGTTTGAAAATGACCAGTGATGTTCCCTTGGCGCGTGGTTTGGGTTCTTCTAGCTCGGTTATCGTTGCTGGGATTGAACTAGCTAATCAACTGGGCAAGCTCAACTTATCTGACCATGAAAAATTGCAGCTGGCGACCAAGATTGAAGGGCATCCTGACAATGTGGCTCCAGCTATTTATGGTAATCTCGTTATTGCCAGCTCTGCTGAAGGGCAAGTTTCAGCTATTGTGGCAGACTTCCCAGAGTGTGATTTCCTAGCCTACATTCCAAACTATGAATTGCGTACCCGAGACAGCCGAGGTGTCTTGCCTAAAAAGTTGTCCTACAAGGAAGCTGTTGCAGCTAGTTCTATCGCAAATGTTGCTGTTGCAGCCTTGTTGGCAGGAGACATGGTGACTGCTGGGCAAGCGATTGAGGGAGACCTCTTCCACGAACGCTATCGTCAGGACTTGGTGAGAGAATTTGAGACGATTAAGCAAGTAGCCAAAGAAAATGGTGCCTATGCAACCTATCTCTCTGGTGCTGGTCCGACAGTTATGGTCTTGGCTTCTCATGATAAGATGCCCACGATTAAAACTGCATTGCAAAAGCAGTCTTTCAAAGGCAAACTTCATGATTTGAAGGTTGATACCCAAGGTGTCCGTGTCGAAGCAAAATAAAGAATAGAAGATAGGATGGGGAAAGTCTCGACTAGCGGGGCTTCCTATCCTTTTTTTGAAAAGAAGTCTAGTCAAAGAACTAGATAAAGGAGAAACGAAGATGGCAGAAATTTATCTAGCAGGTGGTTGTTTTTGGGGCCTAGAGGAATATTTTTCACGCATTTCTGGAGTGCTAGCAACCAGTGTCGGCTACGCTAATGGGCAAGTCGAAACAACCAATTACCAGTTGCTCAAGGAAACAGATCATGCAGAAACGGTTCAAGTGATTTATGATGAGAAGGCAGTGTCACTCAGAGAAATTTTGCTTTATTATTTCCGTGTCATTGATCCCTTGTCTATTAACCAGCAGGGGAATGACCGTGGTCGCCAATATCGTACTGGTATTTATTACCAAGATGAAGCAGACTTGCCAGCTATCTACACTGTGGTGCAGGAGCAGGAGCGTATGTTGGGTCGAAAGATTGCAGTGGAAGTGGAGAAACTTCGCCACTACATTCTGGCTGAAGACTATCATCAAGACTATCTCAAGAAAAATCCTTCCGGTTACTGTCATATCGATGTGACCGATGCTGAGAAGCCATTGATTGATGCTTCTAACTTTGAAAAACCTAGTCAAGAAGTCTTAAGGCAAAGTTTGTCGGAAGAGTCCTACCGTGTCACCCAAGAAGCTGCCACAGAGGCTCCATTTAGTAATGCCTATGACCAAACCTTTGAAGAAGGGATTTATGTAGATATCACGACTGGCGAGCCACTCTTTTTCGCCAAGGATAAGTTTGCTTCAGGTTGTGGTTGGCCAAGCTTTAGTCGTCCAATTTCCAAGGAATTGATTCATTATTACAAGGACATGAGCCATGGAATGGAGCGAATCGAGGTTCGTTCTCGGTCAGGCAATGCTCACTTGGGTCATGTTTTCACAGATGGACCTCAGGAGTTAGGTGGCCTCCGTTACTGTATCAATTCGGCCTCCTTGCGTTTTGTGGCCAAGGATGAGATGGAAAAAGCAGGATATGGCTATCTATTGCCTTACTTAAACAAATAAACAGAGACGGTGGGCACTTCCCACTTTCTTCATTTTCAGAATAAGAATAGAAGGGAACTATGAAACACTTACTATCTTACTTCAAACCCTATATCAAAGAATCGATTCTAGCCCCCTTGTTCAAGTTACTTGAAGCTGTTTTTGAGCTCTTGGTTCCCATAGTAATTGCTGGGATTGTTGACCAGTCCTTGCCTCAGGCAGATCAAGGGCACCTCTGGATGCAGATTGGCCTACTCCTTATCTTTGCAGTGATTGGCGTTGTAGTGGCCTTGATGGCCCAGTTCTACTCAGCCAAGGCAGCGGTAGGTTTTGCCAAGGAATTGACAAACGACCTCTATCGTCATATTCTTTCTTTACCTAAGGACAGCAGAGACCGTTTGACAACTTCTAGCTTGGTCACTCGCTTGACTTCGGACACCTACCAGATTCAGACTGGTATCAATCAATTCCTGCGTCTCTTTTTGCGAGCGCCTATTATCGTTTTTGGTGCCATTTTTATGGCTTATCGCATCTCAGCTGAGCTGACTTACTGGTTTTTGGTCATGGTTGTCATTTTGACAATCGTTATTGTAGGCCTCTCTCGACTGGTCAATCCTCTCTACAGCAGTCTAAGAAAGAAAACGGACCAATTGGTTCAGGAAACGCGCCAGCAATTACAAGGGATGCGGGTGATTCGTGCTTTTGGGCAAGAAAAACGAGAGTTACAGATTTTTCAAACCCTTAACCAAGTTTATGCTAGATTGCAAGAGAAAACAGGTTTCTGGTCCAGTTTATTAACCCCTCTGACCTATCTGATTGTCAATGGGACTCTACTTATCGTCATCTGGCAGGGCTATATTTCGATTCAAGGAGGCTTGCTTAGTCAAGGTGCCTTGATTGCCCTTATCAACTACCTTTTGCAGATCTTGGTGGAATTGGTCAAACTAGCTATGCTGATAAATTCTCTTAACCAGTCCTATATCTCAGCTAAGCGAATTGAGGAAGTCTTTGCTCAAGCTCCAGAAGACATCCATTCAGAGTTGGAACAAAAGCAAGTTGCCAGTAATCAGGTTTTACAAGTCCGAGAATTAACCTTTACCTATCCTGATGCGACCCAGCCTTCTCTGAGAGATATTTCCTTTGATATGACTCAAGGGCAAATCCTTGGTATCATTGGGGGAACTGGTTCTGGTAAATCAAGCTTGGTGCAAGTCTTACTTGGTCTTTATCCAGCAGATAAGGGAAGCATTGACCTTTATCGAGATGGACGTAGTCCTCTTAATTTGGAGCAGTGGCGGTCTTGGATTGCCTATGTGCCTCAAAAAGTTGAACTCTTTAAAGGAACTATTCGTTCCAACTTGACTCTAGGTTTACATCAAGAAGTAACTGACCAAGAACTCTGGCAGGCCTTGGAAATAGCACAAGCAAAGGATTTTGTCAGTGAAAAAGAGGGACTTTTGGATGCCTTAGTTGAGGCAGGAGGACGAAATTTTTCAGGTGGACAAAAACAAAGGCTGTCAATCGCTCGATCAGTCCTGCGCCAAGCTCCATTTCTCATCCTAGATGATGCGACCTCGGCCCTCGACACCATTACCGAGTCCAAGCTCTTGAAAGCTATTCGAGAAAATTTGCCAAACACGAGCTTGATCTTGATTTCTCAACGAACCTCGACTTTACAGATGGCTGACCAGATTCTCCTCTTGGAAAAAGGGGAGCTTCTAGCTGTCGGCAAGCATGAGGACTTGATGAAGACTAGTCAAGTCTATCGTGAAATCAATGCATCCCAACATGGAAAGGAGGACTAGCATGAGACGACAAACTGCAAACCAGACGCTCAAACGTTTGGCCAAAGATTTAGCAAGCCATCCTTTCCTTCTTTTCCTAGCCTTTCTAGGAACTATTGCCCAGGTTGGTTTATCAATCTACCTACCTATTCTAATTGGGCAGGTCATTGACCAGGTCCTGGTGGCTGGTTCTTCGCTAGTTTTTTGGCAGATTTTTCTCCAAATGATCTTGGTGGTTATAGGAAATACCCTAGTTCAATGGGCCAATCCTCTCCTCTATAATCGCCTAATTTTTTCTTATACCAAAGACTTGCGAGAGCGAATAATCCATAAGCTCCATCATTTACCGATTGCCTTTGTGGATCGGCAAGGTAGTGGGGAGATGGTTAGTCGTGTAACCACGGACATAGAACAGTTGGCAGCTGGCTTGACCATGATTTTTAACCAATTTTTCATTGGTGTCTTGATGATTTTGGTTAGTATTCTAGCCATGCTCCAAATTCATCTCCTCATGACCCTCTTGGTCTTACTGTTGACGCCACTATCCATGGTGATTTCGCGCTTTATTGCCAAGAGATCCTATCATCTCTTCCAAAAGCAAACCGAGACAAGGGGAATTCAGACACAATTAATTGAAGAATCGCTTAGCCAGCAGACCATTATCCAGTCTTTTAATGCTCAAACAGAGTTTATCCAAAGGCTACGTGAGGCTAATGACAACTATGCAAATTATTCTCAGTCAGCCATCTTTTATTCATCAACGGTCAATCCTTCGACTCGCTTTGTCAATGCACTCATTTATGCCCTTCTAGCTGGGGTAGGAGCTTATCGTATCATGATGGGTTCCACTTTGACCATCGGGCGTTTAGTGACCTTTTTGAACTATGTCCAACAGTACACCAAGCCCTTTAACGATATTTCTTCAGTTTTGGCCGAATTGCAAAGTGCCTTGGCTTGCGCAGAGCGTGTCTATGCTGTCTTAGAAAGTCCTGAGGTGGCTGAAACAGGTAAGGAAGAGTTGACCAGTGACCAAGTTAAGGGAGCAATTTCCTTTAAACATGTCTCTTTCGGCTACCATCCTGAGAAGGTCTTGATTAAGGATTTATCTATTGACATTCCTGCTGGTAGCAAGGTGGCTATTGTTGGTCCGACAGGTGCTGGCAAATCAACTCTCATCAATCTCCTCATGCGTTTTTATCCCATTAACTCGGGAGATATCTTGCTAGATGGACGATCCATTTATGATTATACTCGTGCGTCTCTGCGACAGCAGTTTGGCATGGTGCTACAGGAAACCTGGCTCAAACAAGGAACCATTCATGATAATATTGCCTTTGGCAATCCTGAAGCCAGTCGAGAGCAAGTGATTGCTGCTGCAAAAGCAGCCAATGCAGACTTTTTCATCAAACAGTTACCTCAAGGCTATGATACCAAACTGGAAAATGCAGGTGAATCATTGTCAGTCGGACAAGCTCAGCTCTTGACCATTGCCCGAGTCTTTCTGGCTATTCCCAAGATTCTCATCCTAGACGAGGCGACTTCCTCTATCGATACGCGGACAGAAGTGCTGGTACAGGATGCCTTTGCCAAACTCATGAAAGGTCGAACAAGCTTTATTATTGCCCACCGCTTATCTACCATTCAGGATGCGGATCTGATTCTAGTCTTGGTTAATGGTGACATCGTGGAATACGGCAATCATCAGGATCTCATGGCTAGAAAGGGCAAGTATTACCAAATGCAGCAAGCTGCGACTTTTAGCTCTGAATAAGCCATTCCTATCCATTTTAAAGTCTTAATGACACTAAAAGTTGCCTTCGGGTGACTTTTTTGTTACAATAGCTAGAAAAAATCAAGACCTTAGAAGGAGAAAACCAATGAAAGTCTATCAGCATGTAAATATTGTGACTTGTGACCAAGATTTCCATATCTATCTGGATGGTATCTTGGTAGTCAAGGATTCTCAAATCATCTATGTTGGTCAAGAGAAGCAAGAGATTTTAGAGCAAGCTGAGCAGATTATAGACTATCAAGGGGCCTGGATCATGCCTGGTTTAGTCAATTGCCATACCCACTCTGCTATGACAGGTTTGAGAGGGATCCGAGATGATAGCAATCTCCATGAATGGCTCAATGACTATATATGGCCAGCAGAAGCAGGTTTTACGCCTGACATGACTACAAGAGCTGTCAAGCAGGCTTTGACAGAGATGCTCCAGTCAGGAACAACAACCTTCAACGATATGTATAATCCCAATGGTGTGGATATGGAGCAAATTTATGATGCAGTGAAAGCTTCCAAGATGCGTTGTTATTTCTCACCGACCCTCTTTTCCTCAGAGGTAGAAACAACTTCTGAGACTATAAGTAGAACACGTGCCATCATAGAGGAAATCTTAGAATATGAAAATCCAATTTTCAAGGTTATGGTAGCACCCCATTCTCCCTACAGTTGTAGCAAAGACTTGCTGGTAGCGAGTTTAGACATGGCAAAAGAGCTAAAAATTCCTCTCCATATCCATGTTGCGGAGACCAAGGAAGAATCAGGAATTATCCTGAAACGATACGGCAAACGTCCCCTCGCCTTTCTAGAAGAATTGGGTTACTTAGACCATCCCTCTGTCTTTGCTCACGGGGTCGAATTAGACGAGCGAGAAATTGAACGTTTGGCAACCTCTCAAGTGGCTATTGCCCACAATCCTATCAGTAATCTCAAACTAGCTTCAGGGATTGCTCCAATCATCCAACTCCAAAAAGCAGGAGTAGCAGTGGGAATTGCGACGGACTCGGTCGCTTCCAATAACAATCTAGATATGTTTGAGGAAGGACGGACCGCCGCCCTCCTTCAGAAAATGAAGAGTGGAGATGCCAGTCAGTTTCCAATCGAAACAGCCCTCAAAGCTCTGACGATAGAAGGCGCCAAGGTTCTTAGAATGGAAGAACAGATAGGAAGTCTAGAAGTTGGCAAGCAGGCAGATTTTCTGGTCATCCAACCACAAGGGAAAATTCATCTCCAACCTCAAGAAAATATGCTCTCTCACCTCGTTTATGCTGTCAAATCCAGTGATGTTGATGATGTTTATATCGCTGGAGAACAGGTGGTTAAGCAAGGCAAAGTTTTGACAGTAGAGATTTAAAAAAATTTAAAAAAAGTTTGCAAAAATCTTGCATTCTTTTTTTGTCTATGCTATACTTATATACGGTTTGAAAAAACTGCCTAAGACAGTAGGGGAGCTTGACTCGTAAATATCCTACCGAGGACAAAACGTATCATGTAAAAAGAAGCGTATTGTACTTTCGTGT
>CAUULS010000010.1:0-73473 GCA_963546055.1 uncultured Streptococcus sp.
AGTTTTTCAACTCTTTCTATTATACCTACTTTTTCCCCTTTGTCAAGAACTTTTTCAGTGAATTTAATTTTTTCTTTTCTTCACCAACTTCACGACCGCTTCTGTCCGTGCAGTGTGTGGGAACATATCGACTGACTGGATATACTGGATGTCGTAAACTTTCACTAGTTTAACTAAATCTCGAGCTAATGTCGATACATTGCAAGATACATAAACCATTTTTTCCGGTACATAGGTTAGGATGGTATCTAATAACTTGTCGTCTAAACCCGTCCGAGGAGGATCTACTATCAGCGCATCCGCTCGGTAGCCCTCTTGATACCAGCGGGGAATAATCTCTTCAGCTGTACCAGCTTCGTAATAGGTATTGTCAAATCCCATCTTTTGGGCATTTTGCTTGGCATCTTCAATGGCTTCTGGGATAATATCCATCCCTCTGAGGCTCTTGACCTTCTTTGCGAAGGCAAATCCAATCGTCCCGACTCCACAATAAGCATCAATCAGATGGTCTTCTTCGCTAACATCCAGAGCCTTAACTGCTTCATTATAGAGTATTTCTGTTTGCTCCGGATTGAGCTGATAGAAGGCACGGGGCGATAGAGAAAACTCATAGTCGAGTACTCCTTCTTGAATACTCTCTTGGCCCCAGATAATTTCGGTCTTTTCACCATAGATTTCACTTGTTCTTGCTGTATTTGTATTGACTGCAACTGTGACGACTTCTGGAAAATCCTTGACGAGGTCTTTGACTAGTTGATTTAAATTAAGCTGGTGATTTGTGACGATGATAATCTGGACTTGCCCAGTTTTTCTTGCTCGGCGTACCATGATGGTGCGAACGCCTAGCGTTTTTCTCTCATCGGTGATGGGAATTTGATGGTAAGTAAGAAGCTCAGCTAAGCGATTCGCAATCGTCTGGGTTTCCTTATCTTGTACTAGGCAGTCTTTCAATTCTACGAGGTAATGAGAGTTTTGCGCGTACAAGCCTGCTTTGACCTGATTTTTGAATTTTCGAGTCTGAAATTGCAACTTAGCACGGTAGTACTTTGGCTCCTGCATTCCGATAGTTGGACGGATTTCATAATTTTCATATCCTGCAGGAGCAAATTTTTTCAAGGCTTGGTAGAGCAAATCCGTTTTAAACTCTAACTGTTTATCATAGTGAAGGTGCATGATTTGGCAACCACCACATTCATTATAAATCGTACAAGCTGGTACCACTCGAAATTTAGACTTCTTATTAACCTTTAACAATTTGGCTTCAACAAAGTTGCGTTTAATAGAAGTAATCTGACAATAGATATCTTCTCCCTTGAGGGCACCAGGCACAAAAACAAGGGTTTTCTGATAAAAACCGATTCCTTCACCATTGATGCCCATCCGCTTGATTTTTAAAGGTATTTTTTGTTTGACTTTCAGATTCATACCCCTATCTTATCACATTTTAAGGTATAATAGAACTATGAAAATCACAAAACTTGAAAAGAAAAAACGCCTCTACTTGATGGAGCTAGATCATCAGCAAACCTCTTATATCACTGAAGATACCATTGTCCGTTTTATGCTGTCTCGAGATAAGGTCATTAGCAAAGAGGAACTTACCGAGATTCAGGACTTTGCCCAGTTTTCTTATGGTAAAAATCTCGCTCTCTACCATCTATCCTTCAAGGTCCGTACAGAAAAGGAAGTGCGAGAGTATCTGAAAAAGCATGATATTGATGAAAAGATCACTGGTCAAGTTATCGCTAACCTTAAAGATGAAAACTGGATTAATGATCATCAGTATACCTACTCTATCATCAACGCCAACCAACTTTCTGGTGATAAAGGACCTTATTTACTGAGTCAGAAACTAGCTCAAAAAGGAGTGCCGAAATCAACTATTGAAAGTGTTCTAAAGGATTTTGATTTTACAGAAGTCGCTCAACGTGTAGCTGAGAAACTGCTTAAAAAATACACTGGAAAGCTTCCTGCTCGTGCTTTGCAAGAAAAGATTATCCAAAACTTGACGAACAAGGGCTTCTCCTATTCTGATGCTAAAAGTGCATTTGATGACTTGGACAGTCAAGTTGACCAAGAAACGACTCAGGAACTCATTTTTAAAGAGTTAGACAAACAATATACTAAGTACGCTCGCAAATATGAAGGATACGAACTAAAGCAACGTTTGACCCAAGTTTTAGCTAGAAAAGGCTATGATTTTTCGGATATAGCCAGCGCTCTCAGAGAATATCTTTAACATTTTCGTGTAAAATTCAAAAAAAATAAACCAATTTATGATATAATAGTAAACGATAAACTTATAAATTGTAGAAAGTTGGTTAGTTATGAAACTTCCAAAAGAAGGCGACTTTATTACAATTCAAAGTTATAAGCATGATGGGAGTCTCCACCGTACTTGGCGAGACACCATGGTACTAAAAACAACAGAGAACGCCATTATCGGCGTCAACGACCACACACTTGTTACCGAAAGTGACGGTCGTCGTTGGGTGACTCGAGAACCGGCTATTGTTTACTTTCACAAAAAATATTGGTTTAATATCATCGCCATGATTCGTGATAATGGGATTTCCTACTATTGCAATATGGCTAGCCCCTACTATCTAGATGAGGAAGCCCTGAAATACATTGATTATGATTTGGATGTCAAGGTCTTCACTGATGGTGAAAAGCGTCTCTTAGACGTTGAGGAGTATGAGCGCCATAAACGCAAGATGAAGTATTCTGATGATTTAGACTATATTTTGAAAGAGCATGTCAAAATCCTTGTTGATTGGATTAACAATGGACGCGGTCCTTTCTCAGAGGCCTATGTCAACATTTGGTACAAACGCTACATAGAACTAAAGAATCGGTAAAGTTGTCAAACTGGGGTGAGAGCCCTGGTTTTTTATTTGAAAAACCCAGCTTTTCAGCTGGATTGATTTCTATATATCTAATTTAGTAACAGTAAACTTGATGTGGGAGTAGTCTTTTTCAACATTCTTATCCAACAAGAAAGCCGTAGCATCCTTCTTAACCTGAACAAGATCAATGTTCTGGGCTTGAGCCGCATAGACGCATCCACAATAACATTGACGATAGATATCATACTCCTCACACATCTCCACCGAACGCTTGTAACCTTGATTTTTCTTGAAATCACTTGGAAGATAGTGGGTGGTATAAATCTTTTGCACATCAATGCCGATGCTGTTAATGGTTTGAGAATTCTTATGGGGACTGATGGTCAAGGCTGAACCAAAGTAGTCAAAGCCCAAGTCCATAGCCACTTGCGCTGTTTTGTCCAAACGGTAGTCAAAGCAAACCTTGCAACGGTCGCCACCTTCAGGTTCTTCTTCCAGTCCTCTAACTAATTTTCGGTATTCATTTGGTTCGTAGGGAGCTTCTAGATACTGGACCGTATTTCCTGTTCGCTCATTGAAATCACTGACAAATTTCTTAGTAACATAGGCGCGCTTGTGGTATTCTGCTTTGGGATGGATATTGGAATTGGCAAAATAGATGGTCACATCCGCGTATTTAGTTAGGTATTCTAGGGTATAGGTACTACAAGGAGCACAGCAAACATGCATGAGAATAGTTGGACGTTGCTCATTTTTTTCCCAAACCTGAACCATTTTCTGCATAACACGGTCATAATTAATCTTCTGATTGGGATTCATCTTGCTCAGAATTTCTTCTACATCAATCATGTTCTTCTCCTTTTTCTAGTCTTATTTTATCATATAAGTTAGGAGAGCTCAAATCTATTTTTTTTAAAGTAATAAAAGGAGGGATTCGTATTCCCTCCCTTTGTGTTTCTTATGAATTGCTTAGTATAGAAAGCTTACATCATCCCGCCCATCATGCTTGGATCCATGGCTGGAGCTGGGGCTACTGGTTCTGGTTTGTTGGCTACGACTGCTTCTGTTGTCAAGATCAAGCTGGCTACAGATGCTGCATTTTGAAGGGCAGAACGACTAACCTTAACTGGGTCGATGATTCCTTCTTCAATCATATTAACCCACTCACCAGTTGCTGCATTGAAGCCTGTACCAAGCTCAGCATTCTTCAAGCGATCGATGACGATTGAACCTTCGAATCCTGCATTGTGGGCGATTTGACGAACAGGTTCTTCCAAAGCACGGAGAACAATATTTCGTCCTGTTGCTTCGTCTCCTGTCAATTCCAAACCAGCCACTGCCGGAATGACATTTACAAGAGCTGTTCCACCACCCGCAACGATTCCTTCTTCAACGGCTGCACGAGTAGCATTGAGGGCATCTTCGATGCGGAGTTTCATTTCTTTCAACTCAGTCTCAGTTGCAGCTCCGACCTTGATAACTGCGACACCACCTGATAATTTAGCCAAGCGTTCTTGGAGTTTTTCACGGTCGAATTCAGAAGTTGTGGTTTCGATTTGTGACTTGATAACTGCAACACGGTGGGAAATGGCTTCAGGATTGCCTGCACCTTCTACGATAACAGTGCTGTCTTTGTCCACAGTCACTCTCGCTGCCTGACCAAGCGCTTCTATTGTCGCATCTTTCAACTCAAGACCAAGATCTTCTGTGATAACTGTTCCACCTGTCAAAATAGCGATATCTTCCAGCATAGCTTTACGACGGTCACCAAAGCCAGGTGCCTTAACCGCTACCACGTTGAAGGTTCCACGAATCTTGTTCAAAACAAGAGTTGGAAGAGCTTCGCCATCCACATCATCTGCAATAATCAAGAGTGGACGATTGCTTTGGAGAATGCTTTCTAGAAGTGGCAAGATTTCTTGGATATTGGAAATCTTTTTATCTGTAATCAAAATGTATGGATTTTCAAGGTCAGCCACCATCTTTTCGCTATCTGTTACCATGTACTGTGATAGGTAACCACGGTCAAACTGCATTCCTTCAACAACTTCAAGTTCTGTTTCCATACCACGTGACTCTTCAATGGTGATGACTCCGTCCTTGCCAACTTTTTCCATAGCTTCAGAGATGTATTCGCCGACTTTTTCAGAACGAGAAGATACTGCAGCAACCTGAGCGATGGCTTCTTTATTGGCAACAGGGATAGCGTTGTTTTTCAAGGCTTCTACAGCGGCAGCAACTGCTGTTTCAATCCCTCGACGGATACCAATTGGATTGGCACCTGCTGTGACGTTCTTGATTCCTTCACGAACGATTGCTTGAGTCAATACAGTTGCAGTTGTCGTTCCGTCACCTGCGATATCATTGGTTTTCGAAGCTACTTCTGATACCAATTTGGCACCCATATTTTCAAAATGGTCTTCCAACTCGATTTCTTTAGCAATGGTCACACCGTCATTGGTAATTAAGGGTGAGCCAAATGATTTTTCAAGAACAACATTGCGGCCTTTTGGTCCCAAGGTTACTTTAACAGTATCTGCAAGGATATCGACACCACGGACCATAGCTGAACGAGCATCAGATGAAAATTTAATTTCTTTTGACATACTTACTTTCTCCTTCTATTATTCTTCCACAATTGCCAAGATGTTAGCTTCACCAACGATAACATACTTTTCATCGCCATCTTTGACATCAAGACCTGCATGGGCTTCAACTAAGACACGGTCTCCAGCTTTAACACTTGGAGCGACCAAGTCGCCATTCAAGGTACGAACACCTTGTCCAGTAGCTATAACTTGGGCTGTTTTTGTTTTTTCTTGAGCTGAGCCTGCAAGGACAAAGCCTCCAACGGTTTGTTCTTTTTCTTCGATTTTCAAGACCACACGGTCTCCCAATGGTTTCAACATTTGCTTTCCTCCATAATGAAATAGATACCATTAGCACTCTTTGTGTCTGAGTGCTAAACCATAGTTCTATTGTATCACTTGGTCAGAAATAGTCAAGAAAAAAGTCTGACTTTCTCAAGAGAAAAAGCCTGAAATCAACTCAGACTTTTCAATGTTTATACTCAATGAAAATCAAAGTGCAAACTAGAAAGCTAGCCGCAGGCTGATAAAAACACAGTTTTGAGGTTGTAGATAAGACCGACGAAGTCAGTTACCTATACCTATGACAAGGTGAAGCTGACGTAGTTTGAAGAGATTTTCGAAGAGTATTAAAATGGCAATTCTTCCTCTTCCAAGACCAAATCCGCCAAGTCTTGACCTGCCTTATTTTCACGCATGGCACGTTGGGCGCGGCTTTCCAAGAGTTGGAATCCTGTCACGAGAACTTCGGTCACGTAGTTCATCTGTCCATTTTTCTCAAAACGACGGGTACGAAGTTCTCCATCCACAGAAATAAGACTTCCTTTGGTTGCGTAGCTTGCCAAGGTTTCTGCTAATCTGCCCCATAGGACCATATTGACAAAGTCAGCTTCACGTTCCCCATTTTGGTCTTTATAACGACGGTTTACAGCAATCGTTGCGCGCGCTACTGACTTGTCATTGTTGGTTTTGTGCAATTCTGGTGTAGACGTCAAGCGCCCAATCATGATAACTTTATTATACATTTTTCATCCTCCTACTTATCTATTCGCAGGAAATCAAAAAAAGTTACAGAAATTTGTAACTTTTCGAGAAAATTTTTTAGTTTTTATGAACCATGAAACCTGTCGCCTGTTGATTGGCCATAATGGTCATATCTGTAATCTGAACACGACGAGGTTGACTGGTCACATAGACTACTGTGTCTGCAATATCCTGAGCTTGCAAGGCTTCGATTCCTTGGTAAACGGATGCAGCCCGCTCTTTATCACCATGAAAACGTACTGTAGAAAAATCTGTTTCAACGATTCCCGGTTGAATGGTGGTCACCTTGATATCCGTTGCGATGGTATCAATTCGCAGACCATCTGAAAAAGTCTTGACTGCCGCCTTGGTCGCTGAATAGACAGCTGCACCTGCATAGGCATAAATTCCTGCGGTCGACCCCATGTTAATGATATGCCCTTGATTGGCTTTTACCATGGCTGGTAAGAAACAACGAGTAACTGCCATCAACCCCTTGACATTGGTATCCAACATGGTCAGCATATCTAACTCTTCATAGTCCTGATAGGCTGCCAAGCCTAGAGCCAGTCCGGCATTGTTGACCAAGATATCGATCTGACCTATCGTTTCTAGAATATCAGAACAAACAGTCTTTACCATGGACATATCTGTCACATCTAGTGGAAAGGTCCAAACTTTTTGACTTGGATAGGTTTCTGCAAACTCCGATTTAAGAGCTTCTAGTCTGTCTGTCCGTCGTCCAGTAAGAACGACATTCTCCCCCTGTTCCAGATAAGCACGCGCAATCGCTTCACCAATTCCTGAGGTCGCTCCTGTAATCACTACATTTTTTGCCATCTTATTTCCTTCTATACTAGCGAGGCAGATACTGACAACTACCTAGGCAGTCCAGTGTTTAGCTGGGTCGAATGGAGTTCCGACAACTTGGTCTTCTGACAATTCAATGACACCACGTTTTTGCGGAGCGTTTGGTAGATGCAATTCACGAGGGCTACACATCATGCCAAAACTCTTTTCACCACGAAGTTCGCCTGGAAAAATGAGATTGCCTTTTGGCATCATGGCACCAGGAAGAGCGACAATGGTTTTCAGACCGACACGCGCATTAGGAGCCCCTGCAACGATTTGCACCGTCTTATCACTCGCGACTGCAACTTGGCAGATATTGAGGTGATCGCTATCTGGGTGAGCTACCATGTCGACAATCTCACCGACAACAAACTTAGGTTCCTTATCATTAACAATTTCTTCTGTAAAGCCTTCTGCCTGTAACTCTTGGTTTAAACGTGCTACTTGCTCATCTGTTAAAAAGACTTGACCACGCTCTGCAATTTCAAACAAACTTGAAAGGTCGAAAATATTCCAAGCCACTGTTTCCCCATTTTCTTTGAGGAAAACACGGGCTACCTTTCCTTTACGCTCCACGTCCAGTTTAGCATCTCCGCTGTTTTTCACGATGACCATAAGGACATCGCCAACATGTTCTTTGTTATATGTAAAAATCATTGTTTCCTTTTTCTCCTATTTCAGTCCTGCTAAAAAGTCGTTAATTTCTTCCTTGCTTTTACGATCACGATTGACAAAACGGCCGATTTCCTTGTCCTTTTCTAGAACAACAAGGCTAGGGATCCCGTAAACATCCCAAAGTTTGGCTAAATCCATATACTGGTCTCGGTCCACTCGAATAAAGGTGAACTCTGGATTGGTCTCCTCAATCTCTGGCAAGGCAGGATAGATATAACGACAATCGCCACACCAGTCCGCCACAAAAAGAAAGGCCTTCTTGCCATCCTGCTCGACAAAACCTGCGAGTTCTTCTATACTACCGGGAGTAATCATAAGACTTCCTCCTCATAGACCAGGTCTTCATTTTCATAAACAAAGGTATAGTGACGGCCATCTTCAAAAATGACTCCTCCGGCGAGTCGCTCTAGACTACTTTCGTAGACTTGAACATATAGAGTCGCAATCTCTCCCATATCTAAGAAAAGCTCACGTACAATAGCGGTTAACTCCTCTTGCGTCTTCATGAGTTTGTGATTATCTGCTGCTTTTTTAGCACCCAAAACAAGGGCACTTAGACCAGCCACAGTCAAGCCAGTCATCCATAATTTCTTAGCTTTCATACCTTTCATTGTAACACAAAAAGGGTTTTAGGACAAATAAGGAAGCAGTATATAGACAAGGAAAATCCCCTTCCCTCAATGAGGAAAGGGGACATCTAATTCTTATCGCCAAGCGCCTGAGTGACCGACATAATAGCCATCAGGTGTGTAGGTATTGCGAAGCATCTTACCAGATGAGTCTAAGCAGTACCACTTGCCCTTGATCCAAGCATTGGACTTCATGGCACTTTCCTCCTTTGTTTACATACCATAAAGTGGGTACTATAAAACTCAGTAAATGTCCTGAACCACCGTGCGGTTTCCTTCAAGAGAAATGACTTTCTTTTCAAACTGCAAATCAGGCATGCAAGCAGCCAAATCCTTTTCAATTTCTTCTAACGCTTCTAAACGCATCTCGACAGAAGTGTTTTCATTTCCTTGAATGATGAAAATAGCATTTTTTGTATCTTCATCAAATTTGTAATGTTCACTATCTCGGACATCCAGCCAAGCTAGAACTCCTTTTTCATCACGGTAGACATAGTCCGTCTGCGCAACATGCTTCTCCGTTGACAAGATGGGTAGGAAAATGTCCTCCCTTTGGCTAACAGAAAACTCTATCTGCCCCCCAATCTTATCCAAATCATGCCCACCAATCGCCAGCAAAGAAGAAAGCGCCTCTACATTGTAGATATCGATGATACTATTGATGTGAGGGAGGGAGCCACGATGCTGGATATTGCGAATGAGAGCGACCACCGTCGGTGGATTTTTCTTGACGCTACGCCCGACTCGCTGAAGCAACTGCCTATAACCTTGGATAACAGGAGACTCTTGAACTTCTTTTACATCACACTCCAGCGCCCACTTCTCCCTCTCCTCTTTCTTTTTCAGAAAAGCAAGAGGCAAATCAGCGTGAGGATCGACGTTTTTAGCGATGCCAATCACGACATTCTTGATCCCCAAGTCATACAAACTTTTATCTAAACGAAACTCCATAGGCAGGCACCTCCTTTGAAAAATGCACACCTTCCCACCTTTATTTTACACCTTCTAGCCCCTGATTTCAAGGAAATCACCAACTCTCTCCCAACAAATAAAAAGAGAAGATCAAACTGATCTCCTCTGTGAGGCTTCTTATACTTCGTCACTCGTTTCAGCGTCATCATCTGAAAACTCGTCGTCTTCTTCGTTGAGTTCTACATCTTCACCCAAGTCATCAGGTGCGATTTCGTTGATTTCCGCATCGTAAGCTTCCACTTCATTTTTCTCATCATCTGGATTTTCATCATCGTAAGAAAGAGCTGGATCTGCTTCGTATGCGTCCTCGTCTTCGGGATCATCAGCATTGTAGTCAATAGCATCTGAATCGCCGTCCATGAAGGCATTGACACGTTTTTTCTTAGCTTTTGGTGCTACTTCATCGTCGTCACTTTCTTCAAGAGCGATGATTTCTTCGTCGATTTCGTCCACACCATACCATGAACGAAGACCCCATTTGTTGTCTCCAAGAGAGATGAAGCTACCGTCAAAGTTCAACTCTGTGTAGAACAAAGGCAAGGCTTCACGGATATCGCTGTTTGATGTTCCAAGGTAGTTTTGAATTTCATTTACAAGATCGCTAAAATGCATCTCATGATCGCGACCACGAAGTTCCAAGATAGCACGCGCTACCTCAATCATAGATAGTTCACTTTTTTCTTGCCCAGCAAATACTTCTAATTCCAAAGCGTTTCTCCTCATTTTTACTACTATCGCCAGAGCAAACAGACTCTGACCTCATTTTATCATGTACTCTTTATTGTACGATAATTTTGCGGAATAGTCAAAGGTTAAATGGGAGAAAGTGACAGGACTTTTTATTTCTTTGCTACCCAGCCGATAGCATCGTGAGGTGGGTTTTCGGTGTCAATCCAGATGAATTCAATGCCGATTTCCCCATTTTTAAACTTAGTCAATCGAATTCCGTTGATTTCCAGTTCATTTAAACGTTGGCCTGACAAGACTTCTCGTTCCTTCAACTGGAAAACACCACGTAAGATCCAATTCCCAAGAATTTCTTGCTTATCGGTTGACTGAATCGCCTTGCCAGCTTCTTGGTTGATATAGGCGTTTATAACATCACCAGAAGGTAAAAAGCGTAGTTTAAAGGTTCTTTTTTCTTTGGATAGAGCTAGTTTTTTAGTCCCAGGTTCAAAGCTTCCAAATCCTGGACCAAAGAAGTCTGGTCTTTCGTCGTGGAAATTTTTGGAGTCAGGTAGCGGGATGTACACTTCGCTAACTGGACGATAGACGAGTTGTTCAATTTCTTTAATGAGTTTTTCATTGCCAGTATTGTGGACAAAGTGAATCAAGTCCTCACGAATAGCCTTCATATTATTTTTTTCTTCGCTGTTCCATTTCTTCAAGAGGATTTCTTCTAAGGAGAAAGTCACAAAAGCCAATTCTTCTGTAGCCAGACTGTCTTTGAATTTATCCTGAATCTTTAGAATTCGTGGCAGACGATCTTTTTGGGGTAGTTTTGAACCACCATTAAAGGCATTGAAACCGGAGTTCTCTTTCACATTTCCATGTTTGTCTGTGATAACCCAAGACACTGTTTCTAAGATATCGGATTGTTCCTTTTCAGCGGTCAGTAAATGAAGGTTTTCAAAGAGAGAAAAAGGATCTTCGATATAATGGACGTCCCAAGTATCAACCACAATGTCTTTATTATTAAAGGTCATGTGGAGCTGGCTGTCAGCTGCTGTGTACTTGTAGTGGTGTTGCCCATCTGTAAAACGAAAATTGGTTGGATTGTTTTTGGTAGTTGATCCTTCAATGACCAGATTATCGATATCAACTGGTAAATAAGATGTTTCCCCAACAAAAATTCTAGGATTTTCTCCTTTTGGTGTTGGCATCAAAACATGATAAACAGCTTCAACATTGACCGAGTCCGAGTTGAAACCCTTGATTTGTGCCTTGGAAGATTCGATTCTCTGATTCCTCAAAGTCGCAATCTTTCGAGCCAACTCTTCATAGCGTTGATAGTTTTCCTTGTCTGCAGCTTCTTTGTCAGCTGAAAGATCTGCATGAAACTTAATATCACCCAACAAGTCCGTCCAAGATTGAGAATCTTTCTTGAACTGGGCAATTTTTTGGTCTCCTGAATTAATCCCAAAAGACTTGATACCCACTAGGTATTTATGATTTTCATCCACAACGACAGAGGCATCATAGGAAGTATTGGCGATATCTTCCCCTACGGCATTAAAGGCTTTTTGAAAGACAGTCTCCTGAAATTTGGAGTTGACGATAGGAGCGACATAATTCTCTGTTTGTCCTTCATCTTCGGATTCTGCCTTTTGAGAGAAAGCTTGGCTCAAGCTAGCGAAGTTGGTAATTAAAGTTTTGTATTTTTCTTTTTGTTCAAATTTTAGATGTTCCCACATAAATTGTGCCTCACTTACCTATACTGTATTTATAACAAGACTAGCTTAAGCACTAGTTCCCACTTATATATTTCGGAAAAACTATCAAAAATACTCTAATATTTCAAATTACCACGATTTTCAGACAATATAATACGCTCTTCATCCGAAACAACGGAACAAAAATCTTTATTATCTATTTATGGACAGCATATAAAACTCTTTACTTTTTTTATTACGAATCAATGATCTATACTGTTTGGAAGAAATAACATCAAGATTATCTCTGTATTCAGTATAGATTTTTTCGTATGCCTCAGCTTCATTCCGTACAAAATCTTTAACATACGACTCACCTTCAAACTGACCATTCATCTTAATGTAGATAATTGCAATTTTTCCCGAACGATCAAGCTGAGATTTCCCTTTGCTTTTATTTAAGGCCTTGGCAACATTCTCTGCGATGCGTTTAATAACAGGAACAACCACACTATTACCAGCCTGCTTGTAGAGCTGACCGTTAGAAACCCCTTCTGGAATTTTAAAGGATTTCGGATAGCCTTGGACATTAAAGGTTTCTTTGGGAGTTAACTTTCGAATCTCCCCACTGTCTGTCAAAATCAATGGAACGTTATGTCCACCTGTTCCCATATTGGCTGTAAGGGTAGGTACAACACCGTTTTTATTTTCACGGACATACTGACGGCGCCACTGGTAAACTGTATCTTGACTAGTTACTTCAAACTTCAACTGGTCGTAGAAATTCTGCTTGCCTTCACGGTAATAGTAGACCTCATCAAGCTTATCGCCGAAGTTAATGACGTCTTGAAGAGAAGTAGTTAGCTTGATTTCCTCTGGAAATTCAAACAAATCATAAGCTTCCTTAGTATCAAAACCGACAATGTAGATCCGCTCCCGGTTTTGCGGGATATTTCCATAGTCTTTTCCGTTGAGAACCTTCCACTTAATGAAGTAGTTGTTCTCCGTCAAAGCTTCACGAATCACCTTGAAGGTATTACCATGGTCATGACCGACCATGTTCTTGACGTTTTCTATGAAAATAGCGCGAGGTTTGCATCCCTCAATCATGCGAAGCAACTCGAAGAAAAGATCTCCACGATCATCATCAAAGCCCTTGCGATAACCCGCAATACTAAAGGCCTGACAAGGGAAACCTCCCATAATCACATCCACGCGCTCAGCTGGAATGTCCTCTGGCTGAACATCGTGAATATCACGACCATCCAAATAGGTATCTGGATGGTTTAACTGATAAGTCTGACGCGCATACTTATCAAACTCATTGGCATACACCACTCTGAACTCGTTGGTCTGTTCAAATCCCAACTCAATTCCCCCAACACCCGAGAAGAAAGCTGCAATATTGTACTTCTCAGAGCGGTTCGAACTTACAGAATTTGTCATGTAGTAACCTGCTTTCTAAAATAAAAGATATATAGTTCTATATAGTTTATAAAAAATATTGTTCTAATTCAAATTTTTCAATTCCTTGCTTAGAAAGTATATACTCTCTTAAATGATGATTTGCTCTTGGATTATGAAAATCATCAAACTCTATGTTTTGAATTTGGTTATCCTTTTTTAGTGTATTATATAGATTTTTACTTAATCCTAGTTGCGAAATTTGTAACTCTTTTATATCATTTGTTCCAAACATAAACAAATTATACAAATCATCTGAGATAATATTAAATTCTCTTAATGAATTTACTAATAAACCAATTTCAAAATCTACAAATTCATCATCGGTTTGGAGTTTAATAATGGCGATGTTATACATATCATATTCTCTAGTTTTATAGTCATTTAAATCTATATAGACTTTTGCCCTGGAATCATTATAATCATCCGACTGATATGCCTTTTCTCCAAATTGACTACCAACATATTGCATGAAATTTTTATTATGATCCGAAGAAGAACTTAAAATATCTTCCCAATATGATACTAAATTATTTACTCTATCCTTTAGAGAGGAGTAGGAACTTGGAATAAAAACTGAATAATAATTAATTGTAGGTTCAAACCGCAAACGTTTGACGTTGTTATTCGGATGAAAATACCTATAGTCTATAGCTCTATCGGCACCTTCATTAACAAAATTATCAAAAAAGACTTCCTTAACTTTAAGCAAAATTTCTTTGTAGACATTATCAGCATTATGGATAATCTCTGTCTCTTGTATAATTTTCTCTAATTTTATTAAACCTAACTCCGTATAATTTAATAGTTGCTGAGCTCCAGATCTCGTGAGACGAGAAATAAAACTAGGATTATCAAAATCATTAACTATATTACTTTCTAAAGCTAAAATTTTCTCGGAATTTTCTAAATTAGATTTATTTACTACAGAATTCTCTAATAGTGGATTTTTTACAGAATCCTTAATATTACTTCGTAAAGATTCAACTGTTTTCTTTAATTGACCATTTCTATTTTGAGGATAGCTATCAAGTTCCACAAAGTGTACAGGAACTAAGATCTTGTTTAGTTCACCATTATTTGAAAAAATCTCATTCAATCTATTGACTCTACCAACTAAGTTTATTAGTTCATTAGTAGCCGAAAAACCTGAAATAAAGAATAAAGAGTCAATAGGCATATTCATACCAGCGAGAATAACTGAATTGGCAATTAAATGTTTAATTGAAGCATCATCTCTAAAACATTTCAGAAGATAATTCCTTATATTATTTGGTAGTCTACCATGTAGATATAGAATTCCTTTTGATAGAAATTCAATTAGCTTAAATTTAGGATGAACTATATCCTTCAATTCTTCAATTAAATTAGCGAGTGATTGTGGTAATTCATCATACTCAGGTAATTGGTTACATAATTCCTCAGCATAATGTTCTATATAAATAGGCCTGTATAAATAATATAAATTTTTTTTGTAATTTTTACTACAGTTAACAATATATTTTAAATTATTTTCCGTATTAGATAATTTAAAAAAGGAACCCAAATATTGCTCAAAGACAAACTGTTCATTGGCATTACTAACATATCTTATATCTAAAACCTTTAAATTATTGTTAATTTTATATTGCTCTACATGCCCTTCTTCATTTTTTAACAATAAATTATTAACATTTTGAATTAGAGGTGAAAAATAGTATATATTTAGTTCGGGATTTAGTTTCTTGTTGAGTTTAAGCAATCTTGCTAACAACAGGCTTCTATTTGCATGTTTCAAACCGAAATCAAAGTTAAACAGTTCATGCGCTTCGTCGATATAGAGAGAATCGAATATTAAGTGTTGTTCAATTAATCGCAACGCTCTCTCCTGTGTAACAATCGCAAGTACTCGTCGATCCGAATCATTATAATTCTGTTCATGAGTTATAATTTTTCTATTTAACTCTCCTAACTTTTTTGCTTCTCGAAATACTTGGTCAATCAACGCTTTAGTAGGTACTATAATTCCAATATTGTCCAACTCATTGTTTTCTAAAATATGTTGATAAATTATTTCGCTTTTTCCATATGATGTTGGAGCAACAAAAGCAAATTTTTTATTTTCTGAAGCAATGATTTCCTTAGATACTTTGTCCTGTTCAAACGTGTTTATTTTATCACCGTTTGAGAATTGAGCAAGTTTTAAATCCGAAAGAAAATAATTCAATATTCCTTCATCTACCAAACCACTTCTTAAAAGTTTTCGTGCAATTGGATAATAACCAAAATTAACTGAAAAATCATATAGAGCTCTGTAGTCATTGATTTTAAAACATGTTCTAACAATAATTGAATACGCAAATTCTATATAATAACTTCTGGATCTATTTTTTTCAAATTCTTCAATAAATAACAATGATATTGCGAATAAATATTCTGCGTCTCGATTAGTTAATTTTTCTTTTATAAACAATAATTCTAAGATAATATTTACAATCTCTTCTCTTTTAGAGAGTGTTGTCAATGTACTTTTTCCATCGCTACTCATCAATGATTTCCTCTAAGTATTCCAAAAAAATTTCAATAGTTTGTAAATTAATTGCGATAATTATCTCATCTTTTGATTTATGATTTTTTATAAAATTATTTAAGGTGGAAACTTCAAAATTAATTTCATTAATATGATGATTCCCTCTCTTATCTGGTATAATCGTCGATCCTATAATAACGTTATTATCCTCAATTTTAAAATAATCTCCGTTAGTATAATTCGTTGATAATTCCGCAACTCTTTTAACTAAACTATTCGGTGATTGAGCGATTTTTGTATGATTATATGCATTCCGCCACGGATTATTGATTTTTTCATTTTCACCAGATAATTGTTTCTCCAATCCTTTGTATGCTCTATATACTGTATTTCTATGACTATTATTATGTCCTATCTGACTAGATTTACTCTCTAACAACCAGAATTTTTCACCCTCAAGTACAAGACCGTCAAACCCTTTTTTAGCAGAATTTTCCTCTAAATTTCTAAAACAATATTCTTGAGAAAAACCTTTTGTTCTCAATAAACATATGACAACTAATTCCGCTATTGCTCCATTTCTTTTGTTAATGTCAATTCTTCCAAGATAATTTAGCAATTCTCTTGCTTCTTCCTTCAAAGATAATGAACTTTCACGACCCGAAATAATCGTTAACAAATTCTCTTTAATAAAAGTTTTATCCGTTTCAGATAACTGTTCAATAGCTAGTCTTAAGTAACGGTAATGCTTCTCACTACGTTCAAACTCAATATCTGATATAGACAATTTAATAACCTACTTTAACACTTTATTTTCCATTATACCAAAAAAACACGGCATTCCACCGTGTTTCTTTATTTATTTCACCAACTTCTTCATCTCATCAATACGTGCTACGGTCGCGTCGTACTTGGCTTGGTAGTCGGCTTGTTTGTCGCGTTCTTTTTGGACGACTTCTGGTTTGGCGTTGGCTACGAAGCGTTCGTTAGAGAGCTTCTTACCGACCATATCCAGTTCTTTTTGCCATTTAGCTAGTTCCTTGTCGAGGCGAGCTAGTTCTTCTTCGACATTGAGGAGGTCTGCGAGTGGCAAGTAGATTTCTGCTCCTGTTATGACGCTTGACATTGCCAGTTCAGGTGCAGGGATGGTTGATGCGATTTCCAAGTGTTCTGGATTTGTGAAGCGCTTGATGTAGTTGACATTGCTGTTAAAGAAGGCTTCCAAGTCACTATCGCTTGTCTTAACAAGGATGGTGATTGGCTTACTTGGAGCTACGTTTACTTCCGCACGCGCATTCCGAACGGCACGGATCAAGTCTTTGAGACTTTCCACACCTGTGTGAGACGCAAGGTCTTCAAAGGCTGGGTTGACAGTTGGGTATTCCGCTATGACGATAGAACCTTCTGAGATTTGACCAAAGATTTCCTCTGTCACGAATGGCATGATTGGGTGAAGGAGACGAAGGATCTTGTCCAAAGTGTAAAGGAGAACAGAACGTGTGATGACTTTCTCTTCTTCGTTGTCGCTATAAAGGACTTCCTTGGTCAGCTCAACGTACCAGTCCGCAAACTCATCCCAGATAAAGTTGTAGAGGATGTGGCCAGCTACACCAAACTCAAACTTGTCAAAGTTTTCAGTGACCTTGCCAATCGTTTCATTGAGGTTGTGGAGAATCCAGCGGTCAGTGACATTTCCAGCTTCCTTGTTGACCACTTTTTCCACATTGGCAGTTGCTTGCTCGAGGGTCAAGCCTTCATTGTTCATGAGGATGTAGCGAGAGATGTTCCAGATTTTGTTAATGAAGTTCCATGAAGCATCCATTTTCTCATAAGAGAAGCGCACGTCTTGCCCTGGTGCAGAACCGTTTGAAAGGAACCAACGAAGGGCATCGGCGCCGTATTTCTCGATGACATCCATCGGGTCAATCCCGTTACCGAGAGATTTAGACATCTTGCGTCCTTGCTCGTCACGGATAAGACCGTGAATAAGAACGTTTTGAAATGGCTGACGGCCAGTGAATTCCAAGGATTGGAAGATCATACGAGACACCCAGAAGAAGATGATATCGTAACCTGTTACCAAAGTTGAAGTTGGGAAGTAACGTTTGAAGTCTTCTGAGTCCACATCAGGCCAGCCCATGGTTGAGAATGGCCAAAGGGCCGAACTGAACCAAGTATCCAAGACGTCTTCGTCCTGAGTCCATCCGTCGCCTTCTGGAGCTTCTTCACCGACGTACATTTCACCCTCAGCATTGTACCAAGCAGGGATTTGGTGACCCCACCAGAGCTGACGAGAGATAACCCAGTCGTGGACATTTTCCATCCATTGGAGGAAGGTATCGTTGAAACGAGGTGGGTAGAATTCTACCTTGTCCGCTGTATCTTGGTTGGCAATAGCATTCTTAGCCAATTGGTCCATCTTGACGAACCATTGTGTAGATAAGCGTGGTTCAACCACAACACCTGTACGCTCTGAGTGACCAACACTGTGGACACGTTTTTCGATTTTGACCAGGGCACCGATTTCTTCCAACTTGGCAACGACTGCCTTACGAGCTTCAAAACGGTCCATACCTGCAAACTCGAAGGCAAGCTCATTCATAGTTCCGTCGTCGTTCATGACGTTGACTTGTGGCAAGTTGTGACGTTGACCAACCAAGAAGTCGTTTGGATCGTGGGCAGGCGTGATTTTCACAACACCAGTACCAAACTCAGGATCTGCGTGCTCATCTCCAACGATCGGGATTAGTTTATTAGCGATTGGAAGGATGACGTTTTTGCCAATCAAGTCCTTGTAGCGTGGGTCTTCTGGATTGACCGCAACGGCTACGTCCCCAAACATCGTCTCAGGACGTGTGGTCGCAACTTCAAGGGCGCGTGAACCATCTTCCAGCATATAGTTCATGTGGTAGAAGGCGCCTTCGACATCCTTGTGGATCACCTCGATATCAGAAAGGGCTGTGCGAGCTGCTGGGTCCCAGTTGATGATAAACTCACCACGATAGATCCAGCCTTTCTTATAAAGCTCGACAAAGACCTTGCGAACGGCTTTTGACAAACCTTCATCAAGAGTGAAACGCTCACGAGAGTAGTCTACAGAGAGCCCCATCTTGCCCCATTGTTCCTTGATAGTTGTCGCATATTCGTCTTTCCATTCCCAGACTTTCTCGAGGAATTTTTCACGCCCCAGGTCATAACGCGTAATGCCCTCACCACGCAAGCGCTCCTCAACCTTAGCCTGAGTCGCAATCCCAGCGTGGTCCATCCCTGGAAGCCAAAGCGTATCAAAACCTTGCATGCGTTTTTGACGGATGATGATATCTTGCAAGGTTGTATCCCAAGCGTGACCAAGGTGAAGTTTACCAGTTACGTTTGGTGGTGGAATAACGATCGAATAAGGCTTAGCCTTTTGATCTCCAGAAGGCTTGAAAACATCTTCATCAAGCCATTTTTGGTAACGACCAGCCTCAACTTCGGCTGGGTTGTATTTAGGTGAAAGTTGTTTCATTTTAGTTCTCCTTTTTTTGCTTTTACATATAATTGTATAGTACTGTTAAACTTGTCTAAACCTATTTTTTTACCTGTGTTTAATAAAAATTTGGCTACCCGTCCTTCTTCTTTTTTCTGATTCAATAGATAATAATAGCCAAAGAGTATACTGAATAATATTATCATTGATACTACAAGAAATAACATTGAATATACTCTTGTTGCCCCGTTGCTTAAATACTCTTCAAAAGAACATGGACTTTTCTTTTCAAAGAATGACGATATTATAAGTGAAAAGTAAAATAAAAATGTAAAAATATAAATAACAAATTTATTAATTGACCACTTATATTTTAACTCTTTTGGAATATTTTCTAATTTTTTTCCACCCCTTAAATAGGTGAGAAAGTCCTCTGAATTAATAAAATTCCACAATGTTATGAAACCAGTGACTAGAGCCCACCATTTTATATCAAATGCTCCCAGTAATAATAAGATTGGAAGAAAAACTATCATAAGAACCAGAAGAGTTCGTAATTTTATCCCAATCATTATTGCTAAGAGTGAAAAAATTAATGAGTATGCTAACAGAAGAAAGTAAATCTCCTTAATCTGTTTATCTAAGCTTATATTAAAAGATGAAAGTAATATTTGTATCCAAGCGAGTATTACAATCCATAAGAATGTAGAGACAATACTCCTTATAGCTAATGCAGGTTTATTTTTATCATTTTTTCTATCTAGCTTATAATAATTTGATAAAGCAAAGTATGAAATAGATAATATTACTATAATCAATAGCAATAGATATCTTATAATAAAATAACTAGAATCCTGAATTAAGTAAGCTATAAACAATATCCCAGCAAATGATAATATATGCCATCCAAAAATATTCTTAAATAACTCTTTAAAAAATTTTTTCAATTCTTAACCTCCCACTCACTCTTCAGCAATCCATATATGAGACTATCACAGCGATTGCCTTGAACATCCTTTCTGTCTCGGATACGAGCTTCAAGGGTGAAGTCAAGTTTCTTTGCAACTCGTTGACTTTGGAGATTGTAGTCAAAACAAGTCAGTTCAATCTTGTGAAGCCCCAAATTCTTAAAACCTAGCTCAATCAAGGGACGCGCTGCTTCAGGAACATAACCTCGTCCCCAATAGTCTGGGTGCAAGGTGTAGCCGAGTTCAAGCACATCATCTTCGTGGCGATGATTGAAGTCAACAGAACCAATGACCTTATCGGTTCCTTTAACGACAATCCCGTAGCCCGCTGGGAGATTTTCCTTTTGATTGCGCTCTGGAAGGATGTGCTCCAGATAATAAATCTCATCTTCCAAGGTCTTGACGGGGTGAAATGCTGCTGGGTAGGCGACTTCTGGCAGACTAGCGTAGGCATGGATATCCTCGGCATCAGCTACTGTACGGACTCGTAAGACAAGTCGCTCCGTTTCGATTTGTTCTGGCAATTCAGTTCTTGTCATCCTTCTTCCTCGCTTCCCATAAAAAAATGCCCCTGCCATCTACATGACAGGGACGAATGTGTTTATCCGCGGTACCACCCAATTTCGGGCAGAAATGCCCGCAACTCTTGTCTTTGAAGGATATACAAAGACACTTTTATTTCATTTTCATCCATCAGCAACCAGTTTTGACACATTTGTGGACTTCTCAGCGCCGCCACTTTCTGTAAAATGTGGGATTCAAAACACCTCTAATGGCTCTATTGTAGCAAGTTTTTTACGGAAATGCAAGGGACAAGAAAGATTACTTGAACTTGATGCCGTGTTCTTTTAATTTCTTAATCGTAGCTGGGCCGATTCCTTTCAAGGCAAGGAGTTCTTTTTCAGTCCAGTTTTTGAAGTCAGAGGCTGACTTGATGCCTTCATCATAGAAAGTCTTAGCACGATCTACTGAGAGGCCACCCAAAGTAGCTGCGAAATCTTCTACTGAATTCGCCACTTTTTGAGCTTGTTCCTTAGTCGCTTCTACTGCTTGTTCCACTTTTTTAGAGACAACTTTTCCTGCTTGGCTAGCAGATTTTTCTGCGTGTTTCACGACTTTTTTGGTCTCTTCTACAACTTTGGTCACTGTAGTTGAAAATGCACCTGAACGACGAAGGCTATTTCGCAATTGTTTTTTACGTTGGAGTTTCTTTGACATGATAAAATCCTTTCAATAAAAAATCCCTGCTCTGACAAGGATTTAATAAAAATATTCTATCAAGATTTTGGGAAAAAATCAAGAAAGGATATTCATTTTAATAGTTTCTCTCACCAAACAAGCCCTCTGGTAAATCATGGAACCCCTTGCCTGCTTTGAAGTTTTCAAACTTACCCAGCAAAAACTGATAAGCATCCAATCGGCTCTCGTAGCGAATTATGGCATCTTTGGCACGTTCGTCTTGGTCTTCTTCGTAGACTTTTTGACTTTCCTTGTGCGCCATGTCATTGATCATGATCTGGGTATTAACCCAGGCCTCAAATTCCTTCATAAATTCTTGTTCGTAACTCATTAGTTCTCCTTATTCTAATCCACGGAAGTAGTCCGTATCAATCTCACGATAGGGCTGAATGTCCTGAACATACTCCAACACGCCTTGGAATTCTCCGTTCTCATCATGCACCGCAGCATAGGTGATGTGGACAAACTTGCCTCGCGACTCAGACTTGAACCACATTTCATACTTGTCCTTGACCCCTTCACGAAGACCTTGCATAACAGCTTTCACCTTGTCTAGGTACTTGGGCGGATGGCAAAGTTCAACATTGCGCCCGACTTGAGATGGTGTCCGTTTGAAAATCATCTCATCAGCTGGCGTATTGTCATTGTAATACTGGAAAATATCGTCTTTATTGACAAAGGTGATCTCCATAGGGAGGTGATTGAGGATGAGGTTGGCCTGCTCGACAGAGAGATAGCCATTGCCAAAAGCCTGTTGACTATGGCGGTCCAGCACTGCTTCCTTTTCCTTAGGGGTAAAGGTAATGGTAAACTGACCTTCTGGCGTATCGATAACTTGTTGCACTTGGCCTTCGGCCGTGTCTAGTTGTACAGGCTCCTCTGCACTCTTTTCCTCAACAAAACTCTGGCGCTCAGGCACCCACTTCTCAGACGGACGGATGATGGCATAACCATAGGCGTCGCTCTCCTCTGCAATCTGAATCCAGTCATCCTGAGTGAAGGACTCGAGGAGAATCATGAGAAGGATGGACTCTTCCTTGAAAATCATACTTTCAAACTCTGTCGCAAAAGCTTCAAAATCTTCTTTTACACTGCTAATTGGCACTTCTGGTAGTGACTTAGCTGTCGTTAGGGCTTTTTGAAAGAGTTCTCTGATCTGGTCATCCACTCCCCACATAACTTTGGGAGGGGAATCGTGTCCATAGCGCTCCATGATGGGAAAGAAGAGCTCTTCCTTGCGCTGGTAGTGGATATCAAATTGACCCAAAAGCCCCATTTGACGGACCAAACCCTTGCGCATCTCTGCCAGCATTTCCTCGTCTTCCATAGACTCATAGGTATCTAACAGTCTCCGAATGCGAATCAAGGCAGCACGGAGAGCCAGATTTTCATCCTTGAAGACGCGAACGGGGTGGCCAGGGTGTTCGGTATCCTCTACTTCGACACCCTTAACAGCGTTTTTAAAAAGATTGGCATGGACATCACAGAGTTCCATGACATCTTCAAAGGTCACACCTGAATCTGAGTTCATCAGCTCGTGCTCCATGAGGGAAATCTCGATGGCCGACACACCTGTAAAGGTCGCATCAAAACGCTCCTGAACTGACTCAGGAGATGCGCCATTGTGCAATTCTAACAAAATATCCCGTAGGATATGAATCCGTTCATCTGCCATTAGTCTAATCCAATCACTTCGTAACCATTCGCTTCCAGTGTGCGGACAATCTTGTCCATAGGAGTTCCTTCAAGTTTAGAACCCTGTTTGAGCGATACCTTGCGACCGACTGTGTTGCGCATCAAGGGATTAGCAAGTGGTTTAAAACCGAGCTCTACTAGGACTTCCAAGACTTCTGGATGCTTGTCCACCACTTCTGCAACGGGAATTGACACATCGATGATATTGTCCATGATGACCTCCATGTATGTTCTAATACTCTTCAAAAATCAAATTCAAACCACGTCAGCGTCGCCTTACCGTACTCAAGTACAGCCTGCGGCTAGCTTCCTAGTTTGCTCTTTGATTTTCATTGAGTATAAAATGATTTTACTGCTTATATTATACCATATGGGAAGAGATTAAAAAACTAGCAGCGGAATTCCTGCTAGTTTCTTTCATTTCAAGTTATTCCTTATCCTCTGGCTTCATTAACCATTGGGCCGTATCCATTAACTTATCTATAAGAAATAACTTTCCTAGACCAACAACAAGATTGTCGTCTTTTTTCATCGTTTTCATTACTTTTATACTTTGCATCGTAAAAAAGTAATTCCCGTAAGTTTTAGCTAACATTTTTATGAGACCCATATTACTCACCTTCGATGATTTCAGCTTCTTTTCGGATAGTTTCTATGTCTTCTTGATATTGCTCTTCATTATAGTTAACTAATTTAGATAACTCCTGTTGCAAGCTTTCCCCCATCGGTTTCATGGTCGCAAAGGTTAATCCTCCTGAAATAATACCGCCTAGGATGGGAATGAATTTCCCCATTCCTTTTGCCAAGCCACCTTTTGTCAGATTAACACCAAAAATTTTCAAAACTTTTTTCAAAATTGGATACCAGAGCGTCTTTGTCAAGGCTTTCTGAGGAACAGTTTTCATCACTTGCTTAGCAACCGCAACACCTCCCGCTCGAAGCAAGGCAGCTGTACCATTTACTCCCAGCATCACACCGAGATACAGTAAGAGCGTGTTTTGAGCATCTTCACTCAACTCATCACGAGAAGCCCAGAGGTCATCGTAACCGTAAATATATCCCAATTCTTGAGCTAATTTTAATGAAAAAGCATAAAATTGAGCTACATCTGCTGGTATGGTAATTGCCATGGCAAGGCCTCCAGGTAGACCTGCCAATACCGAGGTCCCACTGGCCAGCAAGACATTATCCATAATACAAGCATTTGCAACCCTATCTAAGGTTTCCTGAGATAGCAGGCTAGAAGGACCTTGCTCCAATAATGTTGAAATTTCTTTCGGATCTAATTCTTTAGAAAACTTGTCCACTAAAAACTTTGAACGATCAACTTTCACAACAGGTAGTTTCACCACTTGTTCCAATACTTGCATAGCTAGATCTTGTTCAGCCATTTCAATCTCCTTATTTCTTTTTTCACATCTTATCATATCATACTCTAAAAAAATATAAAGCCTTTTCAAAAAAAAATCATTTGTTTAACTTTCTTTTTTACAGATTATTGCCTCGTCATATCTGGTACTCCAGTAACAAAAAAGAGGGTTGCCCCTCTTTCTTATACTCAATGAAAATCAAAAAGCAAACTAGGAAGCTAGCCGTAGGCTGTACTTGAGTACGGTAAGGCGACGCTGACGTGGTTTGAAGAGATTTTCGAAGAGTATTAGTTCTTATCCAGATTGCGTAGCATCTCGTCAATCTTGTTTCCATATTCGATGGATTCGTCTTTGACGAAAGTTAAATCTGGGATTTTGTACAATTTTAAATTGCGACCAAGTTCACGTTTGATGGTGCCAGTTGCTTTCTCAAGCCCGATTTGAGCTTTTTGGTTATCTGAAGCAAGGTTACTCAAAATGGTGTAGTAAACCTTGGCAACGGACAAGTCACCCAGCATCTGAACATCTGTGATGGTCACACCTTGGACACGAGGATCACGGACTTTCTTTTGCAAAATCTCATTGACTTCACGCTTGATTTCCATGCCTACACGATCCGTACGAAAATGATTTGCCATGTTTCTTCCTTTCACTTTTATAATGAACCAAAAGCTAGGCCAGCAGACCTAGCTATTTTTAAACTTATTGATTTTCATTTCAAATTGAAACGAAGTTCAATTTGAAACCACCTGCTTCTTTCGCTGTGGTGAAAGTGATGGAACTGATTTATCAGTCCCATCACAGGGGATTTTTGAGACCCTAGGCTCAAAAATAAGCAATGAAACCATCGGTTTGCTTGCGTCCCTCACCACCTAAGAAAGGAGCAAAAATCTTATCTCTTGATTTCTTCCATGACGTATGCCTCAATGACATCATCCATCTTGATATCATTGTAGCCGTCGATCATCAATCCACCTTCACGACCGTTAGTAACTTCTTTGACGTCGTCTTTGTAGTGTTTCAAGCTTGCGAGTTCACCGTCATAGATTACGACACCGTCACGGATGACACGGACTTTAGAATCACGAGTAACTTTACCACTCATAACCATGAATCCACCGATGGTTCCCACTTTAGATACCTTGAAGGTTTCACGAATAACCGCTTCACCAATAACTTTTTCTTCGAATTCAGGATCCAACATCCCTTTCATGGCTTCTTCCATCTCTTCGATAACCTTGTAGATAATGCTGTGGAGACGGATTTCCACATCGTCTGCTTCTGCTTGTTGACGAGCTTGTGGTGTAGGGCGGACGTTGAAACCAACGATAAAGGCATTTGAAGCTTCGGCAAGAGTCACGTCTGATTCATTGATGGCACCAACCGCTGAGTGAACGATGGTAACTTTAACACCTTCCACATCAATCTTCTGAAGTGAGGCAGAAAGAGCTTCAACTGAACCTTGTACGTCGGCCTTGATGATAACGTTAACAGACTTGAGTTCACCAGCTTTAAGCGTATCAAAGAGGTTTTCAAGGCTGACACGTTGGGTAGCTTGACGTTGTTTCATAAGGGCACGTTTGGCACGTTCTTCACCAGCCGCACGCGCAGATTTTTCATCTTCGTAAACGGCAAAGTGGTCACCGGCCATCGGTGCTTCGTTCAAACCTGTGATAGAAACTGGTGTTGATGGCCCTGCCACCTTGACACGACGACCAAGGTCATTTGTCATAGCACGGACACGACCGAAGGTATTTCCGACAACGATAGGGTCTTGTACATTCAGAGTACCTTGTTGCACAAGAAGGGTTGCGACCGCACCTTTCCCTTTATCCAAACGAGCTTCGATAACCGTACCGATAGCACGCACTGTTGGATCTGCCTTGAGTTCTTGGATTTCAGCCACAAGAAGGACCGTTTCCAAGAGTTCATCGATATTTTGGTTGAACTTAGCTGAAATTTCGACAAACTCAGAGTCTCCACCCCAAGCTGTTGACATGACACCATGCTCTGCCAATTCCCCGATAACGCGTTCTGGGTTAGCACCTGGTTTATCAATCTTGTTGATGGCTACGATGATTGGAACGTTGGCTGCTTTTGAGTGGTTGATGGCTTCGATAGTCTGAGGCATAACACCGTCGTCTGCCGCTACGACCAAGATGGTGATATCGGTAACAGAGGCACCACGCGCACGCATCGATGTAAAGGCCGCGTGTCCTGGTGTATCAAGGAAAGTAATCTTCTTGCCATTTTCAACGATTTGGTAGGCACCGATATGCTGAGTGATCCCACCTGCTTCACCTGTTGCAACACGAGAGTTACGAAGGGTATCTAGAAGGGTTGTTTTACCATGGTCAACGTGCCCCATGATCGTCACAACTGGTGGACGCTCAACCAATTCATCTTCATTGAGATAACCATCTTCGACAAAGAAACGTTCGATATCCGCATTGTCCACTTCAACCTTTTGTTTGGCTTCGATACCGTAATCCACCATGAGGAGTTCGATGGTTTCTCCATCCAAAGATTGGTTTTGTGTGGCCATAACACCCATCATAAAGAGTTTCTTAACGATTTCAGCTGGTTCACGTTTGATACGTTTTGCAATTTCCGCAACAGTCATACCATCTGTATATTCAAATTCTGTTGGCAATTCGTGGAACTTACGCTCTGTAACAGGTTTTGGTGCCTGATTGCGGTTATTTTGCTTGTTGCCTTTTTTATTCTTTTTATTATTATTCCAGTTACTATTTCTTTGATTTCTCACTTGATTCTGACTACTTCGATTCTTTTGTTGTTTTCTAGGACCATCTTCTTCGTGATCATAATCGTCACGTTCTTTGTCTGGTCGAGCTTGTTTTTTACGACGTGTATCCACTGGCGCTTCTTTAGCTACAGGAGCTACTGCTACGGCTGGCTGCGTTTGTTCAGCTAACTTAGCAGCTTCCTCAAAGATTTCCTCAGGTTCCTTGCGTTTGTTAGCTTGAGCCAAGGCTTCTTTGGCAGCTTGCGATTGTTTGAAGCGCTCCTCGCTTGAGCGTGCGTACTCTGCATTTTGCTCTGCTTTTAGGGCTGCTGCACGGGCTTTAAAGTCAACACGTGGTCCAGCTGGTTTTGGCTGGAAGTCTTGTTGCTGACGGCGATCATTGCCACGATTTCCTTGACCTTGTGGTTTCTTCCCTTGGTCGTTAAATCGGCCATTGTCGCGGTTTCCTTGACCAAGTTTGCCACCATTACGGCCGTCGTTTTTTGGACGGTTACCGTTTTGTTGTTGGTCACGGTTATTGCCCTTGTTTTGTTTGCGTCGCTCTGCCTGCTCTTTTGCACGTGCCTCACGCTCCGCCTTGAAGTTTCGGCTCTGCGGTCTTGCAGCCACCACTTTTTCTTCCTTAGGAGCTACAGGTGTAGCTGGTTTGCTTTCTTCCTTAGTGACAACTGGTTTAGCTGAAACAGGTTTTTCTGCTTTCTTTTCTGCTTTGGGTGCTGCAGGTTTTGCTTCTGCCTTTGGAGCGGATGCAGGTTTAAAACTAGCAGCGATTTGTTCAGCAGCGGCAGCTTCCACGCTCGATGAGTGGCTTTTTACATCCAAACCCAACTCTTTTGCACGCGCTACAACTTCTTTACTTTCTTTTCCAAGTTCTTTTGCGATTTCGTACAATCTTTTCTTAGACAAATCATGTCCTCCTCTTCTATTCCATAAGAGACCTCATTTTCTTTGTAAATCCAGCATCTGTCACAGCCAAAACCTTTCTCGATTTTCCGACTGCTATGCTTAATTCCAGTGTTGAAAACACGGTTATAACTTCTACTTGATAATAGTCACTTTTATCTTGAATCTTCTTGGTTAAATTGGGACCAGCATCCTGTGCTAGAAAGACTAGCTTGGCTTTCTGGTCTTGAATGGCCTTGACCACCAATTCCTCACCCGATATGATCCTACCTGCTCGTTGAGCAAGTCCCAAGAGATTGCTTATTTTTTGCTTATTCAAGTCCTAACTCTCTTCTTTTTACTTTGTGATCCACATAGGCGATCAACTCGTCATAAAAGCTTTCTTCAACTTCCATGTTAAAGCTGCGGTTAAAGACTTTCTTCTTTTTCGCCTCTAGGGCTTCTGTATTGTCTAGCTTGATATAAGCACCACGGCCATTGGCCTTGCCTGTCGGATCGATAAAGACCTGTCCTTCTTTGTTCTTGACGATGCGGAGCAAATCACGCTTGTCAATCACTTCGTTGGATACAACAGACTTGCGCAAAGGGATTTTTCTTGTTTTCATCTTTCCCTCCTCTAGCAGCTTTTATTCTTCGATCAATTCATCCGCAACTGCGTAATCCACTTGACCTGCTTCTTCCATAGCTTCAAACTCACTGGCAGACTTGATATCGATACGGTAACCTGTCAAGTGAGCTGCCAAGCGAACGTTTTGTCCACGACGGCCGATAGCTAGAGAAAGCTTGTTATCAGGTACAACGACCAAGGCACGTTTGCTGTCGTTTTCATCAAAGATAACTTGGTCAACCTCTGCAGGTGCGATAGCATTGTAGATAAACTCAGCTGGATCCGCTACCCACTCGATAACGTCGATATTTTCTTCAACAGGAATCATACGGTCACTCTTGGCATCGTAGCGAGCTGGGTGGAATTTGCTGGTGATCTTCTTGATATTGGCACCACCACGACCAACGATTGTACCGATAGCATCCACGTTTGGATTGTGGCTACGAACAGCAACCTTAGTACGGTCACCTGCTTCACGAGCTACGCTCATGATTTCAACAGTTCCGTCATAAACTTCTGGAATTTCTTGCTCCATCAAACGTTTGATCATTTCTGGATGGCTACGACTAACAAAGACGTTGACACCACGAGGATTGTCTTCAACCTTGTAAACATAAACTTCGATACGATCATGAGAAGCAAAGACTTCACCAGGGATTTGGTCTTGTTTTGACAATTGCGCTTCAATGCTACCAAGATTGACATAGATGAAACGGTTGTCAAAACGTTCTACTGTACCAGACATGATTTCTTGCTCATGTTCTTTGTAAGTATTATAAGTGATGGCACGTGTTTGCTTGCGCATTTTTTCCATGATGGTTTGTTTGGCAGATTGGGCTGCTACACGACCAAACTCAGCTGGCGCTTCTTCAAACTTAATCTTGTCACCAAGCTCATAGGCTGAATTAATGGCAAGAGCATCTTTCAAGCTGATTTCCAAACGGCTATCAAATACTTCATCAACAACTTCACGAACAGTATAGACAGTAAAGTCTCCTGTTTTTTCGTTGAAGTCGATGGCTACGCTGTCTGATTGACCATAGCGTCTACGATAAGCGGAACGAAGCGACTCTACTACTGCGTCGATGATATCTTCTTTTTTGACTCCCTTGTCTTCTTCCAAAATGCGGAAGGCCTCTAGCATTTCTTTACTCATGTTTTCTTCACTTTTGAATCCTCAAAAGCTATCCTTTCTTTTCTATAGTTTTACTGCTAAACGTGCTTTTGATACTAAACTGTATGGAATTTGGACAGTTTTCTTACGAGTCTTTTCCATATATTCCATAGTCAACTCATCCTCTTCAAAGGCCAACAGAGTTCCTTCAAAGACTTTTTGCTTATCGATAGCTTGGTAGAGCCCGACATGGATGTATTTTCCAACCGCTCCAGCAACGGCATCCTTGGTTTTCAAAGGACGTTCCAAGCCTGGACTAGTGATTTCTAAGAAATATTGTTCTGGGAAGGGATCGGGCTTGATGGTATCTAGGACAGGACTGATGATTTCTGTCAGGTCTGCCGTGTCGTTCAAGGTAATTCCTTCAGGTTTATCTACAAAAATACTGAGAATCATGTCACTGCCAATCTTTCCATACTCGATATCCACGAGTTCAAAAGGTGCTTGGATGACAGGTTCTACAACTTCTCTGACTAATTCTACGATTGTTGCGATTGGGTCCACCTCCTCATAAGCAAGAGGCGAAGATATTTCCCCGCCTCTCTTTCTCATATTCTAACTATCAGTATAGCACGTTTGTCAATTTATGTAAAGTATAAGCACTCAAACGGCTGGTTTTTAAGCTATTTCTTAAAATTCTGCTTCAACTCGGTAGATCACTTGACCCTTGTTGGAGAATTTTTGCTCATATTCCGTCATGACATTACCTTCAAAATCACTGGCATGTAAGTCCAACCAAACTCCGTTCAGTTTCATCCCATACTGAGAAAAACTCACCAAGCTGTACTCAAACAAGCCACGATTGTCTGTCTTGAAATGAATTTCCCCATTCTCAGGCAAGATGCGCTTGAAGGTATCCAAGAAACTCTTGTAAGTCAAACGACGTTTTTCATGGCGTTTTTTAGGCCAGGGATCAGAAAAGTTTAGGTAGAGACGATCAATCTCACCGTCTTTAAAGTAGTCAGTCAAATCTGAACCATCTACCCACAGCAACTTGATGTTGGGCACTCCAACTTCTAATACCTTATCCAAGGCATAACTTAATACCGACTTTTGGATGTCAATCCCAATATAGTTGATGTCAGGATTTTGTTTGGCCATTCCTGATACGAAGGCCCCTTTCCCACTTCCAACCTCAACATGAATAGGATGATCATTTCCAAACAAGTCTCGCCATTTCCCTTTAGCTTCCAAGGGATTGAGGACAACATACTGAGGATTAGCCTCTAGTAACTCTGTCGCCCCTTTACGATTTCTAACTCTCATCTTTTCTTTCCATACTTGTCACGGAAGACACGCAAGGCGTAAATCTCCCGGTTTACATTATCTAAATCTTGATTTACAAAGTATTTGGTAATCTGGCTCAAGTAAGAATACTGACCATACCAATACAATTTATCTAACACTGTCTGATTGTACTTATAACCGTAGTCTCTCAACCATTGACGCCACTGATGATCTGGAATGTAGTGGCATAGCAAATGCGCCACATCAAACATACGATCCGTCAGACGAACCGAATCCCAATCCACTAGATAAACAAGACCACTCTCTGTCTCAATCCAATTACTATGGCGAAGGTCTCCATGCACAATCGTTGCATAATCTTCTCTAAAGCCTGGAACCGTTCTGCGCAAATCATCAATCACCGAATTTAAGTACTGATGTCGTTTCAAGACTTCAGGCGCTTCTTGCTTCCAAGACTGCAACAAGTCTACTGGCGTCTCCATGGTATATCCCAAACGGCTCAACTGCTTCATCAAGGGACGTGAGCGGTGGAGACGCGTCAAGATATTGATGATCTGCTTGCGATTCATGTCGTGCGGGGTCAAGATTTTGCCCGTCAACCATTCTTGGGCACACATATCACGACCGTCTGCTAAACGACGAGTCCATAGTAATTGAGGAGCGATTTGTTCTCTGGCTAGGCCAGGTAGGATTGGAGAGGTGTTCATTTTTACAAAGACGCGCTTCCCATCAGGGTAGCTTCCCATATAAGCTTTGCCGCTCTTCCCAGGGATAGGGGTCAGCGTTAGCTCATTATCACCCAAGTCCATTTCTTTCCTCCGTATAAAGTTTCCTTACTATTCTACTAGTTTTTGGTCTATTCGTCAACCAGTCTTTTCAGTTGGTAAGGTAAATAAAACAATTGTAGGAAGAGACTAGCCCCTACAAGAGTCAACAAGGCTGTTTTTTCTTGAAAAACCACTGCTCCGACTAGCAATTCCAACAAGAGAACTGCACTACCCACACCGAACACAATCTGTTTCAAGCCCTTTTCTTTCTCCCCTTTTTCTAAAGGAAATAGTTGGGTCAAGTATTGGTAATCAAAGGCATGATAGAGGGCAAATAACTGAAAGAGCAAGAGATAGTTAAACAAAACCACCACTGCCGTCGCAATCCAAGATTGCTCGATAAAAATCACAGCTAACAAGGATAAGAGTAAGAGGCGGAGACTGAGGGCAAAGAGGTCTCCGTTTCGCAGATAAGAGCGGAGATAGAGGTTTTGCCAGATCTTCCCTGGCACCTTTTGAACAGTCTTTAGGATGAAGTCCAGATAAGCGCGACGCTTGACACTGTTTGAAACGCCCTTGACCTGAGTAAAGAGGGCAAAGAAACGAAGCAAGACTTGCTTGCGCTTGCTTTCTTGGACAATGACATAGTCCCAGTCCAGTCCAGTTTCAGTGAAAAATTTACTAGCTTTGTGGCGAAAGAGGAGGTATTTCCCAATCCCTAATAAAAGCACATAGACAAGAAAGACTGGCAAGCCATAGCCCATGGCTAAAAACAAAGGCGCAAACAAGAGTAAAAAGAGGGTTTGAACAATTGTCCAGAAAACCAATGAACGCATCGTCTGCCCTTTGAGGTATGACTTAACCTCCTCTTCAGCTACTAAGAGAAAGAGCTTGTCAGGCACTTCTATGTAGGTCGTGATTCCTCCCCAAGCCAAAAGCAAGGCAGATACAATTCCCAAAAACAAGAGGATGGGCCAATGATTTTCAGGAAAATCTTGCAAGAGTTGACTGTACTGGTAGGCTAGAAAACCGATGAGAACCAGCAGAAACAAGACAAAGTGGTCATTGAGAACATAACGCAGATAGCCGACACACTCCTTACGAAAAGCCTGCTTTCTCTTTAAAAACAAGTCTTTCATCGGTCCTCCTCTTTGGTCAGAGCCAAGTAAATGTCGTTCAAGCTAGCCTCAGGCATAGCAAAGGCCTCGCGGAGTTGCTGGAGATTCCCCTGAGCCCGCACCTCTCCCTTGTGGAGGATCACAAAGGCGTCACACATCTTCTCCGCAGAGTCCAGCACGTGGGTGCTCATGAGGATGGACTTGCCTTTTTGCTTTTCCACTTCCAAAAGCTGAATCAAGTCAGCAATCGCCAAGGGATCGAGACCAAGGAAAGGCTCATCAACGATAAAGAGGCTAGGATCCACCACAAAAGCACAGATAATCATGACCTTCTGCTTCATCCCTTTGGAGAAATGAACAGGAAACCAGTCTAATTTTTGGTCCAGACGAAACATTTTTAAAAGCGGTTCTACTCGCTCAAAAGCCACTTTCTGATCGATACCATAAGCCATGGCCACGGTTTCGATATGTTCTCTGAGGGTCAATTCCTCATACAAGCTAGGTGTCTCTGGGATATAGCCAATCTGTTTGCGATAGCTGGTCGCATCTTCTCGCAGGGTCAAACCGTTAATCTTAATTTCCCCACTGTAAGGTGTCAACAGTCCAATAATTTCATTGATAGTCGTTGATTTCCCAGCACCGTTGAGACCAATCAAACCGACCAACTGCCCACTTTCAACTGTAAAGGATACATCTTTCAAGACAGGGACATGAACATAGCCTCCTGTCAGGTTTTTAATTTCTAACATATTTTCTCCGAATCTGGTATAATGTAGCTATATTATATCAAAATTCAATACAGTAGAGGTGGATTTTATGCCAGATTGCATTTTTTGTAAGATTATCGCAGGGGAGATTCCTGCTTCAAAAGTATACGAAGATGAGCAGGTTCTTGCCTTTCTTGATATCTCTCAAGTAACGCCTGGACACACGTTAATCGTACCAAAAGAACATTATCGCAATCTTTTGGAGATGGATGCCGCAAGTGCCAGCCAACTCTTTGCCCAAGTGCCAACAGTGGCTCAAAAAGTTATGAAGGCTACCAAGGCTGTCGGCATGAATATCATTGCCAACTGTGAGGAAGTTGCTGGTCAAACAGTCTTTCATACTCACGTGCATCTCGTACCTCGCTACGATGCAGAAGATGACCTCAAGATTGACTTTATCGCCCACGAACCTGACTTTGACAAACTTGCCCAAGTCGCTGAAACCATTAAAAACGCTTAAGGAGATGCCATGAAACTATCAAATCTACTGCTATTCGCAGGAGCTGCTGCTGGAAGTTATTTTGTCGTGAAAAATCGCCAAGCCATTCAGGATGAAGTGCTAGATACAACTGACCGCGTCCAAGCTATCAAGGATGATTTGGATATCATCCAAAACAGCCTGCAAATCATCGACCAACAAAAAGCCCTTATCAAGGAATACCAAAAAGATTTAACCTATAAATTTAAAGTCTTAGAAAAAGATTTCCAAACTAGAATGGCGATCCTCCAAGAAGAAAAACAAGAATAATAAATCCTCCAACTTTCCTTAAATCCATTTTGGGTTACTAGATTCGAACAGAAAAGGGAGGGAGTGAAAATGAAACAGTTTTTAAAAGTTCTAGCGAAGGTCATCGCGATTCCTTGTGGCTGTCTCTGCCTTCTTGCGACCCTAGCATTTCTACTACTGATGAATCTTTTCAAGGCTTCACCAAGTGACATCCGCGAGGGGAATGAAGCCTTAAAACAAATCTTTATCTCCATTGACCTCCCTCCCGAGAAAGTCGAATCAGATGGACACTATCAATATGAGGGTGGAGGCTTAAATTTTTATGTTACTTTCTCAGATGAAGTTATCAATAGTCACACCGTCCTAAAAGAAAGTCCAAAACTCACCAAAAACCGACTCGAAGTCTATGTCCTACAGACAGGAGAGATTTCATACTATAAAGTAGGAGATAACTTGTTCAATCATGGTTTATTGCAGTTTTTAGAGAAAGAAAGTGAGAAGTATTTCCAAGAAATCGGAAAGAAATTTAATCCCAATTACTCAATTCTCTTTTGGAATAATCAGGAAAGTCTAAAAAAGGGAATCGCATTCTATGAAAAAGCCTTGACTTTGGTGGATATTCAGGATAATTCGGCAATCAAGCATATTGATACTATCACTGTTAAGCCTGGCAAAGAAGCAGAAATCAAGCAACTCATCCAGGAGATGGATGCGGCTGGCTTGCTCACTCAAAAGTATAAATAGTAGGCTATCTGGAAAATGATTTTTCAACGCTAAATTTTCAAGAATAACACAAAAAAGAGCCAATCGGCTCTTTTTACTTTATTCTCCTTCAAAGGCATCTTTTATATGGTCAAAGAAGCCCTTTTTCTTTGGATTGACTTTCAAGTCACCTGCAGCTGCGAATTCTTTAAGCGCAGCTTTTTGGCGGTCGTTCAATCCTGTCGGTGTTACGACATTAACGGTAACGTATTGATCCCCAACAGCACCACCACGAAGGCTCGGAGCACCCTTGCCACGTAGGCGGAATTTTTTGCCAGTCTGAGTTCCCTCTGGGATGACCAATTCAACATCACCATGTACAGTTGGAATTTCCACAGTATCTCCTAGAGCTGCTTGGACAATATTAAGGTTCAGCTTGTAGAAAATAGTTGTTCCTTCGCGTTCAAACTTATCACTAGCTTCAACTGAAACCACCACGTACAAGTCCCCGTAAGGTCCACCATTAAAGCCTGCTTCACCTTGACCAGCTAAGCGAATTTGTTGACCAGTTTCCACACCAGCAGGGATTTTTACATGTACGCTATGAGCTTGTTTTTCATGACCTGTTCCGTGACAAGTTGCACATGGATCTTTAATTTCTTTTCCGCGACCATGACAGACATCACAAGTTACTTGACGACGCATCATACCAAGAGGAGTCTGCGTATCGACATTAATGACACCAGCGCCATGACAGCGTCCACAAGTGACTGGACTTGTTCCTGGCTTAGCACCAGATCCATTACATGTACGACAGCTGGCTTCACGATTGTATTTGACTTCTTTCTCCGTTCCAAAGATAGCTTCTTCAAAAGTCAAATTCACACGGTATTGGAGGTCATCCCCTTGACGAGGAGCATTTGGATTGCGTGAAGCACCGCCTCCGCCAAAGAAACTTGAGAAGATATCCTCAAAACCACCGAAGCCACTTGCTCCGTCAAAACCACCGAAACCGCCAGTACCACCAAAGCCACCGTTGGCACCTGCAGCACCATATTGGTCGTAGGCTGCACGTTTTTGGTCGTCACTCAAGGTCTCATAGGCTTCTTGAACTTCCTTGTACTTTTCCTCAGCACCAGGCTCCTTGTTGATATCTGGGTGATATTTTTTTGAAAGCTTACGATAAGCCTTTTTGATCTCGTCTGCCGAAGCGTTTTTTGACACCCCCAGACGATCATAAAATTCAGTATTGTTCATACAAGATACCAAGACCGTAAAATTCGACTGAAAAATAGGAAATCTGACGCTGGAGCGATGCTCCTAGGCAGATTTATCTTTTTTCCGAGAATTTAGGTCGGGTTCAATTCCTTTCTTTCATATTGATGAGACAAAACCCAAACAAAGCAGGTTCAGTCCCTTTTTACCGAAAAACAGAGGCTGGGTTGCAACCTCTGGATTTCCATATTTTATGATTTATAGCGGAATCGCATAGCCTTTCCATTCGCTAACATCATATTTAGCTTTACAATTGTCACAATAGCAAAATGCATCTGAAAAGGTTGCTTGATAGCCGTGACCACTGCCATTCGGACGTTCTTTAGACCAGACAACAGTTCCTTGTCCACAAGGGCATTTATAAGTTCTCACTCTCTCATCATATGTACCATTTTCATGTGTTTCATCAGAGATGAGTTCCAATTCAATTCTATCATTCATATTAATACCTCAACATCTTACCTAATTGAGCACGCCCTAACCTCTCGGTGAAAAAGACAAATCTTTCTAGAAACTAAAGTTTCTGCGTCAGATTTCCTATTTTCACTGTGAGGTTTTAACGGGCTTTGCATCTTATTTTTCCGTAAACTCTCCGTCTACGACGTCATCGCCTGCATTTCCTGTTGCTTGCGCTCCTTCTGCTCCTGCTTGAGCTTGTTGGGCTGCTGCGGCTTGTTCGTAGAGTTTAACAGCAAGTCCTTGAGCTTTTTCGTTGAGTGCTTCGAGTTTTGCTTTCATTTCGTCCAAGTTGTTGTCTTCTTGCGCTTTCTTAAGCTCATCAAGGGCAGCTTGGGCAGCGTCACGTTCTGCGTCGAAACCTTTTCCTTCAGTTTCCTTGATGGTCTTTTCAGTCGCAAAGATAACTTGGTCTACTTCGTTACGAAGATCTACTTCTTCCTTACGTTTCTTATCTGCTTCAGCGTTAGCTTCTGCATCTTTCATCATGCGGTCGATTTCTTCGTCTGTCAAACCTGAATTTGATTGGATAACAATTGTTTGTTCTTTTTGAGTTCCAAGGTCTTTAGCCTTAACAGATACGATACCGTTCTTGTCAATGTCAAATGTTACTTCGATTTGAGGAATTCCACGAGGTGCAGCTGGGATATCTGTCAATTGGAAACGTCCAAGAGTCTTGTTATCTGCTGCCATTGGGCGTTCACCTTGAAGAACATGAATATCAACGGCTGGTTGGTTGTCTGCCGCAGTTGAGAAGACTTGTGATTTAGATGTTGGAATAGTAGTGTTGCGATCAATAAGTTTTGTGAAGACGCCACCCATTGTTTCGATACCGAGTGACAATGGTGTCACATCAAGAAGGACAACGTCTTTCACATCACCAGTAATCACACCACCTTGGATGGCAGCACCCATGGCAACAACTTCGTCAGGGTTTACTGATTTGTTTGGTTCTTTACCAGTTTCAGCCTTAACAGCTTCTACAACGGCTGGGATACGAGTTGAACCACCAACAAGGATAACTTCGTCGATTTCTGACAAGCTCAAACCTGCATCTGAAAGGGCTTGACGAACTGGGACTTTTGTACGTTCTACAAGGTCACGAGTCAAATCGTCAAATTTCGCACGAGTCAAAGTCATTTCCAAGTGAAGAGGCCCAGCTTCACCCGCAGTGATGAATGGCAAGCTGATTTGTGTTGAAGTTACACCAGAAAGGTCTTTCTTAGCTTTTTCAGCCGCATCTTTCAAACGTTGCATTGCCATCTTGTCAGTAGACAAGTCAATGCCGTTTTCTTTCTTGAATTCTGCTACCAAGTGGTCGATGATTTTTTGGTCAAAGTCGTCACCACCGAGTTTGTTATCCCCTGCAGTCGCCAATACATCGAAGACACCGTCACCGAGTTCAAGGATAGAGACGTCGAAGGTACCACCACCAAGGTCAAATACCAAGATTTTTTCTTCTTTGTCGGTTTTGTCCAAACCATAAGCAAGAGCTGCTGCAGTTGGTTCGTTGACAATACGTTCTACTTCAAGACCAGCGATTTTACCAGCGTCTTTTGTAGCTTGACGTTGTGCATCATTGAAGTAAGCAGGTACTGTGATAACAGCTTTAGTTACTTTTTCACCAAGGTAGTCTTCAGCGTAACCTTTCAAGTATTGAAGGATCATAGCTGAGATTTCTTGTGGAGTGTATTCTTTTCCGTTAGCAGAAACTTTTTCAGAAGTTCCCATCTTAGATTTGATAGAGATAACTGTATCTGGGTTTGTAACTGCTTGACGTTTTGCGGCATCACCAACGATGATTTCACCGTTTTTGAATGAAACTACAGATGGAGTTGTGCGGTTTCCTTCTGGATTTGCGATGATTTTGCTTTCAGTTCCTTCAAGAACTGCTACTGCTGAGTTTGTTGTACCTAAGTCAATACCGATAATTTTAGACATGTGTTTTTCTCCTTATTATTTTAATTCTAATTTTGATTTTTCTTGATATTCCCCTTAAGTGGTGGGGACGTGAGCAACTCCCTACGGGATTTCATCACTTATTTTTGAGCCTATTGTCTCAAAAATCCCCTGTTTCAGTAGCACAAGCTACTGAAACTTTCACCACGGCGGGAAATATCTTCCTTGCAAGCCTCCGGCTTGCCTCTTAACTTTCTTCATAGTTTATTGTCGTTTCGGACAAGATTTTTCAAGTTTTCTAGCCTAGTTATACACTACCACCATAGCTGGGCGTAGGATGCGATCGTGGAGTTTATAGCCTTTTTGGAAGACTTGGGCGATGGTATCTGCTGGATGTTCATCGTCTGCTGGGAGAGTTTGGATGGCCATATGATAGTTATGGTCAAATTCGCCGTCAGCTGCGATTTCTTCGATTCCTTCTTCTTTCAAAGCATGAATCAAGCTTTCTTGCACCATCTCCAATCCTTTTTTGACGTCGTCTGTCAAACCTTCAACGGCAAGGGCGCGTTCTAGGTTGTCGAGCGATGGTAGGATTGCTTTTGCCAAGTCTTGACTGCGATAGCGTTGCAAGTTTTGACGCTCTTCATTAGCACGGCGTTGGATATTTTGCATTTCTGCATGAGCACGAAGGTATTTGTTTTCGAACTCGTCCGCACGCTCATTTGCCAAGTCCAACTCGGACTTTTCAGGAGTTGTTTCTTCTACCGTTTCAACAACTTCCTCTTCTTTTACTTCTTCGTTTTTTATTTCCTCAGACATTTTTCGCCTCCTTTTTAGGAATTTATGTAATTTCATGTTCAACTCACCTCATAATGATTACTACTCAAATAGCGGTAGAAATCTGTGAGTTTCATAGTTAAAACTCGATTGACCACATTGACCTGGTTGATTAGTTGCTGGTAGTCCAGATTGACTGGACCGATAATCGCCAGAATTCCAAAACCACGATAAGGGATAAGGAATTTACTGCTAATCACTGCTAAATCAGCTAGGCAGGATTCTTGACTATCTGCAACACGAACATTTTGCATCTGATCTTCATGCAGACCTTCACGAATCTCCAGAGCCACCTTTTGCGGTTGGTCAAAGAACTGATAGGCTGCTAGATTGGCAAAATTCAAGAGATTGACCTTGCCCGCCACAACAATGTTTTCATTGAACATTTCCTTAAAAATGTGTTCAAAGAGATCCATAACATTGTCCGTTGTTGTAAAGTAACGCTGGATAATCTGCGGAATCTCCGTTCGAATCTTGTAGTGAATATCCAGAACGGTGTGACCGAGGAAACGTTCCTGAATGATACTCTTCAGTTTCAGCAAATCCTCCTGCAAGAAATTCCTTGGAATCAGAAACTGACTGGTAACCGTTCGTGACTCGTCTAGGGTGAAAACTGCAAGAGCAGTATGTTGTCCTAGAACGACAATATCGAAAGCTGTCAGGCGTTGTCTACTTGGCTCAACATCCAGAGCCACTACCGTACAGCCACTTAGGTCTGTTAGTAGATTAGCAGCCTCTTGCAGAATATCCTCCAGTTTGAAAAATTCCTGATCAAAGGCTTTAACAATCTCATAAACCTCATTTTCAGCCAGTCGGTCAAAATCCAGTGAGTGTTTTACATAGTACTGAAAACCAGCGACACTTGGCATCCGACCACTAGAAGTATGAGCCTTCTCAAGCAAGCCTTGCTTTTCTAGAGCCGCCATATCATTACGAATGGTTGCACTGCTAGAGTTAATAGACTCTTGTAGTGCTTTGGATCCGACAGGTTCGTGTGTTTTGGTAAAGATGTCAATAATCAGATTTAAAATATCCTGCTGACGCTCTGTAACCATCTCATCACTCCCCTCTGTCAGATTGATTAGCACTCGATACACCCAAGTGCTAACTTATGATTCTATTATACACCCTTAAAAGAGAATGTCAAGACAAAAACTCAAAAAATTAGCACTCTTTTATCGAGAGTGCTAAAAATCAGTCTAAAGACCTAGAAACTTACCTTCCATCTACTCGATATTTCCTTCTAAGCCTGAAAAAACCATAGAATAGATAAGAAATTATAAAGGCATATAGAGCAAAAATGACGAAGAAAGATTGCGACAGTTCTTCTCGAAACAAACTCATACAAACAACAAGACCACCCGAGAAAGCAGCTGTACATGAACGAAGTCTATACCGCATAACTTCCCACCTGAGAGTCTTACTCATATAGACTTGATCCTCTGGAAGTAAATCAGAAGATGATTTACGAAGAATTGAACAAGAACCTGTTTCTATCAATTCTCAACCTCTATTTCTGAGATCTTGCAGTTCATGCTTATACTTTTTAAGAAATCTAGAATCATAGATACGGTAGATGATATCTTCCGGTTGACATTGGTCAAAATAGAAAAAACCAAAACAACTAGTTCTATATCTCCAACCTTTCAAATGCATCTCATGTAAATATTCTTCTTCCTTGTCCAAATCAACAATGGTGAAAATTCGAAATTGTGCTTTACTTTTCATAATCCTTCCTCCCAATTAGAAAACATACATTGTTTTATTTATCAGATAATACTTTCCATTTTTGAAACAATCTCCAAAGAATATAAGAAATCTGAATTGCAAATACTATCAATAAAACACCATCTATTATGAAAATCAAAAACAATTCCCAACTAAAAGAACTAACTCCACTGACAAACTTTGAGAAAACCGGTAGTAAAGCTGAAAATAGAAGCAAGATAGGAAGCATCCGCATTGTTAAAATACGTTTGACCATAGCTAACCTCCCGGCCGCATCGTTATAAATTTCAAATTCCGCATCCGATTCAATTTGAGAATAAGGCTTACTAAAGTAGGAAAAACTATTAAAGTCTGTAATATGCTCCCAGCCACAGTCTTTAAATAGTTGTAAATAGGAGGCTCTCTCTGATTTTTTCATGGGATAAAAGTCCAACTGATAAGACACCTGCTCAGGTTGGCACTTTTCAAAGGTATACTTAACTGCAACTACTAAGTTAGAGTAGGTTACTTCCTTAAGTTTCCAGCCATCAGCATGCATTTTTCTAAGATATAAAGCCTCTCTATCATAATCCGCAATGGTAGCAATTCTATAAACAACCTTCTTTTCCATCATACTTCCTCCAGACTGTTTCTATAGAGTCGTTCAATACGTTTCAATTCAATCTCCAAAACTTTTCGTCCCAAGTCTGTGATCTGATAGATTTTCCGTTTTTCCTCTTCGCGAACAAAGGAAATCAACCCATCCTTTTCCATTTTTGACAAGGTTCCATACATAGTTCCAGGACTAATCGAAACTTGCGAATCTGTCATCTCCTTGACCTTTTGCGTAATACTATAACCATGACGTTCCTTTTGCAGACAGAACAAGATATAAAAGCCCGTTTCCGTCATCGGAAGATAAACTCGACGAATCTTATCCGTTAGTTCCATTTATAACCACCTCCTATTCAGTTCGATATATCGCATCTCGTTATATAAAATATATCACACCCCGATATAAAAAACAAGAAAAAAAGACCGCCCTCAGGCAATCTTTCTTCTATATTAGTAAAGATCAAGATAATTATCAACTTCCCATTGTGACACAAAGGTTGCGTAGCTAGCCCACTCGATACGTTTAGCCTCAAGGAAGCTTGTATAGATGTGTTCACCTAGGGCTGCCTTAACCACTTCATCTTCAGTCAAAGCTTTCAAAGCGTTGTGAAGCGTTGATGGAAGATCTGTAATGCCAGCTTCCTTACGCTCCTCTGCTGTCATGATGTAGATATTTTCTTCGATAGGAGCTGGTGCTTCGATTTTATTTTCAATACCATGCAAACCAACTTCCAACAGAACCGCCATAGCAATGTATGGGTTTGCCATTGGATCCACTGAACGCAACTCAAGACGGGTTCCCATACCACGTGAAGCAGGCACGCGCACAAGTGGCGAACGGTTACGACCAGCCCAAGCAATGTAAACAGGCGCTTCATAACCTGGAACCAAACGTTTGTAAGAGTTGACAGTTGGGTTCATGATGGCAGTATAGTTGTAGGCATGCTTGATCAAACCACCAAGGAAATGGTAGGCCGTTTCTGACAACTGCATTCCTTTTGGATCATTTGGATCAAAGAAGGCGTTATTTCCTTCTGCATCAAACAAGGACATATTACAGTGCATACCTGATCCAGCGATACCAAATTTTGGTTTTGCCATAAAGGTTGCATAAAGCCCGTGTTTGCGAGCAATGGTTTTAACAACGAGCTTAAAGATTTGAATCTTATCACAGGCACGGAGGACTTCATCATACTTGAAGTCAATTTCATGTTGTCCAACCGCAACCTCGTGGTGACTTGCTTCTACTTCAAATCCCATTTTGGTCAAGACATTAACGATTTCACGACGCGTATTGTCCGCAAGGTCAGTAGGCGCCAAATCAAAGTAGCCACCCTTGTCATTTACCTCAAGAGTCGGATCCCCATTTTCATCGAGTTTAAATAGGAAGAATTCTGGTTCTGGACCAAGGTTGAAGGATTTGAATCCTACTTCTTCCATGTGACGAAGTGCACGTTTGAGATTACCACGAGGGTCACCTGCAAATGGTTCGCCTTCTGTTGTATAGACATCACAGATCAAACCTGCAACACTTCCATTTTCATCTCCCCAAGGGAAGACTGTCCATGTATCCAAGTCAGGGTACAAGTACATATCTGACTCATTGATACGTACAAAACCTTCAATAGAAGATCCATCAAACATGGCTTTGTTTGACAAGACCTTGTCTAACTGTTCATCTGTAGCAGGAATTTCGACGTTTTTCATAGTTCCCAGGATATCTGAAAACATGAGACGGATAAAGGTAACATTTTTTTCCTTGACTTCACGACGAATATCTGCAGCTGTGATTGGCATGAGTTTTCTCCTTAATGTATGACTACTTGCGATTACCTAACCGCGACCAAAAGGCGACTGTGCTGAAGCAAAGCGTCCCTGTTGGAGGAGCTCATTATGAAGCGCACGACGCACCTCCGTTGGGCTCACTGCTTTCTTGGATTTCGCCTCACGTTCAGCATATTTTTTCTTAATAGCAGCAATATTGAAACCTTCAGAGATATAATCTTTGATTTCAAGCAAACGATCCATGTCATTCAAAGAATACATGCGACGGTTCCCTTCGTTTCGATCAGGCTTTATCAACTCTTGATCCTCATAATAACGAATCTGACGCGCCGAGAGATCGGTTAATTTCATAACACTGCCGATAGGAAAAACAGCCATATTTCGGCGAAATTCTCTTTCCTTCATTTACAATTTCCTTCTTTCTGTCTATTATAGTCTAAAAAAACACATACGTCAATTGATAATGTCATAAAATGTAACATTATTTTCTTTTTTTCTCCAAAAGATTTCTGAAACGATCAATATCATAATTTACGAGTATGGCCACAAAAACACCCATAAAAGTTTCAAATACACGCGCAAACACATACAAAAATGTTTCTCCGCTTGGTATTGATAGGGTAATGATCAACATAGCTGCTACACCACCGATAACTCCTGCCTTGTTGTTCATAGCAACATTTGTCATAATGGTTAACATGGTACATATTGGAACGATCAGCAAGGTCACCCAAAAGGCTTCTTGAAATAGAGTGTTTAAGAGGAAGAAAACAAGGGCGTAGAAACCACCGATACTGTTTCCTAGAATGCGTGATGTTCCAAAATGAACACTCTTATCAAAGCTTTCTCTCAAACTAAAGACTGCTGTCAAAGCCCCAATTTGAAGTCCCTTCCAACCAAAAAATCCAAAAATCAAGAGAACTAAAAAAACAGCAATTCCGGTTTTAAAGGTTCGTAGACCAAGCTTGAACTGTGACTTATCAAATTTATATTTTTTAAAATAACCCATAATCTCAACTTTCTATTTCCATTTTATCATAAATTAGTTGATTTTATGAGCCAAAATCAATCGGAAACGTTTTTAATTCAAGCTACAAGAAAAAGAGGAAACAAAGTTCCTCTTTTCATCATTTCATTTACGAAAGCTTATTTTTCTGTCAAGGCCGCAAGTCCTGGCAATACTTTACCTTCAAGAAGTTCCATTGATGCTCCACCACCAGTAGAGATCCATGAGAACTTGTCTGCACGACCAAGGTTGATGGCTGCGGCAGCTGAGTCACCACCACCGATGATTGATTTCACGCCTGGTTGTTTCACGATAGCGTCCATGACACCGATTGTACCAGCTTGGAAGTCTGGGTTTTCAAACACACCCATAGGTCCGTTCCATACAACTGTTTTCGCACCAGTCAAAGCTTCGTCAAACTTAGCGATAGATTTAGGACCGATATCCAAACCAAGGAAGCCTGGATCTACTGCTTCACCTTCAGTGTCTTTCACTTCAGTGTAGTCAGCAAAAGCATTTGCTTCTTTAGAGTCAACTGGTAAGATCAATTTGCCATTTGCTTTTTCAAGAAGAGCTTTGGCAACATCCAATTTGTCTTCTTCTACAAGTGAGTTACCAATTTCGATACCTTGTGCTTTGTAGAATGTGTAAGTCATACCACCACCGATAAGGACTTTATCAGCTTTTTCAAGCAAGTTTTCGATAACACCGATCTTGTCTGAAACTTTTGAACCACCAAGGATAGCCACGAATGGACGTTCTGGAGCTTCAACTGCTTCTTGGATGTAGGCAATTTCGTTTTCAAGAAGGAAACCAGCAACAGCTTTTTCAACGTTTGCTGAGATACCAACGTTAGATGCGTGTGCACGGTGAGCTGTACCGAATGCATCGTTTACAAAGATACCATCTCCAAGAGATGCCCAGTATTTACCAAGTTCAGGATCGTTTTTAGATTCTTTCTTGCCGTCAACATCTTCAAAACGAGTGTTTTCAACCAAGAGAACTTGTCCATCTTCAAGAGCGTTGATTGCTGCTTCCAATTCAGCACCACGAGTTACACCTGGGATAAACTTAACGTCTTGTCCCAATTTAGCAGCCAAGTCAGCAGCTACAGGAGCAAGTGATTTACCTTCTTTGTCTGCTTCTTCTTTTACACGTCCAAGGTGAGAGAAGAGGATTGCACGTCCACCTTGTTCAAGGATGTACTTGATAGTTGGAAGAGCTGCAGTGATACGGTTGTCGTTTGTAATCACGCCATCTTTTACAGGAACGTTGAAGTCAACACGAACGAGAACTTTTTTCCCTTTCAAGTCAACGTCTTTAACAGTCAATTTTGCCATTAGATATGACTCCTTCTTTTTTTATACGTGTTAATTATATCACAAAATCAACAAAAGAGATAGAAAAAGCCTAAACTTTTCTTGTTCTTTCTTATAATTAAAACTAGCATTTTTTAAAATCAAATCTAGAAAAACCTTATCAAATAAGTAATCAATGCGAGATAAATTTATTAAAACAAGGCCTGACTGATCTGCAGTCAAACCTTGTTTTTAGTTGTTATGAGAAAATTCAAGAATTCTAAATCGATTAGTCTTCTTTCTTCTTTCTAGCAAGCAAGCCATAGCCACTTAAAACTCCAAGAAGTCCAAGCGCTACTAGATTTGCATCTACTTCAGTACCCGTATTTGGAAGTTGATTTGTTGCTTTTTCAACTTTTGCTGCTGCAGCTAAAAGCGCTTGATCTCTTGTTTGTGAGTCTAGCTCTTCTTTCGTTCCAACTTCTGTGATTTCTGGGATAGCTTCCTTGAGAACTTCTGTTGAACGAAGGGTGCGTTTGCCTTGGGCATCTACTTCTACCAGACGACGAATTTGACCTTCTTCTCCTTTTTGGACAAGCTGGTGTTGTTCTTTTAGAAGGCTTGCATTTGGTCGCTCTTGACGTTCGAAGGCAACTGTATCCTCTTCAATTTCTAGTTTCGGAATTTCTAAAACTAGATCTTTTACTCCCGCAGCTGGTTGGTTACTTGACAGAACTTTTGTTCCAACTTCGATGATTTCTGGGATAGCTTCCTTGAGAACTTCAGTCGAACGAAGGGTACGATTGCCTTGGGCATCTACTTCTACTAGACGACGAATTTGACCTTCTTCTCCTTTTTGGACAAGTTGACGTTGACCTTTTAGAAGATCCACATTTTGTCTTTCTTGACGTTCGAAGGCTGTTGTTTCTGTTTCAATAACCAGTTCAGGCAATGCCTCTACTGTTGGCACCACTTCATTAGGATCCATGCTACCAACGTGGTGGCTTTCTTCTGCAGGAGCTAGTTTCTTATTCAGCTTTTCTTTCATGTCCGCAAAAGCTTGTGGAGTTGGTGTTTGAGAAGATAATAAAGCTTCTGCTTGGGCAATCAACTCAGCTTGAGAATCTTTTTTACGGACGGATTCGAGCAAGCCTTCCAATTCTTCTCTAGCAGTTTGATAACGTTGATTGCCATCCAAGTCTGCACCTGCTTGTTTCAATTCATTCAAGGCTTTGTTGACTTCTTCTTGACTAGCATTGTGGTTTTCTGCTACAGCTTTCGCAGCATTGAGCTTCTCTACTAACGCTCCTTGTTTGTCCTCACTTGAGAAGGTGTAGGCAAGGGTTGACTGACGACCTTGGGCAGCAGTGATTTCTTGTTTGAGGTACTCATCATTGACTGCAGCCTTTAGAGAAACCAAGACATCGAACTCAGCTGTGTGCCCCTTGTAGTGCAGGGTCAAGGTCTGGCGTCCAGTCTTTTGAGCATCGTAGCCAGTGATTTCAACACCTTCATCAGTAAAGCCGTGAGTCTCTTCTGTCTCATCATCATAGAGAACACCGAAGCGACCTTCTGCAAGATCTAGTTGATCTCCTACTAGATAGTCCGTTTTCGGTTTCTGAGTAATGTACAAACCTGCTACTTCTTTTGGTTTTCCTTCATCTTGACCAGTCACTTGTACGTTTAAATCACCAGTAACTGGAAGTCCAAGGTAGCTGACTGTGAGCTTCTGTTCCCCTTTTTGATGAGCGTCGTATCCAGATACCGTCACACCTGAGTGAGTAAGGTTAATCAGCTCGTCGGCTTGTCCCCCTTCGTATTGAACACGGAGTGTTCCGCCTCTGAGGTCAAGTTTTTCTCCTCCTTTATAAACTGTCTTCTTAGGTCCTTTTTCAAGGCTGACAGATTTAATTTTTCTTTCATCCTGTGGAATCGCTACAACCAAGGTGTTACTGATTTCTTTGCCAGGTAGTTGGGTACGATAGTAGAGGAGATTTGGTTGTTTGTCAAAGGCTAATGGTGCTGTTGCCAGATCGCCACCAGTTTCAGTCTTCAAGGTTGCAATCGGTGTTTGTGAATCCGCCTTGTCGTAAACGGTGATGGTCGCACCTGCTGGAACATCAGAGAAGCCTAGTTGAACTTGATGGTTTCCAAGTGAACGAGCAGCTACCTTAGCCATTGGAATATTTTGACTTTCTGTGTCCAAGGTTTCGTACATCTTCCAGTTATAGATACGAATGGCCTTCCAAGGTGTTCCGTTATCAGATGTAATGACATGCAAACGCCAGTCTTGGGCGGTGATTGGTTTATCAAGAGTGATATCCGTAACGTGCGCTTTATTGTCACGGACTTCCTTCGCTAATTTCCACTCGCCATCTGTATCCTTGTAGTATAGATCAAAGTCCTTGGTGTTCATCAAACCATCGTTAACAGACTCACCACCAGCACCCGCATGATCCATGACCCATCTGACAACACGACGTGGTTGTGTCAAACGAATATCGACACTACCGCTCAATTGTCCTGAGGACCACTTGTCTGATAGACTTGTAATCGTACCGTTCAACATGCCTTCGATGCCTTCACCGCCTTCAGTATTTGGGAAAGTGCTGCCGATAACCGTTGCCCCTGGAACAATATTTTCAGCCAAAGGTCTTGGGAGAGTTGTATCCTGAACAGTCATCCCCCAGTTAAAGAATGTCGTCGCAGCTTCAGAACGAAGTCCATTTTTACCAACTGCAACGACTTTCAATTCTTGAGTCGTACCAGTCGCATTGACAGAACGGCTAACTTTTGGCAAGTAGATGGTTGAAGCAGATGAACCTGTCAACAAACGCCAGTTGTCCCCGTCTTTTTCGTAGACTTCATAGAAATCCGCATCTTGATTACCCGAAAATTGAACCACTGCTTCAGCTTCTTGGGCATTCTTAAGAGATTGTTTCACCACAGAGAGACCTGTCGGTGCTTGTGGCGCTTGGTCATTGTCCGAAATTGTCAATTGACCAAGGTTAAATTGATAATCTTTTACAGCTCCCTCATGTTCGAAGAAGAGTTTAACTGCATAGATGGTTTTACCTGCTAGTGAGCTAAGGTCAAATTCTTCATTTGTCCAGTTGTCAGAAAGGGTCAGTTCTTTCCATGCATCTGCATCCTCAAATTTGTAGTCTGGAGTCGTAGAGAAGGCCATATAAACTTTCGAGCCTTTTCCTCCCTTATGGGCAACCCGAAGTTTGGTTTTCTCCGTTACTTCTAGTTTAGTAGAATACAAATTCACATCTTGGTCTGTCTTACCAGCTACATCACCTGAGAATTTAAGGGAATTTCCGCCATTGTAGGCATCTGTAAAGTCATATTCTGCACGAAGTTTTTCCCCCGTTGAAGTCTGCCACCAACGCCATGTTGGCAAGACTCCTGAAACAGAACGGTAGTTCCACTCAGAATCCTTAGAAACTTTGCCGTCTACAAACCACTTTCTACCATGACCTGTATTGAAAGAGGTAGTGAAGGTGCGTCCTACTGCTGGTGTGCGGTCCGCAACTAAATTAGCAATCCCATACCACTCTTTATCACCTGGTTTTTGAGCCGTTGGATCCCCCTGGTAACCTGTAAAGAAGATGTCTTCGTTCTTGTGGTAATCTTCACCTGTTTTTCCTAGACTGGTAATTGTATCTGGTGCAAAGAGTCCAAGTGACAAACGCAACTTGCCCTTTTCATCTAAGAGAGCATCCCATTTGACTTTGGTCTTATAAGAGCCACCTTGTTGCAATTCTAAGCCTGCAAAGACATCATACTGGCTACGTTCCAGCCATTTTGCCATCTCTACAGAGTGGTCATTCTTTTCCTTATTCCAGTTAAAATTGGCAAAAAATTGATCTGCAGGGACCTTGTCACCTTCTTTTTGCATAAACTGGTAGTTGTAGTCTCCCAAGCCATCTTCGTGGTATCGACCGTATTTGTAGGTCATGGCATCGTACCAAGCATACTTGATTGGGTGGTTGACTTTAGCTGCATATTCCTTTGTATAGAGCATGAATTGGCGCATTTTTTCACCAAGAGGTGCTACCAAATCACCCGTTGTTTCTTGGTTAATGAAATAGCCATCAAAGCCATAGTATTTAGCAAGGTCGACAAGTTTTCGTGCGATAGGGAAGGTGCCATCCTCATCTTGCTTCAAAGCGGCAGCAAACTTCTCTTGGTCAGCAATGCTGTTTGACCAGTTGAAAAAGAGTGTTCCATAAACAGGAACTCCGTTGCGGTGGCCTGCATCAATGACATCTGGAGTTGGAACTAGACCTTCCCAGAAGACCATTGAATCCAAGTATTGCCAATAGTCAAAAGCATAGGCCTTGAATTCTTCTCCACCAACAGAAGCGTGGTCTTTAGCCTTTGAGTTGGTATTTGCTAGTGCCTGAACTTTGGCTCTTCTGCTTGCTTTTTCGTTAACCAACTGACCTCTATGGCGCTTGGCTAGTTCAACTGAGGAACGATTGATGGGATCATCCTCACGCGCACCCGGTTCCCATTTCAACAAATCTTCCCAAGTATCAAATTTGATTTCTTTTGGTCGGAGACTCTTCTCTTCATTTTTAGGAACGTCTGCTAGACTTGGTTTATCGGCTTTATTGTCAACCACTTGAGGTGCTTCCTCAGGCTTGACTCCTTCTTTGTCAGTTGGTTGAGTAGGTTTTTCAGCTTTATCTGTCGGAGCTGGCTTTGCTTCTTCTTTTTCATTAACCAAATCAGCTATTGCTGGAGTGTTTTCTGAAATTGGTTGCTCAGCTACTTTGTTTTCAGTTTCCTCTAATTGTTTTTCGATGGCTGTAGTGTCTGGATTAGCAGTTTCACTAGCGCTGGTAGCTTGAGCGCTCGTATTTGCAACTGCCTCAGGGACAGTAACTTGGTCGGCAAGAGCTGGGCTCGCAAATAGAGCTGAACCAATCATCAAAGAACAAGCCCCAATCGACAACTTACGAATACTGTAACGACAACGTTTTTCAAAAAGTAGATCTTTCATCTTATCCTCCTAACAAAACATAAAGTAAGCGCTTTACTTTTGATGAAATGTAACTGTTCTCATGGCATACCACCAGAACAGGATCATCTTCATTTTATCTTATATGAAAGCGATGTCAATCTATTTTACGTATAAACTATAGCTAGGATAAAAAACAGTTAAATTTGGATAGAATCCTTGCAGACATTTATACTTGAAGTAAGAACTCTGCTTAAGGAAGAAATTTAAAAAAGTTAGCGATTTCTTACTAAAATATCGAGAAAACACTTGTGAGATTTACTTTTATCCTTTAAAATAGAATAGGAGAAATTCCGCGATTATTTTTCGGAGGAAAAAGAAATGTCCATTAATTGGCAGGAAATTTTATTTCACTTTTTAGGAGGTCTAGGACTGTTTTTATATAGTATCAAGACCATGGGGGACGGTTTGCAACAAGCTGCTGGAGATCGCCTTCGTTTTTACATTGACAAGTACACCAGCAACCCCTTTTTAGGTGTTCTAGTCGGGATTGTCGTGACTGCCCTGATTCAGTCAAGTACAGGGGTTACAGTTATCACGGTTGGACTGGTCAGTGCTAGCCTTCTAACTCTTAGACAGGCTATCGGAATTATCATGGGAGCCAATATTGGAACCACCGTTACTTCCTTTATCATCGGTTTCAAGCTTGGCGAGTATGCTTTACCCCTGATTTTCCTTGGAACCATGTTCCTATTCTTTACAAAAAACAGAACGGCAAACAATATCGGGCGCATTCTGTTCGGTGTCGGGGGAATCTTCTACGCCCTCAACCTCATCAGTGCCGGTATGAGCCCACTTAAAGATTTACCACAATTCAAGGAATACATGGTAACCTTAGGACAAAATCCTATTTTAGGAGTGGTAGCTGGTGCAGTGATTACCGTCCTCATTCAAGCTTCTTCTGCGACAATTGGGATTCTACAAGGTCTCTATGCAGGTGGATTCCTTGATCTTAAAGGTTCACTACCAGTTCTCTTTGGGGATAATATCGGGACAACCTTAACTGTTATCCTAGCAGCAGCTGGAGCCAATGTCTCTGCAAAGCGCGTTGCAGCAACCCACGTTACCTTTAACGTTTTGGGAACTATTCTTTGCTTAATCTTATTAGGTCCATTTACGTCTATGATCGAGTATTTCCAGGCACTCCTTCATCTCTCACCTGAGATGACCATTGCCTTCTCTCACGGTGCCTTTAACGTAAGTAATACTATTGTACAATTTCCATTCATCGGAGCTTTGGCCTACTTTGTAACCAAGCTCATCCCTGGTGAAGATGAAGTTGTCAAGTACGAGCCTCTTTATCTTGACGAACAACTTATCCAGCAATCTCCTTCTATTGCCCTAGGAAATGCCAAAAAAGAACTCTTGCACTTGGGGAACTATGCAGCCAAAGCTTTTGACCTTTCTTATAACTATATCATCGGTTTGGATGAAAAGGTAGCTGAAAAAGGGCACAAGACAGAGGAAGCCATCAACACCATCGATGAAAAATTGACTCGTTACCTCATCAGACTCTCAAGCGAATCCTTAAGTCAGAAAGAAAGCGAAGTGTTGACCAATATCCTAGATTCATCTCGTGATTTGGAACGGATTGGAGACCATGCAGAAGGGTTGCTCAACCTAACAGACTATCTCCAACGCAAAGATGTTCATTTCTCTGAAGCTGCTCTAGAGGAATTAGCTGATATCTATCAAAAAACTACTGCATTTATCAAAGATGCCCTTGATAGTGTCGAAAACAATGATATTGAAAAGGCTCAAAGCCTGATTGAGCGCCATAAAGAGATTAACAATATGGAACGTGTTCTCAGAAAGACCCACATTAAGCGCCTTAACAAGGGCGAGTGTTCAACGCAAGCAGGGGTCAACTTTATCGACATCATTTCCCACTACACTCGTGTGTCTGACCATGCTATGAACCTAGCTGAAAAGGTCATTGCTGAACAAATTTAATAAGTAAGAAGCCACCTTGACTTAGGTGGTTTTTTCGTCTCTTAATCAAGAATGGCTTTTCTGACATATAAAAAATGCTTTGATTCACAATGGAATCAAAACATTTTAAAGAGTTCACCAAACATAATAGCAGAAACCGCGGTTCCTCTGTACTTGGCTTCTTCTCTTTTGATAAAGCGAGCTAAGTTGATCAATTCAGGTGCTGGGTGTTTGGGATTTCTGAACAGTTCAAGATTGACCAGACCTGAGAGACGAACTGCCAGCAATTGCTCATTTGTAGTAGGCAGTTTTTTAGCAGTCTCTATGAGAGCAGCAACTAAATCGTCACTCAAATCATGTCGAGCATGGTTGTAAAGATCTTTTATAAGGCTTTCTAGGTTTGGTTCTGCCATCCCTACCATCTCCCCTATGTTTAATATTTCTTAATCAAATCAACCGTTGAGCGATCCAATTTTTTCACCAAGGCTTGCAAGAAAGCTTGCGCCTCTAGGAAGTCATCCATAGCGTAAAGGGTTTGGTGAGAATGGATATAACGGGCACAAACACCGATAGTTGTAGATGGGACACCACCATTTTTCAGATGAGCTGCCCCAGCGTCTGTTCCGCCTTTTCCACAGTAGTATTGGTACTTGATACCTGCTTCTTCAGCCGTTGTCAAAAGGAAATCCTTCATACCTGGGAGGAGCAAGTGACCTGGATCGTAGAAGCGAATCAAGGTTCCATCCCCAATCTTGCCTTGACCACCATAAACATCACCAGCAGGTGAACAGTCAACAGCTAGGAAAACTTCTGGATCAAACTTAGTTGTGGAAGTATGCGCACCACGGAGACCAACTTCTTCTTGGACGTTAGAGCCCAGATAAAGTTCATTTCCGAGTTTTTGACCTGACAAAGCTTCTGCTAGCTCGCTCACCATGAGAACACCGTAGCGGTTGTCCCAAGCTTTGGAGATGATATTTTTTTCATTGGCTGTCAAAATTGCAGAGCTATCTGGTACGATGGTATCACCTGGACGGATGCCAAAGCTTTCTGCTTCAGCCTTATCCGCAAAACCACCATCAAAGACGATATCGGCAATAGCTGGCATGGTTGGTCCGCCTGTTCCACGTGTCAAATGTGGCGGAACAGAACCTGAAATCACGGGAATTTCACGACCATCACGAGTAAAGAGTTTAAAGCGTTGGCTGCTGACAACCATGGGGTTCCAGCCACCAATTTCAACCACACGGAAGGTCCCATCTGGCTTGATTTCACTGACCATAAAACCAACTTCATCCATGTGAGAAGCGACCAAAACACGGGGTGCATCGGTAGCTTCTGAATGTTTAATCCCGAAAATACCACCCAAGCCATCTGTCACAACTTCATCCACGTGCGGAGTCAACTTCTCACGGAGATAGGCACGGACAGGCGCTTCATGACCTGAGATCGCAGCAAGTTCTGTTACTTCTTTGATTTTTGAAAATAATGTTGTCATATCAGTTCCTTCTTTCTGTCCTCCATTTTACCACTTTTTATAGGAGAAGGATAGCAGGAAGGTGGATTAGTTTTTACTCAGTTTTCCTATAAAAGAGGGAACCAGCACTTATTTCAGGAAATTTAGCCTTTTTTTGGAAAATGCAGAATCCTTCTTCTCTCTATCCTTTAAAGGTCACAATGGTTGCTCCGCTACCGCCAGCATTCTGTGGAGCATAGCCGAAACTCTTAACATGCTTGTTTCTTTGTAGGTATTTGGTGACTCCTTCACGGATGACTCCCGTTCCAATACCATGGATGATATCAACTTGAGCCATATTATTGAGCAGGGCTTGGTCAATAAAGGCTTCCAGCTCATTCATGGCTTCTTCATACCGTTTGCCTCGGAGATCCAGTCTTGCTTGTGGACCACGACCAGAAGCACGTTTCACAACATTGACTTGTTTTTTCTTGACTGGGGCTTCTTGTTGGGCCTGAACAAGATCAAATTCTTTCTCTTCCAAGGTCATCTTGATCAAACCAACTTGGGCTTCCCAACGCCCATCCTTGAGCTGATTGGTCAAGGTTCCACGTTGGCCATAACTGAGAACCACGATATCATCTCCAACCTTTGGAGCTCGTTTTTTCTTGGCTTTTTGAAGGACCTTGTTTTTAGACAAGTCGACTTTTTCAGGAGCCAGTTTTTTCAGCTCAGCCTTGGCTTCAATGATTTCGTGAGGTTTGAGTTGAGACTTACTGTGGAGGTTCTTAAGAATCTGGTCACTCTCACTTAGCGCTAGTTCCACAATTTCAGCAGCCTGTTCACGCGCCTTATTGAGCTCAGTTTCCTTTTCACGATTGAGCTCGTTGTAAAGTTTTTTGAGTGCTCGATTCATCTTGAGATTTTCTTGTTCCACCTCACGGATATTATCTAGACGTTTGCGACTCTCAAGCGTTTGCTCTTCCAATTGCTCAATGATGCGGTTGACGTCATTATCTTGGTTGACCTGCTGGCTGGCATCCCCGACAATGACATCCGACAATCCTAGGCGTTTAGCAATTTCAAAGGCATTGCTTCGGCCAGGAACTCCCTGCATAAAGCGATAGGTCGGACGCAGGCTGGCTGTATCAAACTCCATGCTGGCATTTTGCACAAAGGCTGTTTCAATACCATAAGCCTTGAGTTCTGGATAGTGGGTCGTCGCCATAGTCTTGACCTGACGCAGACGAAGATCCTCCAAAATAGCCATGGCTAGGGCTGCACCTTCCTGCGGATCGGTACCTGCGCCAAGCTCGTCTAGTAATAAAAGCGAGTGCTGGTTGACCTTGCCAAGAATATCTACGATATTGGTCATGTGGCTGGAGAAGGTAGACAAGCTTTGCTCGATAGACTGCTCATCCCCAATATCTGCGAAGATTTCTTCGAAAATACCGACACGGCTCCCCTTATCAGCTAAAATGGGCAAGCCTGACTGGGCCATAAGTTGAGTCAAACCCAAGGTTTTGAGCATGATGGTCTTCCCACCTGTATTGGGCCCTGTAATGACAATGGCCGTTAATTCCTTACCAAAGTGTACATCGTTTGCGACAGCATTTTTGACCAAAGGATGGCGAACATGAAGGAGTTGAATCTCTTGGTTCTCTGAAAGTTGAGGAACGACTGCTTGTCTTTCTTGAGTGAAACGCACTTTAGCACGAATCAGGTCTAGGTGCCCGATAATCCAAGCGTCATTAGCAATCTCTGCAGCATGAGGACGGACCCGTTCCGATAACTCCTGCAGGATACGAATCATCTCATAGCGCTCATCAGCTCGCAGACTAGCGATTTCCTCGCTCAATTTCACAACCTCACGTGGCTCGATATAGACCGTGTTTCCACTGGCAGAGATGTCGTGGACAACACCTGCAATCTTGTTGCGGTAGGTATTCTTGACAGGTAAGACCTGACGGCCATTTCTACTAGCGATAATCCCTTCCGTCAACATCTGAGCTTTTTGCTTGAGCAAGTCTTGCAAGACATCTCGAACTTGACTCTCGCTATCATGGATTTTCCGACGGATTCGTGCTAGTTCTTCGCTGGCGAAATTTTCTATGAAACCTGCGTCATTTAGGGCTTGGAGACTCCCTTGCAAGTGTGGAAAATCATGCAGTTTTTCAAACCATCTCGCCAACTGTGCCAAGCGTACGTTTTCGAGATTGGCATAAAAACTTTGTAACTCTCTGCTAGCAAGCAAGACCCGTTTGAGGAGCAGGAACTCCTCAACATTGAGGTCCGCCCCCATCTCCAAACGCTTGCAGACGGCCGAAATTTCACGTGTCGCTAGGATGGTAAAGTGAGGTTGCTCCACAAATAGGGCTTGCATTTCCTCCATCTCAGCAAAAGCCTGTTTGATTTTATCCTCCTTGGTAGTCGGAGCCAAAGCTTTTAACTCCTCTAGTCCCTGTTCTGTCAGGATATGAGGTTCAAACAAGGCTTTGATTTTATTAAATTCTAAGGTTTCTAGTATTTTTGTATTCATATTCTTTCCTTGTGTGTTTGTTTACAAAATTGTAGTGCCTAGAGGTTTTTGGACTTTAACTGACCCTAGTTGTCCAAGTTGTCCAATCTGTAAACAAAGGGCTAGGAAAACTCCCGCCCTTTTTATCCGATTAAATTTGTCACCCAGAGTTGTTTGATAAGGTTTGTCGTAAAAGGGACACTCTGGATGATATGCTTGGCTACCACGCTCTTTTCAAGGGGATTTTGCACAGCTGCCATAGGCACAGTTGCAAGAATGGTTAGAGCCATTTGCAAGACAAATAAGGTTACCAATAGAGACAAAGCACCTGCTCCTATACGAAACCATTTGACATCGAGCTTTTTAATCGGAATCAAGTGTAGGAACAAACCGATAAAACGTCCGATACTGTAACAAATTCCGAAAACTAGAAGGTAGGCCAGACCCGCATAAAAGACCTTGTCTAGCTGAAAAAGCTGGTCTGAGGGGAAGAAAAAGGTACCCTGCCCTTCCTGAGGATTGGCATAAGGGATGAGCAAGTGGAAGTGATCTCCCAGCGATTTATAAAACTGTCCCGCAACAAAGGCTGAAATCACTGCCACGAGGAAATAATAAACTTGCAGCACCAAACCTCTACGGTAGCCGATGTAATAGCCCCAAGCTAGAACCAGTAAGAGAAGGATTGAAATCATAGGGAATCCTCAATCTTGCTCTGCTCTTGCTTAACAGCCACTAACTTATTTCGAAGGTCTTCAAGCTCCTGCTCCTTATCGTCAAACTCAATCTCACGACTAAGCTGTGTCGATAGGCTGTTAATCGCTAAAAGGAGGGCAATCGTTTCATCATCTGCCCCAGGCATTTGTTCTTTAATTGCTTGGTATTTTTCAGTCGCAACCTTGGCAATTTCCTCCATAAAGAGGTTGTCATACTCGGTTGTCAAGGTTAATGTCTTTTTTCCGAATGTAAACTTATATCGATTTAGATTTGCCATAAAATTCACCTCACGATATTATACCAAATTTCGCTAACTTTGTCAGTTTTTACCAATTCTCCTGCTTTTATGGTACAATAGAAGCTATGGCAAGTATCACACTCACACCTAGTGAACAGGAAATTCAGAGCTTTTTAAGTCAGTATCAGAAAGCTCTCAGTCCTAGTAAAAATCCTTATATCCGCTACTTTTTGCGCCTTCCTCAGGCAACGATTTCCATCTATACTTCTGGAAAAGTCCTCCTGCAAGGAGAAGCTGCTGAGCAATATGCCAGTTTCTTTGGCCACCAAGTTCAACAAGAAAACAGTGGGCAAGACTTTCCTATGATTGGGACTGATGAAGTGGGAAATGGTTCCTACTTTGGTGGGCTGGCTGTCGTGGCTTCCTTTGTGACACCAGACCAGCATGACTTCTTGAGAAAACTTGGAGTGGGGGATTCCAAAACTTTGACAGACCAAAAGATTCGTCAGATTGCCCCTATCCTCAAGGAAAAAATCCAGCATCAAGAGCTCCTCCTTTCACCGAGCAAGTACAACGAAGTTATCGGAGAGCGATACAATGCTGTTTCTGTAAAGGTTGCCCTTCACAATCAGGCTATCTTTCTCCTTCTCCAAAAAGGAGTCCAGCCAGAAAAAATCGTGATTGATGCTTTTACAAGCCCTAAAAACTATGACAAATACTTGACGCAAGAAGCCAATCATTTCCCAAACAAGGTTAGTTTGGAAGAAAAAGCCGAGGGAAAATACATGGCTGTCGCAGTTAGCTCCATCATCGCGCGTGATCTCTTCCTCGAAAACTTGGAAAATCTTGGACGAGAACTAGGCTACCAACTGCCAAGTGGCGCTGGAACTGCATCTGATAAGGTTGCTAGCAAAATCCTTCAAGCCTATGGTATGAAAGGACTCAACTTCTGTGCCAAGCTTCATTTTAAAAATACTGAAAAAGCTAAAACACTGCTAGAAAGGTAAATTATGAATTATTTTAAAACATTTCTAAAAGAGTGGGGACTTACGTTCCTCATCATTATAGTGGTGGGGCTCAGTCGCCTCTTTCTCTGGACCAATGTCCGTGTGGAGGGACACTCTATGGATCCGACCCTAGCTGATGGAGAGATTCTCTTTGTCGTCAAACACCTCCCAATTGACCGCTTCGACATCGTTGTTGCCCATGAGGAGGATGGAAATAAAGACATTGTCAAAAGGGTCATCGGTATGCCTGGAGATACCATCCGCTACGAAAACGATAAACTTTATATCAACGATAAAGAAACGGACGAACCTTACCTAGCAGACTACCTCCAACAGTTTAAAAACGACAAACTTCAGAGCACTTATTCAGGGAAAGGCTTTGAAGGGGATAAGGGGGTCTATTTTAGAAGCCTTGCTCAGAAGGCTCAGGCCTTTACTGTCGATGTAAATTTCAACACCAGCTTCAGCTTTACAGTACCTGAAGGTGAATACCTCCTCCTTGGAGATGACCGTTTGGTTTCTAGCGACAGTCGCCATGTTGGAACCTTTAAGGCCAGTCAAATCAAAGGGGAAGCCAAATTCCGTTTCTGGCCACTCAACCGTATCGGAATCTTTTAAAACCAGCAACCAGATGCTGTGATAGTATTTTTGAGTTAGCCTTTTAGGATTAGATTGGAACTTGGCGATATCTTGTACCAAGTTCCAGATCCAAGAAAAGCCTAACTGAGAACTCTATCCCAGCTCTTTTTCTATCAAAAAGGAAACCTATGGAAGTTTATTTTTCAGGCACCATTGAACGTATTATTTTTGAAAATGTCAGTAATTTTTATCGCATCCTCCTCCTAGATATCCAAGATACCAATGCGGAGGACTTTGACGATTTTGAAATCATCGTTACAGGAACCATGGCTGACGTGATTGAGGGCGAAGACTATACTTTTTGGGGGCAAATCGTTCAGCACTCCAAGTATGGTGAACAGCTACAGATCAGTCGTTATGAGCGAGCAAAACCCACTAGCAAGGGCTTGGTCAAGTATTTTTCCAGCAGCCATTTTAAGGGAATTGGACTCAAGACAGCTCAGAAAATCGTTGATACCTATGGCGAAAATACCATAGACGAAATTCTGGAGCATCCTGAAAAGCTGGAAAGCATTGCTGGGCTCTCTGCCAAAAACCGTGAGGCTTTTGTCTCCACCCTCCGCCTAAACTATGGGACAGAAATGGTCTTGGCTAAACTGGCCAACTACGGCATTCCCAATAAACTAGCCTTTCAGATTCAAGACTTTTACAAGGACGAAACGCTGGATATTGTCGAAAATTATCCCTACCAACTGGTTGAGGATATCAAGGGCTTGGGCTTTACCATTGCTGACCAATTAGCCGCCGAACTAGGCATCGAAAGCCAAGCTCCCGAGCGCTTTCGTGCAGGTCTTGTCCACAGTCTCTTTCAAGGCTGTATGGATACGGGCGATACCTATATGGAAGCCCGTGATTTGCTGGAACAGACCCTGACTCTCCTCGAGTCTTCCCGTCCCGTGGAACTGGATCCCAGCCAAGTTGCCCAAGAACTCTCCTACCTCATCGAAGAAGACAAGGTTCAGCAGATTGACACCAAAATCTTTGATAATAGCCTCTTTTTCGCTGAAGAAGGCATTCGCAGTCACTTGGTTCGTATCCTTGAAAAAGGAAAGAAACAAAGTCAAGATTTAGAAACCATTCAAAAGCATATCTCTAGTGTTGAGGAAGAACTGGGTATCCAATACGATAGCATCCAAAAGCAGGCTATCTGCGATGCTATCCAGAACAAGGTCTTTATCCTAACAGGCGGACCTGGTACTGGTAAGACCACCGTTATCAATGGGATTATCGCTGTTTATGCCCTCTTAGAAGGACTCGATCTCAAGAAAAAGAGCAACTTACCTATTCTTCTCGCTGCACCAACTGGTCGAGCCGCTCGACGCATGAATGAATTGACAGGTTTACCTAGCGCTACTATACACCGTCATTTGGGAATGACGGGTGATGATGATACCAGCCATCTAGATGATTGTCTGGATGCCGACTTTATCATTGTTGATGAATTTTCCATGGTGGATACTTGGCTAGCCAACCAACTCTTCTCCAACATCTCTTCAAACAGTAAAATCCTCATCGTGGGTGATAGTGACCAGCTACCTTCTGTCAGTCCTGGTCAGGTCCTAGCTGACCTACTCCAGATACCCCTGATACCGCAGACTCGTTTGGAACGGATTTACCGTCAGAGCGAGGAATCAACTATCGTTACCTTAGCTAGCCAGATTCGACAAGGCATCTTGCCAGCTGACTTTACCCAGAAAAAGGCAGACCGCTCCTACTTTGAAATTATGAGTAACCATATCCCAGCTACGATTGAGAAAATTCTTGGTGCCGCCCTCAGAAGTGGCATTCCGGCTCGTGATATTCAGGTGCTGGCGCCTATGTATCGAGGAGCTGCTGGTATTGACGCCATCAACCAACTCATGCAAGACCTGCTCAATCCTCCACAAAAAGACCAAGTCAGTTTTGAAGCTCCCCAATGCCACTATAGAACAGGGGACAAGGTCATTCACCTAGTCAACGACGCTGAAGTCAATGTCTTTAATGGAGACCTAGGCTACATCACAGATTTGATTCCTGGAAAATACACCGAATCCAAACAAGACGAGATTGTCATTGATTTTGATAGCAATGAGGTCGTCTACCCTCGAAATGAATGGTACAAGATTCGGCTAGCCTATGCCATGAGTATCCATAAGTCACAAGGGAGTGAGTTTCCCGTTGTCATCCTTCCCATCACCAGCACTAGCAAGCGCATGCTGGAACGCAATCTAATCTACACAGCTATTACACGGGCTAAGAGCAAGCTCATCTTACTAGGCGAATTACAGGCCTTTGACTATGCAGTCAAACATATCGGAACTGCCCGTAAGACCTATCTGATTGAGCGTTTTCAGGATCTGGTCGAAGCCACTAACCAAACCAGCCCAGCCCCAACTGAAACGACAAATCAAGAGGATTCTCCTCTATCCTACATCCTCACCGAGGAAAACTGGTCTAATATTCCCGCTATGATTGGGATTACAGACGCAGACCTCAAAGAGATTTTTGGGAAATAGAGCAGCAGAAAGCCCACCTGATTAGGTGGGCTTTTTATCTTTTAAGATTATTTTACTGTTGCAGTGCTTGTGATCAATTCAACAGCTTTTTTGATTGCGATATCATGTTTCAACATATCAGCTGAAAGTAAGTTTTGAACTTGTGCAACTTCCATGTTGTAAGTTGCAGCCAATTGTTCGATTTCTTTTTGGATTTCTTCTTCAGTAGCGTCAAATCCTTCAGCTTTGGCAACTGCTTCGATAACAAGGTTAGTCTTAGTACGTGACTCAGCTTCTGCTTCGTATTGTTTGTGAAGGTCTTCTTGAGTAGTTCCAGTGATTTGGAAGTACATGTCAGGGTTGATACCTTGACGTTGCAAGTTTCCAAGGAATTCGTTTACTGAGCGGTGAACTTCTTCGTGGATCATTTCTTCTGGAAGTTCTACGATTTCAGCGTTTTCTACAGCTTTATCGATTGCTGCTCCTTCTACTGCATCTTTGTATGCTTCTTCTTTTGCAGCAGCCAATTCCTTGCGGTATTTTTCTTTCAATTCAGCAAGTGTTTCAACTTCTTCGTCGATGTCTTTTGCAAGTTCATCGTCAAGAGCTGGAACTTCTTTAGCTTTAACTTCGTGGATAGTTGTCACGAATTTAGCTTCTTTACCTGCAAGATCTTCTGCTTGGTAGTCTTCTGGGAATGTTACGATAACATCAACAGTTTCGCCAGCTGAGTGTCCAACCAATTGGTCTTCGAAACCAGGGATGAATTGACCTGATCCAAGTCCAAGTGAGAAGTTTTCACCTTTCCCACCGTCGAACTCAACACCGTCGATAGAACCAACAAAGTCAATGACAACAGTGTCGCCATTTTCAGCAGCACCTTCTTTGATAACCAATTCAGCCAAGTTGTTGCGTTCGCGTTCGATACGCTCTTCAACGTCAGCGTCTGTTACTTCTTTTTCTACATCTACTGATACTTCAAGGTTTTTGTAGTCACCCAATTTTACTTCAGGTTTTGTCACGACTTCAGCAGTGATGACCCAGTCTTGACCTTTTTCCATTGAAGTCACGTCAATTTTTGGTTGAGCAACTACTTCAAGACCAGCTTCTTTTACAGCCGCTTCATAAGCGTTTGGCAAAAGAGCGTTCAAAACATCTTGGTAAAGTGTTTCTTCACCAAATTTTTTATCGAAGATTGGACGTGGAAGGTGACCTTTACGGAAACCTGGAACGTTAAGAGTTTTCTTTACTGAGTTGAAGACACGATCCACTTCTGGTTTGATTTGGTCTTGAGAGATAGTAAAAGTCAAGACACCACGGTTTGTTTCTTTGTTTTCAAATGATACAGACATTCTGTCATTTCTCCTTAAAATTTTTTAAATACAGTCTATTATAACATAAACGGGCGACTTTTTTCAAGTCATGAACGCGCTTTTCAATGATGCTAAAGGTACTTGCTAGCTTCCTTGATACTAAGTTCAGCCATTCTTTTCTTGTTTTTTTCAATGAAACGTGCTACCCAATCTGGATTGGTTTTAGAGTAGTCTCTTAGAGCCCAGCCAATGGCTTTATTGATAAAAAATTCTGTCTGGTCCAAATTATTGAGCAGGATCTTTTCCATTAGTTGAACATCCGTTTTCTCTTTTCTTAGGAGCTGGTGGTCAATAGCGACTCGTCTCAGCCAGATATTATCTGATAAACTCCATTGGAGGATTATTTCTCCCAGTTCTGGCTTGTCATATACTAAACTTCCTACAACTCGGTCTAGGATGTCCACCGTATCCCACCAGGACTTGGTCACGACTAGACGCCCAAGCTTAGGCAAATCGCTCTCTGTCAAATAAGATTGCATAGCTTTCAAATAGTTGGCGCCCACATATTGGTATTCTCTAGCATCCTTTTCCCAGCAAGTGTCCACAAAATCCCAATCGATGATCTTTGTTTTTTTCGCACTTGGAAAGTATTTTTTATAAAGGACATTTCTTTCAGAAGCTGCAATACCTAGAAAGGAAAATTGATGGCGCATATAGGCTTCCATGGGGCCAGCTCTATGCGGATCTTTTGCCGCTTCTAGCTCCTCAAGTAAATCTGTAAGACTCATCTAAAAGTCCTCATGCCCTACCAAGTGGTGCTGAAAGGCATAGACCGCAGCCTGGGTGCGATCACTGACTTCTAACTTTGCCAATATATTAGACACATGGGTCTTAACCGTCTTGAGAGAGATAAAGAGTTCATCTGCGATGCGTTGATTTTCGTAGCCTTTGGCGATGAGTTGGAGCACGTCTCGCTCACGCGCAGTCAGATCCTCATGGAGTTCGATATGATTGCGGTGGTATTCAACCTTCTTGCTGACCTCTTGTTCAATAGCAAGCTCTCCAGCAGCAACCTTACGAACAGCGTGCAACAATTCATCCGCACTTGAAGTCTTGAGCATATAGCCCCTAGCACCAGCGTTCAAGACAGGCATGATTTTTTCATTGTCTAGGTAAGAGGTCACAATCAAAATCTTCGCTTCAGGCCATTCTTTGAGGATGGCTAAGGTTGCGTCAATCCCATTCATCTCAGGCATGACGATATCCATGACAATGACATCTGGACGCAGTTCCAAAGCCAAGGAAATCCCTTGAACACCGTTGGCCGCCTCGCCCACAACTTCTACATCTTCTTGGAGGTCAAAGTAGCTTTTCAAGCCCAATCGGACCATTTCATGGTCATCTACCAGTAAAATTTTCATCTTTACTCCTTTATGATTCCTTGTCTAGCAGGGGTATACGGATATCAACCGCCAGTCCCTGCTTAGGTGCTGTCAAGAGTTGAACTGTTCCTGCCATATCCTCGACCCGCTCCTTAATATTTCGCAGTCCATAACTCAAGTCATCTAAGCTCCCCAACTGGAAACCAATCCCATTGTCTACCACCTTCAGCTGCAATTCAACATCTGTCTGATAGAGGTAGACATCCAAACAAGATGCTTGGGCATGGCGAAGGGTATTGCTGATCAACTCCTGTAAAATACGGAAGATATGCTCTTCAATCTTCTTGGGCAATTTAGAGACATTTTGCTTGAGACTAACCTTGAGATCACTCTTGTCCTCAAGCTCTTTTAAGAGGATTTGAATCCCCTCAACCAAACTCTTCTCTTCCAACTCAACTGGTCGCAAATGCAGGAGCAAGACCCGTAGATCTTTCTGGGCTGTTTCTAGGATGGCTGCGACACTTTGCAACTGGATCTGCATCTTTTCTCTATCAAGCTTCAAAGCCTGCTGACTGACACCTGATAAAATCATATGGGCCGCAAACAACTCCTGACTAACCGTATCGTGTAAGTCACGCGCTATCCGCTTCCGTTCTTTCTCGATGATTGCTTCTTCCTTGACTAGGCTTTGGTTTTCAGCCTTTTGAACAGCTTCTGTCAAGAGAATCAGCTTGCCAGATAAGGACTTGAAACTGACATCCAAGTCTGGATCTGCAAAAGAAACTACTTCTTTTCCTGCTAGCAGTCGCTTGAGATTGACCTGCATTTTTCTGCGTGAAATTTCTTCCATCACCCGCCAAAAGAGGACAAAAAAGAAGGACATGGAAAGGCTAAAGACCAAAATCAAGAAGATTAGTTTCTCTGTTTTCTCAATATCTTGTAACAAATACGTCCAATCAAGATTTAAAATATCAAGCAGACTATTGGTCAAAAAGAGGATAAAGAGGAAAGAAGTCAGCCCGATTAACAGATACGATTGCTTTTTCATCCTCTGACCACCTCCACATCGCCAACCATAGTAGTTAGGAAAATCTTGACGCTCTTGTTACTCTTGAGATAGTCTCTGGTCTCCTGATGATAGTGTTCATTGCGGAGGGATCTCTTAGGCTGATGAAGGAAGGTTAGATCTCCATAGAGGCAGTTGACACTGAGGCTGATTTCCACATCTACAGGTACGATAATCCTAGTCGTTCCCACCATCTTTCTAAGGATAATGACATTGTCATGATTGGTTAGGATAACTCTTTCTAAATGAATGGTGTCCTTGCCCATGAGGCGAAAGAGGTTGATATCGTCAAACTGGCAGGTCTGGTGACTAGAGAAATGATGGAGATTGCCAAACCAAGGATTGCGTTCATTTTTAACCGTCACCACCTCTTCAAAGACCAAATCGGTCTCCTCTCTTTCTTGATTCATCATTGGATAGAGAAGAAAGAGGCTATAGATCACCGCTACAAAGATGGCTAAAATCACAAAGGGATTGAGCATGACGATGAAAAAGAAAAGAATGGTTGCCACAAGGAGGAACACATTGTTACCCTCTTTACCTGTATAATAGCGGAGCAAGAGCAAGAAGAGGAATAGAATCAGCAGAAAACGCGAAAAATGCTCTGATACCATCAAAATCAGAGCTCCCGTCAATAGACAGGCTTCAATAAATAAAAAGATTTGAAATTTTTTCATAGCTGTATCCTCTCCCTTCTATTTTATCACAATTCAAAAAAGACACCTCGGTCTGAGGATGGAAAAGGAGATTGGACAGAAAACGCTCCTACAAGCTAGCTTCTTTCAGCCCACCACAGTTGACAAAAGGCTACAAAAAAGGGCGGGATTCTTGTCCCGACCTCTCTACATCTGATCTTTTGCTTCTTTTAGTTTTCCATAAAGAATATAGTCTACGTTTTGCAGATCCGCTATGGTTGCACAATTAAGGGCACACATGATCAAACGCAGGTCTTCTTTCCAGCCTTGGACAATACCAATCACCTCTTCAACGGAATAGGTTTCAACTAATTCCAGAACGGTACGTGACAGTCCTACAGCCTTGGCACCAAAGACCAAGCACTTCATCATATCAAGCGGGTTCCGAACCCCTCCACTAACCAAGAGCTCTACCTTATCTTTCCAGTCTTGGGCATTGAGAAGGGCTTGCATCGTAGACTGCCCCCATTGATTAAGGTAATCACGCTGACCACTGCGACGGTTTTCGATATAGGCAAAGCTGGTGCCACCACGACCTGACAGGTCAAAGGTTCGAACACCCAGTTCATAGGCTCTCTCGATGGTCTTGACATCCATGCCAAAACCGACTTCTTTTAAAACAAGAGGAACAGGGATACGCTTGCTATAATCTGCCAGATGCGATTGCCAGCTTCTAAACTTCCTTTCTCCCTCAGGCATGAGCAATTCCTGCATGATATTGACATGCACTTGTAAAAGTAAAGGATTCATCTCCGTCACGGTCTGCAAACCAAGTTCAACCGGCTTGTCCAATCCAATATTGGTTCCAAGGAGGAGATTTGGATGGCTAGATTTGACAGAAAAAGTATCGTCTGTTGGATCCTTGAGAGCTGCACTATAAGAGCCCGTCACAAACAAAATCTCACAGGCTTCTGCCACCTGAGCTAGTCTTTGATTGATTTCTTTACCTTTTTCGCTTCCACCCGTCATGGCATTGATATAAAAAGGAAAGTCCCACTTGCGACCTGCAAATTCTGTAGACAAATCAATCTCATCTAGGTCATAGAGCGGTAGTGAAGAGTGGATTAACTCGACCTCATCAAAACTATTATAAGAGCTTTTCTGCTCAAGGGCATATCGGATGTGCTCATCCTTACGATTTGTCGTCATGTCCTATCCTTTCTTGGTATAAGAGTTCAATCCCCAGATCGGCCCAACGGTTTTTAAGGGTTTCAGTTGATTGCTCATCAAAACTCAAGGCAATCCCACAGTCACCGCCACCAGCGCCACTGCTCTTGGCAACGGCTTGCAATTCTTGACTGGCTTCTTTCAGCTGTCTAAGCGAAGGCGTGTAAATATCTGTGCTCAAGCCTTCTAAAAGCTGGCTGGCTGTTTCCACTAGCTCGATGATTTTTTCTACATTTCCCTGCTCCAAGGATTCTACCAAAGTAGCTACCGTTTCTTTTGAGGAAGTTAAAAAGTTCTGGTCTATGTTTTGCTTGATTTGCTGGACCATGTCACTTGATACAGCCACTTCCTTAGTCCATCCCACTAGGAAATCACATTCTAGAGCTGGTTGCACTTGCGAGATAGAAAAGCCCCAATCACGCTCTAAAACTGTCGCCAAGTTTTCTTCTTCCAACCAAGTAGCTATCTTCTTTCGATCAAAAGACTGGTAGAGAACCAAATCCTCTGCCACAATACAGGCAAGATCTCCCATAGAGCCATTGTCTCCTCGCTTGAGCAGGACTGCGCTAGCCAGCTTGAATAAGAGATCCTGATCAATCGAAAGATGATGCAAAGCCAGCAGAGCCTTGACAACCAAGACAACGACGCTACCACTAGAGCCTAGACCAAACTTTTTCCCTTCTCGTTCCATTTTTCCACGGATTTCCAAAGAAATAGGTCGCAAGGTCTGCCCACGATCAGCGAGGAAGTCATTCATCAAAGCAATTGTTTCTTGAATCAAACTGTAGGCAGGATTTGGCGTCAAGTCCACTGCAAAATCAAACATATCTGAATAGATACGGTAGCTATCAGAAAAGGCAATCTCTCCACTCATATAGATAGGAATGGCCTTTATTAAGGCTAACTGCCCTGGTTCTAAAATAGCATACTCACCCGCCCAATAGAGTTTTCCGCAAGTTTTAACAGCAATCATCTTGACTCAAATCCTTTGTTTTTGACACAATCAAGCGATAACGTTGACCTAAGAGTTCTGAGAGATGTTCCAAGTCTTTCTCTAGACAAAGAACCTTGACATTTGGACCGGCATCCATGGTAAAGTAACAGGCTTCCCCCTGCTCACGGAGCTGGCGGACAAAGTCCATGGCCTCATAAGTCGCATCTGTGAGATAAGAAAAGGCTGGACTAGCAGTTTTGGTCGTAGCATGCATAGCGAGGGCATTTTTCTCAGTCAATTCCCCAACCTTGGCAAAGTTATTCTCTTTGAGATAAACCAGCATCTCCTGATAGTCCTTTTCAGACTGACGGACCCAGTCATCAAAGGTCGTCGAGGTTTCCACACAGAGTTTCATCCCATCACGGCTAGAGATTGGTTTTTTCTTGTCCTCTAGCACCAACATAATCATAGCTAGTTTCAAGTCAGTCTCTACAGGGTAAATTTCCCCACTATCCTTATCCCAGGCACCCAGTGGTCCATAAAAACTCCGAGAAGAAGAACCTGAGGCAAATTTAGCCTCCTGTGCCAACTGACTCCGATCCAAACCAAGCTGGAAATAAGCATTGCAAGCCTTGACCAAGGCGGACAAACCGCTGGAACTGGAGGACAAACCCGCTGCGGTTGGCATGTTGTTTTGGGTATCGATACGGACAAAGCCCTCACCATCTGGACGGTAGCGGTCGATGATTTTGCTCATCTTGGCATGCTCCGCCTCATTTTGGAGCTGACCATTGATATAAAAGGCATCAGCCTTCGCATGGGCTGGTAGAGGTGACAAGGTCGTCTCTGTATACATATTTTCCAAAGTCAGAGAGATACTGCTAGTAGCAGGCACCATCTCTTTTTCTTTTTTCTTTCCCCAGTATTTGATAATGGCAATATTTGCGTAGGAACGTACTGTTACAGGCTCTCGATCCATGTCTGAACAGCTCCTTTCTCTTCTAATCGTTTTGCTAGTTCTTGTGCTTGGTCCAGATTGGCTACCAAGGCTATGATACAGCCTCCTAGCCCACCACCACTCATCTTGGCACCCAGAGCACCGTAGCTCAGAGCCGTTTCAACGAGGGAATCTGCCTCAGGGCTGCTGACACCAATTTCTTTTAGATGTAAATGTGCCTGACTGAAGATTTGTCCCAGTTTTTCAGCATCTTTTTGTCTAATCTCATCTTCTGCCTGCTGGGTCAATTCTCCCAAGGCATGCAAAAACGGTAGGGCATCCTTCCCCTTGCTTTGAACCACTTGAATGGCTTCACGAGTGTGACCATACACGCCCGTATCTGCAATCACCAAATAGGCAGATAAATCCATCTCAAGTTCTGTAAATCCTACGTTCTTAATAAAGCGGATAGGATGGTCACTAAGACAGGTCTTGGCATCCAAACCACTCGGATTCATATGGGCAATCATCTCTGCTCGATTGACTAAAATTTCCAATACATGATGAGGCAGTTCGGCTTGATAGTAGTCAAAAACCGCACGAATGGCTGCTATGCTGATAGCTGCTGACGAACCCATCCCCCGTTTTTCAGGAATAGCTGAGTCGATCTGACAACGAATGCAAGCATCCTTGATATTTAGATGCTCAAGCGAAGCATACACCGCCATAGACAAGGTATCCTCCTCGTAAAGACGCCATGGACTTTCAGCAGGAATCACCCTACAAGTCACCTCCACCTCTATAAGAGGCAGGGAAATGGCAGGATAACCGTAAACGACAGCGTGCTCTCCTATTAAAATAATCTTACTATGTGCCTGACCGACACCAACTTTTTTTGTCATTTTTTCCTTTTTGCTAGACGATGAGACCGTCTCATTTTTCACACAAGTATTTATTCTTTCCTATCTATTTTATTATATTTTCACAAAAAAAGCGATTGTTTCCTTCACAATCGCCTCTTTCATTATTGAACCCATTCGCCATTATAGTTGACGTAGTAGCCATCTACAGTGGTATTCACTGCTAAGGCACCTGAGCTATAAGCGTAGTACCATTTCCCATTGACCTGGAACCAGCCTGTCTTCATATCGCCATTACTTGCATTTAGGTAGTACCAAGTTGAACCATCTTTCACCCAGCCAGTTGCCATGGCTCCTGATGAGCGGAGATAGTACCACTTGTTACCGACATAAGCCCAACCTGTCTTCATATCGCCATTTTGAGCATCTAAATAATACCAAGTGGAGTCTTCCTGATACCAGCCAGTTGCCATAGCCCCTGATGAACGGAGGTAGTACCACTTGTTGCCAAGATATTTCCAACCTGTTTGCATAATCCCAGTTGTTGGATCTAGGTAGTACCAAGTCGAATCATCGTTTATCCAACCCGTACGTCTTTCACCACCAAGGTAGTCTTTTCCTAAATGACCTGTTTTTGCTAGATAGTACCAGTTAGATTGATCGTAGAGCCAACCTGTCTTTAAAGAATGATCTTCATCAAAGTAATAATTTGCTAATTTAAGAACTTCTGGGCCTTCAAAGCCTTCACCATGTTTTTTACCAACAGTTAATGAATCTCTAACCTCTAATTGTTGCCAGCCAACAAACTCTTGTAGTACGCCATCTTGATTAAAGTAGTACCATCTTGACATTGGCATATATTCTAATCTGATACCATTTGGGTAAGGACCAATTGTACTACCTTTATCTGGCATGGGAATATACTGCCATCCAACAACCATCTCACCTGATACATGATCAAAATAATAGTACTTGCCATCAATCACTCTCCAGGCCGTTTCTTTGATCTCACCCTTCTTGTAGTAGGTTCTACCATTTTCTTGGACAAATTGCCAGCCTTCTGAATCAGCATCATCCGCCAATACGGTACTTGTCGCTAGCAAAGCAAAGAAAAAGACTGCTAATGCGATTTGCATCAATTTTTTTATTATTTTCATTAGACCTATCCTCCTGCAAGAATTATATTAAAAATTAAATTGTATGTCAATATGACGGCATTAAAATCATGTATAGTAGATTGAATCTAGAATCGTACAATATCGCTTCTAAAATATAGTCAATTGAAACAAGCACAAGACAAAAGAGCCTCGAAAAAAGTATTACAACTTGGTAATACCTTTTTGAGGTGCTTTTTGATATGAGCCCATGTTTTCTCAATAGGATTGTACTCAGGTGAGTAGGGAGGAAGAGGTAAAAGTTTATGCCCAAACTCTTCACACAAGAGTTCTAGCTTACCCATTCTATGGAATCTTGCATTATCCATAATAATAACTGATGGTGTATTTAATATTGGTAAGAGAAACTTCTGAAACCAAGCTTCAAAAAAGTCGCTCGTCATTGTTTCTTCGTAAGTCATTGGAGCGATTAATTCACCATTTGTTAGCCCTGCAACCAAAGAAACCCTCTGATATCTTCTTCCAGATACTTTACCTCTTATTAACTGGCCTTTTAATAACCGACCATGTTCTCGATAAAAATAAGTATCGAATCCTGTTTCGTCAATATAAACAGGTGCTAAATGCTTTAAACTATTAAAACTTTTAAGAAATAAAGCTACTTTTTCTGGGTCTTGTTCATAGTAGGTGCGGCTCTTTTTTTCGAGTGTAGCCCATAGCTTTGAGAGCATAGTGGATGGTAGTTGGATGCCAGTCAAATTCAGAAGCTATTTCAGTCAAATAAGCGTCTGGATTGTCAGTAAGATAGTTTTTAAGTCTATCTCTATCAACTTTTCTTGGTTTTGTTCCTTTTACTTGATGGTTTAGCTCTCCTGCTTTCTCTTTCAGTTTTAACCAGCCATAAATGGTATTACGTGAGATTTGGAAAACGTGTGATGCTTCTGTTACACTACCTGTTCGTTCACAATAGCAGAGAACTTTTTTACGAAAATCTATTTAATATACTATAAGAATATTATACCATATTATATGCTATTTTTGGTTCATTTTACTATAAATTTTTAACATTTCAAAGATCTGTAAGACTGACATTTCACTATTTTCCTAATCATTATCCATCAAAAAAACCGTAAGAATTTCTTCTTACGGTTTTTCTAGCAAGCTCATAGAATCAAGATTCTCAAGTTTGCTTTATCCGAGTAATATTTTACTCTTCTTCCTTGCGTTTTTTAGCGAAGAGAAGTCCACCTGTCGCTGCTGCAAGTAGTGCTAGACCAAGTGAAGCGTTAGATTGTTCTGTACCAGTATTTGGCAATTCTTTCGCTCCAGCTTTCTTAGCTGATTGGCTAGCAGCTGACTCTTTAGTTGCTTTCTTAACAGTATTCTCACTTGCAATTACTGCTACTGAACCATCTGGGAAGGTTACTGTTGCTGTACCATCGTTGCCTACTTCTACCTTGCTTGCTGTTGGGTTAGCTTTCTTAACTTCGTCGGCTACCTTAGCTTTTTCCGCATCTGTAAGAGCTGATGGATTCACTACTGGAGTGACTGCTGGGGTCTTAACGCCATTTGAATCAGCTTCTTTCACTGTCTTAGCTGGGGTCAAGACTGCTACTGAACCATCTGGGAAGGTTACTGTTGCTGTACCATCGTTGCCTACTT